>DASWNK010000015.1:0-72083 GCA_036399275.1 Bacteroidia bacterium | reverse complement strand
AACCCAGCGAAAGTTACCCGCTGCATCATACGACGCAAAATAGAGCTCTGTTATATCGGCGCCATAAATGGTGGTTCCACTAAAAGTGGCTGATTTTCCATAATTGCCGGTAATAAAAACATTAGAGCTTCCATCCACTGCTATTGCTCTTCCTGCATCACTGTTGGAGCCACCGGCCTTTTTGGCCCACACGGCATTACCCTCAGAATCGTAACGTGCGATAAAAATGTCGGGATGACCAAAAGCGTCTGCAGAAATAGAAATAGAGCCGAAAGTGGAAGTATGCCTGAATCCACCGGTGATAAATACTCTACCAGAATTATCTACCTTAATTGCATTGCCCGCATCGTCACCTGTACCACCGGTTCTTTTAACCCATATAACACTACCGGAGGAGTTATATTTAGCAATAAACACATCCGTGCCGCCCTTGCTGGTTACTGAAACTCCGCCGAATTTTGCAGTTCCGCTGAAGTAACCCGTCATATAAAGGTTCCCTGAAGGGTCGTTGCTGATCGCATAACCTTCGTCGTCTCCTGAGCCTCCGGCTCTTTTTACCCATTGGAAACTTCCACCTGTTGTGTATTTAGCAATAAAAATATCGGTGCCCCCGGCAGTTACCACCTCCACTCCGCCAAGATAGGCTGCTCCCTGGAAGCGTCCCGAAACATATACGTTCCCGCCGGAAAGAGTAATGCTTAGACCGCGGTCGTTCGCTGTTCCGCCCCCTAAGTTCTTCACCCAGATCAATTTTCCATTGGTATCATATTTTGCGACAAACACATCATTGTTCCCTTTACTTTTTAAAGCAATGGAGCCAAAATAGGTGGTTGTCTCGTATTCACCCGTTATGTAACAGTTTCCGTCCCCGTCCACAGCAATGGCATGTGCATAATCTCCAATGGAACCTCCGGCGGTTCGCACCCATTTAAAGCTTCCGGACGGACCGTATTTCGCTATATAAATATCATGGTTACCAGCACAGCTAACATACTTTCCACCGAAATAAGCATTTCGTTCGTATTTTCCGGCGATATACACATTGCCGGAATTGTCCGTCCCCACTCCATAGCCAAGATCAAAGGCATATAATCCACAGCGTTTCGCCCATTCAAAACTTTGAGCAGACATATTCTTACAGCAGATCGCGATAAGAAATAATACAATAAGGTATTTTTTCATTTCATTACTTTGTTTCCTCAGTGCAGCTATAAATTCATACCAACTTTTGGATATAATATTGCGGCAAATTCAACACACAAATCTTCTTATCACCAAATAAAAAAGATTTTCCGCCTGACAACGTCGAGAGCCTGAAATTCAACTGGAGGAAATGAATAGTCTATCTGCTCCTCGAACCGCAATATGGAGGGAACAAACGATTATTCGAAATACAGTAAAAAATTTAGGGAATGGAGCGGCAATTTTTATCAGCCCTTATTATATTTTTTTGAAATGTAATAATCGAGGCTGTATTTCCCGGGTCCCAAGAGAAATATTACAAAGTATACTACCATGTAGGCAAAGGCCTGAAAACCGTCACCCATTATCTCACCGTGATGTGCCACTGAAACCATTACAAAGGTTGCTATAAGGAGAGGAATAAGCGAAAGGCGTGTAAAAAGGCCAAACATTAAAAACAGGGAACAAAACAGCTCTGCGAAAATAGTGAGGGTCAAGGAGGCGGAAGGTCCCATACCCATAAAATTAATAAAATCTGTTTTCCCCTCGGCAAAGGTCATTAACTTGAAATAGCCATGAGGAGCCATCAATCCGCCAAATACAAGACGAAGCAGCAACATAGCCGCATCCACACTCCGTGGAGCATATCCGTTTGAGAAGAAAAGTGATTTCATATATCAATTTAAGGAATTAATCACAAAGATAAAAAACTATGCCTTAAGGGCTTAGTTTTTTTAACCCTTGGGAGTTAAGGAATTCGACCATTTGATTACAAAAAGCCAGAAGAAAATAACTTAATTTAGCAAATAATAATGAATGCAGATCTAAACTACTTTTGAGAATAAAGACGATCATTAAAAATACCCTCCTTTGTTGCCTCATTTTTCTGTTGACGGAAAGTACGTTTGCACAAAGTAATGTTGACTCCTTATTGAACCTTTTTAAGGCTACCAAAACAGACAGCATTAAAGTAACCATTCTTAACAATCTCTGCAAAGAGTATTCAAACAACGGCGACTACGACAAAGCGTTGCAATACGCTAATCAGTCGCTTCTCATTGTAAATTCTTCCGGTTCAAATCCTTCCATACAGGCCGACGCGTATAATGCTATCGGAACTATTTTCTATTATAAAGGTGAAACAGAAAAAGCCTTAGAATTTTATTCAAAAACTTTACAAATTCATGCGAGAATGAATGATAAACGGGGGATGGCTTCTTCCTATGGGAATATTGGCATTATTCACCAGATAACAGGTGAATATGCGAAAGCCCTTGAATTTCATTTCAAATCTGTAAAAATGGATGATGAAATGGGGAATAGGCAGGGAATGGCTGACTCGTACAATAATATTGGTATCATTTATGAAAACAAAGGCGACTACGCAAAAGCGTTGGAATTCCACTTAAAATCGCTGAAGATTCAGGAAGGCTTGGGAAACAAAGCGGGAATAGCTGCTTCCTACAGTAATCTCGGGATTATTCATCAGAACAATGGTGATTATGACAAAGCCTTGGGAGTTCAACTGAAATCACTGGCGATTTATGAAACGGAAAAAAATATGCATGGAATGGCTGATTCATATCTCAGCATCGGCAACACGTATTACTACAAAAATGACATGTCGAAAGCGCTGGAGTATTATCTGATGGCCTTGGCAATTCAGGAAAGAACCGGAAATAAAGCGGAGATGGCAGGCTCCTACAATAATATTGCAAGCATTCATTTCTCAAAAAATGAATATCCCGAAGCCCTCGAATTCTTTTCAAAGTCGCTTGCCCTTTATGAAGAAATGGGCGATAAGCAGGGGGTGGCTATGAATTACAGCAATATCGGAAGCTTATGCCTGAAAGAAAAAAAACCTGCCGAAGCAAAACGCTACCAGCAGAAAAGCC
This sequence comes from Bacteroidia bacterium, assembly GCA_036399275.1. GTDB lineage: Bacteria > Bacteroidota > Bacteroidia > 2-12-FULL-35-15 > 2-12-FULL-35-15 > 2-12-FULL-35-15. Next base: position 69,006 of record DASWNK010000015.1, on the reverse strand, counting down.
TGGCGATCGCCACAGAAATTGCCGCCCTACCGGATATCAAAAACGCTTATGAAGGGCTATTCAAAGCCGATTCGGCGATGGGCAATTTTAAAGAAGCCTATGAATATCATAAATTATTTACGGAAGTAAAGGACAAGATTTTTAATGAGGAAGCAAGTAAAAAAGCGGTGCAAACTGAAATGAACTTTGAGTTTGAAAAAAAAGAGCAGGCCACTAAGCTGGAGCAGGAAAAAAAGAATGTACTTGCCAACGAGGAACTCAAGAAACAGACGCTACAACGCAATGCCTTTGTGGCGGCATTCCTTTTTATGCTCGCATTAGCTGCCGTTAGCTATCGCAGTTATCGAAATAAAAGAAAGGCCCATGAAGTAATTGCGGTACAAAAATCAATTGTAGAGGAAAAGAACAAAGATATTCTGGACAGTATTAATTATGCCAAGCGAATACAAGACGCTTTGTTAAAAGAAGAACAACATGCCTCTGCCTTTCCGCTCAATCATTTTATTCTTTTTAAGCCCAAGGATATTGTCAGCGGAGACTTCTACTGGCATATCGAAAAACAGGGCTGTTTGTTTCTTGCGGCCGTTGATTGCACAGGCCATGGCGTTCCCGGCGCATTCATGAGCATGCTGGGGATCTCCTTTCTAAATGAAATAACTGCGAAAGAAGAATTGATTAGTCCGGCCGAAATATTGGAACGGCTAAGAGAAAAAATAATCAAGGAGCTGAGCCAGAAAGGTGAAGATGGTGAAAGCAAGGATGGAATGGACATTTCATTGATCCGCCTGAACCTTGCTACCAAAGAGCTTCAATGGGCCGGTGCAAATAATCCACTCTGGATCGTAAACCGCTTTTCAAAAGAATTGACTGAGATAAAGCCCGACAAACAACCCATTGGATTCTACCATGATCAAAAGCCTTTCACAAATCATACGCTCCTGCTGAAAAAAGAAGAAAGCATCTATTTGTTCACCGATGGATATGCTGATCAGTTTGGCGGCGAAAAGGAAAAAAAATTCAAATACAGTAAATTAAAAGAGTTAATAATTTCCATTCAGGATAAAACAATCCAGGAACAAAAAGAAGAATTGAATGCTTCCTTTGAAAGCTGGAAAGGAAACCTGTCGCAGGTTGATGATGTTTGCATTATCGGCCTGAAACCCTAAAGCCTGCGCACTTCTCCTGCCAACCTTCGCCTTTTAAAGAACACAAGCCTGACTAAAAAGATCAATGCATCCAGCAATGGCTTTAGAGGCAATAACAACAAACAAAATATAAAACCCAATACCAGCAGGACAAAGCGTTCCCTGTAGCTGAATTCAAAATGCCTAAAAACCAAGGGTGTTTCCTGAGAAATATTTTTAAAGATCGCCGGATCCACAGCAGGCTGGATTCCGTGTTGATGATGCTTTTCACAAAAATCCAGAAAGCGGAATTCCTGATCATAAGCAGGAATTTCAAACGGGTTATTGCGGTACCCATACTTAATATAGAGCGCGCTATAATAAACAGTGAACCCCCTTAAAATTCCGAGGCCATAGCCTTTGGCAAACTCCATCGCCTGCATTACATGAAAGCCTTCATGCACAATATCCGATAAGCATTGTGCGCGTGATTCATCAAATTTTGTGAGGTAAATCCGGTAACGGCTGAACGAATAAAACTGCGGCAAAGCTTGAGCATTCACATAAGGAGCAATGAAAGGAGTGTACCAAGGCAGGCCTTCATAAAAATCCACCCGGCGCCAATTTACTGTTGGATAAACTTCTTTCAGCATCTGTAATGTGGAAGGGCGAAGTGTATGCTTTTTAAGAAAAAAATTACTTAGAATGGAGTGGATGCTTCTTCTTTTTGAATTCATGCTCTATGCTTTAGAAAAGAAAATGAAAAATTTATACCAGTGAATGGATTCGATTCAAGCCATTCAACAAAATGAAGGCCTGTAGCAGTCAATACAGCCGCCCCCGGCTTCCAAAGGTGGGAATCCTGCAACTTATTTCTACAATTGTATAAGCCATTTAGTGGGGAAGTCGCTGACCTTTGTTCCGGATAAAACATTAAGATTTTAGGACTGACTAATCGTCCGGCAGAATACTCACACACACAAACACACAGACGCTGTCTGTAAAGAACATGGCTAAAAGAAAAAAGAACGAGGACGCAATTATTGCAAGCATTGATTTTGCTTTCCAGGAACGCGAAAAGGAAAACCAGGCCGAAGAATTACTTGTAGCCAATAAAGAGCTGGCTTTCCAAAACGAAGAAAAAGGAAAAAGAGCCGCCGAATTACTTATTGCTAATAAAGAACTGGCTTTCCAGGATGAAGAGAAAGAAAAACGTGCAGAAGAGCTTATTATCGCTAACAAAGAGCTGGCTTTCCAGGACGGAGAAAAGGAAAAAAGAGCGGAAGAGCTGATCATCGCCAATAAAGAACTCGTGTTTCAAAACGATGAAAAAGAGAAAAGAGCTGCGGAATTAATTATCGCTAATAAAGAGCTGGTATTTCAGAACGGTGAAAAAGAAAAAAGAGCAGCAGAGCTTTTCATTGCCAATGAAGAGCTTGTATTCCAAAATGATGAAAAGGAAAAAAGAGCGGAAGAGCTAATCATCGCGAATGAGGAACTTGCCTTCCAAAATGAAGAAAAGGAAAAAAGAGCAGCTGAGCTCATCATTGCCAACAAAGAGCTGGCTTTTCAAAACGGCGAAAAGGAAAAAAGAGCAGAAGAAAAAGAAAAGAGAGCAGCAGAGCTGATCATTGCCAATAAAGAATTGGTATTTCAAAACGATGAAAAAGAAAAAAGAGCGGCTGAGTTAATCATCGCTAATAAAGAGCTGGCTTTCCAAAATGATGAAAAGGAAAAAAGAGCCGCCGAATTAAACATTGCAAACAAAGAGCTGGTATTTCAGAACGATGAAAAAGAAAAGCGTGCTGCAGAGTTAATCATTGCCAATAAAGAGCTCGCTTTTCAAAATGATGAAAAAGAAAAAAGAGCGGCTGAACTAATCATCGCTAATAAAGAGCTGGCCTTCCAAAACGAAGAAAAAGAAAAAAGAGCAGCCGAATTGTTTATTGCAAACAAAGAGCTGGTGTTCCAAACAGGAGAGAAAGAGAAGCGTGCTGCAGAATTGGTCATTGCTGATATTGAACTTGACTTTCAAAATAAAGAAAAAGAAAAACGCGAAATTGCCAATAAAGAGCTGGAGGCATTTAGCTATTCAGTGAAACTGGCTTCCAAATATTCCCTCAGTCTTATCGAAGCAAGCCGTGATCCCTTGGTAACCATCAGCACTGAGGGCAAAATCATGGACATGAATGAAGCCACTGTAAATATTACCGGACTAGAACGCGAAAAACTGACCGGATCAGATTTCTTCAATTATTTTACCGAGCCGCAAAAAGCTCGTGAAGTATATCAGGAAGTATTCGCAAAAGGATCTGTGGCCGATTCCCCACTTACGCTAAGACATACCAAGGGTAAATTAACGGATGTTCTTTTTAATGGATCCGTTTATAAGGACGACAAAGGAAATGTATTAGGTGTAGTGATTGTCGCGCGAGATGTTACTGCCCAAAAGCTGCTATCTCAATACTCTCTGAGTCTTATTGAAGCAAGTCTTGACCCGCTGGTAACCATCAGCATCGAAGGGAAAATCACCGATATGAATGAAGCCACTGCGAATATCACGGGCATGACGAGGGAAGAGCTCACAGGCACCGATTTCTTCCACTATTTCACTGAGCCACAAAAAGCACGTGAAGTTTATCAGGAAGTATTTGCGAAAGGCTCTGTTGCCGACTCCCCGCTTACATTGCGGCATAAAGGCGGCAAGCTAACGGATGTATTATTCAACGGATCAGTTTATAAAGACGACAGAGGAAATGTGCTCGGCGTAGTTGTTGTTGCCAGAGATATTACTGATCAGAAAAGATTTGAGAACGAGTTAATCGAAGCAAAAAGCAATGCAGAAAGAGCAACGGAAAAGGCCGAAGAATCCAACAAATTAAAAGAAGCTTTTCTCGCTAACATGAGTCATGAGATCAGAACGCCTATGAATGCAATCATCGGATTTTCAGATATTCTGTCGAAAGGAAAACTGCTTGAACAGGAAAAAGAATATGTGCGCACCATCAAAACAGCTGGTGAAAACCTGCTAACAATTATCAATGATATTCTTGACATCTCGAAAATTGAAGCAGGCATGATGACATTTGAGGAGCATACATTTAGTGTGAAAGAAATTTTCAAGTCGCTAAACGTAATGCTAATGGGAAAAGCCAAAGAGAAAGACCTCGAACTGGTATTCAACTGCGCTGATAATATCCCCGACAGTTTGCTGGGCGACCCTACGCGTCTTACACAAATCATTATCAACCTGGCAGGAAACTCCATTAAATTCACACAAAAAGGCCAGGTAGAAGTAAATGTTAACGTAATTGAAGCGGTTAAAGGACAATACGAAGAAGGGACTACCTTACTGGAATTTTCTGTTATTGATACGGGAATCGGTATCCCTTCCGATAAACTTGAACACATCTTCGAGCGCTTCCGTCAGGCGGAATCGCATACAACAAGAAAATACGGCGGCACCGGCCTAGGATTGAGCATTGCCAAAAAACTGGTAGAACTCCAGGGAGGAACCTTGACGGTAAAAAGTGAATTCAAAGTAGGCTCCACCTTTTCCTTTTGTATTCCGTACAAAAAATCAGTGAAAGCGCCGCCAGCAGCAGAAATTTCCGGACATAAATTCAACATGGAAGAACTTAGCAAGTTAAATATTCTTTTGGTGGAAGACAACCAGCTGAATGTAAAGCTTATCCTGAGTCTGTTTTCCGAAGGCAACTTGAAATTACAGGTAGCAGAAAACGGAAGCGTTGGAATAGAAAAATTAAAAGAAAACAATTTCGATATTATTCTGATGGACATGGAAATGCCCGTTATGAACGGATATGAAGCCGCTACCATTATCAGAAAAGAACTTAAAAATAATATTCCCATTATAGCAATGACTGCGCATGCAATGGCCGGAGAAAAAGAAAGATGCCTTAGTTTAGGTATGAACGACTACATCTCAAAACCAATCAATGCAAATCTGCTTTTTGAAAAAATGTATGACCTTACCATTAAATCATAATCACATGGAAACAACTATTCTCTACAACGCTACTGCGGATGACGCATCCGGACAAACAGTTTGCGAGCTCAAATATCTCATTGAAATGATGGGCGCAAAGAAAAGCTTAATTAAAGGCATTATGGATGCCTTCCTTGTCCAGATTCCGGAAGAGCTTTTCAATATAAATAATGCCGTAGCAAAATCAGACTATGTTATTATTAAAAATCTTGCACATTCCATGAAATCTTCCCTTTCAATTATGGGCGTTTCAGCCAGCGAACCCTTATTGGTTGAAATGGAATTTCTGGGTGGAGAAGGATCAGAAATCGGGAAAATAAGAGCATTGAATACAACGCTTAATACTTTGTGCACCCGGGCAATTGAAGAAATCGAAAAAGCAAAGCATGATTATGAATGATCTAACCAACCAAAATTAAAATCAACAAGCATGTCAACAAACTATTTTGAACAGCTGAGTTTCGAAAAAAAAACAGTCTTTATTGTAGAAGACAATGAAGTATACTCCAAGCTTTTGCAAACATTCCTGCAAAGTCGCTTTCCGGATATCGAACTGAAGGTTTTCCGCATCGGAGAGGTTTGCCTCATGGAAATGGAGATGGAACGAAATCCAACCATTGTGATAGTCGACTATTTTCTGAATTCTAAGTACCCAGAAGCACAAAATGGTTTTGAAATTATAATGCGAATAAAAGAGCTGAAGCCGCAAACAAAAATCATTGTGCTAAGTGCCTTGGAAGATATTGCGCTTATAACCGAAGCCATTGCAAAAAATGAATACAGCTATATACAAAAAGGAGACGATGCATTTAAAAAGGTAGAGCAATGTATTAACGAGCTTTTAAACCAAACTGATCAGATGAAGTTTGAGATCGGCCTGCAGTAAAAAAATTAATATAAACTAACAAGACATAAACAAAAACCAAAAACATTAATCATGAGCAACGATAATCAAATCAACATCTTCATCGTAGAAGATAACACCGTGTTTCGCCTGGCATTAAAAGGCGATATTGAAACGGCCTTTCCAAACAAACAAATTAAGGTTCATGCTTTTGAAACCGGCGAGATCTGCATGCTGGAATTTAAAAAAATAAAGCCGCAAGTTGTAATCCTTGATTATAACCTGGACAGCAAACATCCGGATGCTGTAGATGGCATCAAGGTTTTGGACTGGATCAAAAAGGAAGAAAAGAAAACGGCTGTTATTATGCTAACCGCACAGGACAGCATCGAAATTGCACTCAAGTCTTTCAAGCACGGAGCTTCCGACTATGTTGTAAAAACGGAAACCAAATTCCGGAAGATCAACAACGCTTTATTTAATCTCTTCAAAACAATGGAAGCTAAGCGTGAAGCCAGCTTCTATAAAAGATTAACACTCGTTTTTGGTGCCTGCATCGTTGTATTGGTTGCGGCTGTATTCACTATTCAGATTTTTGCACCAACCATCCTTAAATAAAAAAACAAAGTTGAATATCGCTTCTACTCCACACTCAATACAAAAACAGCTTACAGTACCCAATGCGAATAGATATCAGATTACTAGCAGTACAAAGCTTAAAGGAATGAATTCCGAAAAGCTGATAACCGTTTTTGTTGTAGATGACAATCCTGTTTTTTCACTTGCATTAAAAGGCACCATAGAAACCGCTTTTCAAAACAGACTGGTGAAAATACATTTGTTTGAAACCGGCGAAAAATGTATGAGTCGTTTCTATGAATTGATGCCGGAACTAATTGTTCTTGATTACAACCTCAACAGCGTATCTCCTGATGCTGCTAATGGCTTGGAGATCCTAAACGAAATAAAGCAGAAGGATCTTCAAACAAGCGTAATCATGCTCACAAACAACGATCATATTGAGGTGGCGTTAAAGTCATACCAATACGGAATAGCCGATTATATCATCAAAGGCCAGGATCAATTTTCGAAGATCACTCAGTCAATCGCTAAAATTTTTGCCGGCAAAGATCTTGCGTCATCAAACGAAGAGAAAGAAAGACGAGCGCTTGAGCTGTTAATTGCTGATAAAAGAATCGCTTTTCAAAACGAGGAAAATGAAAAACGGGCGGATGAGTTAAAACTTCAAAACCAAGAGAAAAAAGAAAGACTTATCGAGCTGATGGCTGCTAACGATGAGCTTGCATTTCAGAAAAAGGAGAAAGAAAAACTAGCGGAAGAACTTATTATTACCAACCTTGAAAAATCAGAAATAGAGCGATCCAAGCTGCTGATAGAAGAAAGAAACAAGAACATTACCGACAGCATCAATTATGCGAAGCGAATTCAAACGGCAAAATTGCCTAAAAAAGAAGAGATATATTCTGCTTTATCAAACTGTTTTGTTCTATTCAAGCCAAAAGATATCGTAAGTGGTGATTTTTATTCTTTCCATAAGGACCATCAATCCCTTTTTATTGCAGCATCCGATTGTACCGGCCACGGCGTGCCCGGTGCATTTATGAGCATGATCGGCTCTGAACAGTTAAATGAAGCTGTTGCACAAAGCTCAGACACCTCCACCATTTTAAGTTATTTAAACAAAGGAATCAAACGTTCACTGCAGCAATCAGAAAGTCCTGAATCCACAAGAGATGGAATGGACATCGCGATTTGCTCGGTCGACACGATCAACCGGATTGTAAAATTTGCCGGTGCCAACCGACCACTGTGGATTATCCGCAAAGGACAAACAGAGGTGGAAGAAATTAAAGGTACCAAAAAGGCTATCGGTGGTTTAACAGAAGATGACCAGCACTTTCTAAGCCATGAAATTCAATTACAGAAAGGCGACACCTTTTATATCTCTACAGATGGCTACGCCGATCAGTTTGGCGGGCCGAGTGGAAAAAAATTAATGACCAAAAAATTCAAACAAATCCTGCTCGAGATTCAGGAAAAATCAATGTCTGAACAAAAGGACTATTTAGAGCAATTTGTAGAAGACTGGAAATCAGACAAGGAACAGGTTGACGATATTTTAGTAATCGGCGTTCGACTTTAATTAAAGGCAGTTGCATAGACCAACAAAAGAGGTTGGTCCAAAAAAACATATCGACTATGAAGTGGCAATTAGCCGCTTTTTTTTATATTTGAAATGTCGCATTAGGAAAGGCTCTATGAAACATAACATCGATAGCTCAAAATTTAAATTCCAGTACCTGCCTGATTTTGCCAAATTTTTACTGCATCATAAACTTTGAACGGTTGGGATCCGCTTTTGCCGTGAATTGGATCTTCCTATGATGCGCCCACTCTCTAAAATACCTGAATCTCAGTTATTAGAATTAACCCGGGCACCAACAAGGAGATTTTAGAATGCCTTACTGCAAATAATATCGCTCCTTTCATTGAAAAAAACATTGATAATTTCATCAATAATAATATAAGAGATCATGAAGGCACCAAGCTTCTTGATAAAACGGAAATTGTTGCAGAAGATATTATCCTGGCATTTCATATAAGAAGAAAACTGTTTGCTTTCTGCATTCTTACACTCGAAATGCCGTGGTACACATGTTAATTGCGACCGAGCTTGATTTCTACACCACTCAGGAACATTTATTGACAACCAAGACGTACTTAAATGCCACAAGGCCCGATCGCTAAATAGTATTCAAGCGGTATGGCAGGCCAGGGATTACCAGCAGAGATTAATTATTCGAGCAAATACAATATCTTTTATTTAAAAGCCTAAAAATGAAATCCTAAATATGCTTTTGCGCCAAAGTCGGTTTCATAAAAATCAGAGTTGAGTATTCTTTCAAACAAGCCGACACCAAATACAATACCCGTTCTTCCTTCCTTCATGAACAAGAAATTTTGTTCAAACTGAGCTCCTGCAATAAAGCTTGATTCGATTTTTTGATAACTGTTCTAGAACTGGCTGACCAAAAGGGTTAGGGTTGGTATTTCTATAAAATATCTTTGTTTTTCTTCCGTTCCTATCAGAGCTGAAAGTCCGATCTGACAGGAGAGAAATTTATTTAGATAATACTGAATATTGAGGCCCGGAGTGGTAAGAGTCATTTTGACTTCCGTAATATTGGAAGGTAGTTTTACATTATTAGTAAACTGGATACTTTCAAAAAAGACAGAAGGGCCAATCCCAAAACGCGCATTTTTTTTCCGCGGAGAGATCCGCAGTACTTAATACCAGCTCCAGAGGTATTGAGAGCCAGATAACCTGTTCCTAAAATAAAATTTGTATATATCTTTGGCGTGAAGGCATTTGTGCTATCTGATAAATTTCCTGCTACCAGACAGAAAGAGAAGGCAACTATCATTAAAAAGGCACCTATTATCTTTGATTTCAGATGTTACAAACGTTAAAATTTCACCCTGACTTTTCAATTTCTCGCGATCCTTGTATTCCTAGTCCAAGTATAAACAATGATCACTTAAAATCAAGTATAAAAGACGAGTTAAAACTTGGAAAGATTCCTATTCAGATTATTCGCTTCGCTCATGATCTGAATGGAGGTCGCCGAACAAGCATAATCCCCAACCGTCTGACAGGCGGATAGGTCTTTTTTATTTCTCCGCACCTTCAAGCCTCCGACTTGGGTGCTGTGAAATAAAAAATCCCCCTTCCCGGTTTCCGGGAAGGGGGATTTTTTGAGGTCCCGAGCAGATTCGAACTGCTGTAGGAGCTTTTGCAGAGCTCTGCCTAGCCACTCGGCCACAGGACCTTTTTCTGATTTTTTAGGATGAGCTTTTGTTGCTCTGATTCATTTTTTAAAGAGCTTGTATGCTCAGCTGTTCTTTTACTGCAAAACAAGAACAGCTCTAATTAAGCGCACAAAGGTAAAAAAATTATTTTACCACATTTGATTTATGGCCATTAAAAAATCATTTGACTCGCTATTCCTAATGATTCAATACTCTAATAACTTGATATCATGCTGGATGTGAACCAGAAACGAAGTTGCCAGCGAATTATTGGATGGTTCTGCTGCTCTGTGGCTTCAATGTAAGTGATTGAAACGCTGAACACTATGCAGAGATACTAACTGAATCAAGCGATCATCGCACGTTCCTGCACCTGACCTTTAAGCCAATCGCGGGCATTGTCGCGGGTATGGAAAATCTTTGTTTTGACCGGTGGCTTGCTGATATTTTTATACATTTCAGCTAGAAAAATCATTGAAATACTGGTGGTAAGAAATGCAACCGCCTCTGCCTGTGAAACAAAGCTTTCTGTTGCGCTTAATTCCCTTGCTTCCTTGGTAATATTGAAGAAATTCATTCCTTCGGCCAAAACAAAAAATTTGATCCCGGGCCTGTATTCTTCCACTATCTGCTTGGCTTCCAAAGCAACCCTCACATCCAACGTTGCACCTTCCTTAATGATAAATTCCAGATAATTATCATCATGAATTTTTAAAATATACTCTTCTGCATCAATTACTATAAAAGACATCTGTTTTGGGATTAGTAATTCACTTTCAAAAATAAATGTGCCAAATAGCTTTTGTTTCCTTGACACATCGACTAAATCCAGACTCCGGGGAATTCCTTCCCCATTTTGTAGGGCATTATCAGCACAATTTCGCCTCATATTGGTCTGATTACACCCTAAAATTGAATCTTTGCCCGATAAAGAGCCGTAAATAGGGATAATTCGAAAAATTTTTTCTTTCGGTATCATTTATGCCTTGCTGCAAATGCTATCTTAAGGCAGGTGGGATTAGAATAAATATGGAATTTTGATTTGCCCGCGATAAGCACTTGCGATAAATTTATTTAAAATAATAATCGAATGAATCTGATGAAAAAAATTACTCTCTTCCTATTTACTGTCTTCCTAAGTTTAAACGCCAGCGCTCAATACCGATGGTTCCCCGTGGGAGACACGCTAAATGCCTCCGTTAGGACCATTCTTACAGACTCTGCTTCTTCCTTTTACATAGGTGGAACATTTACGAAGGTTGGAACAGCCAACGTTTCAGGAATCGCACATTGGACCGGAACTGCCTGGAACCAGGTTGCCGGTTCGGGTACAGTGGGCAGTGTTCACGCCTTGGCACATTTTGATAATGGACTGGTGGCCGCAGGAACATTCAGCTCTATCGACTCTGTAATTTGTAACAATATTGCCTATTATGATGGCAGCTCCTGGACACCACTCGGTAACGGGCTCGACTATACAGGCGGCATAACAGTAAGCACCTTAGCCGTTTTTGAAAATGAGCTTTATGTTGGCGGAACATTTATTACTTCCAATGGCGATACACTGAATAATATTGCCAAATGGAACGGATCCGGCTGGGAAGCATTGGGCTCAGGAATAAATGGCCCTGTTACCTCAATATGTGAATATCATGGTCAGATCTATGCCGGCGGAACATTTACTTCTGCGGGTGGCGAGCCTGTAAATAATATAGCGCGATGGGACGGAAGCAATTGGAGCGATGTGGGAGGAGGAGCAGGTTATACTGGTGGCGTTACGGTTAGCACCATGCAGGTATACAACAATGAGCTTTATATTGGAGGAACATTTGAATTGGTGAATGGCGATTCCATTGCGAATATTGCGCGATGGAATGATACTGTCTGGAACCCGCTTGGTCAGGGAATGCGCTATACCGGCGGCATCACCGTTAGCACCATTACCTTCCATGAAGTTGATAAACGTCTGATTGTATCCGGAAAATACATCTTATCCAATAATAATAACGTTGCTTATATGCTTCAATCATGGGACGGCACTAACTGGTCGCTCTTAAATTCTCGATCAAGTCAGCCAGTTTACGCTGTGGCGGATGTGAGTTCTACATTGTTTATCGGTGGAGCTTTCCGGAGTATCGGGACCAATCAATGTGTCAACTATCTGGCTGCATGGATTTATACACCGGGTAAGATGCATACGTTGCTAACAGAATCACAGCAACCGGAACAACGCTTGTTTACACTTTACCCAAATCCGGTATCCGATAAAGTATACATGAAACTCCTGAATGAAAACGAAATGAGCAGTGATGAGTTTACATTCACGCTTACCGATATTATTGGAAGAGAAGTTTCTTCCGTTACCATTTTGGGAAGCGATCTGAAATTCGAGCGAGCTGGAATCCCGGCAGGTATTTACTATTATAACTTAAAGAATAACAGCAAAGGTGTTTTCCAAAAAGGAAAAGTGGTATTCAACTAATCTGATAAAGAATAAACAAAAAGAGAGCAGAATGATTCTGCTCTCTTTTTGTTTAAATATGGTCTTATTCTAACGCTGATTGTTAAGGTATTTCTTTTTAAATTTCTCCTGCACAATTTTTTCAAAAGACTTTTCTTCGATCTTTGAATCCAGCCAGGCAATATAATCGAAATACTCAAATGCTTTACTTTCATAGGGATGATCGGCAAGCTGGCTTACTTCTTCCCTAAGCTCAATGAAAGCCTGTTTCTGCTGCTTTGCATTATAAATGGTCGGCATTTTTTTTCGGATATAACTTAATACAATATTCTCCAGCTTATACAAGCGCTTGCTTTTATAAAGGAAACGGTAAGTGGAAACGGCATTGTACTCCAAAAGGCCAATATTGCCTAATTCAAAGTGCAAGATCAGGTTAAGGATTCTTACGGCACTCTGTATATCGTACCGCAATTCTTTATTGTACTCATTCAACAGTTTATTAATCACCCCGAGCGCGTTTGAATATTCTCCGCTTCCGAAATAAGAATAGAAAAGATTATACAACAAAGTGATCTCTTCAATTACATTGATCTTATCATGGTATTTACGAATGCCTTCGATGATTTCCGAACGCAGAAAAGAGCTCTCTTTGAACTCTCCTCGATCAAGACACATCACCATTTCAAAAATGGAAGAATTCACAAACCGGTGTACTTCCATATCCATTGATTTGGCGGGAAAGGTCCGCAGCTTATGCAATGTGCTGTCGAAATTGTCATAATTATGGAGCAGCACCTGGCACATCAGCACGTTGTTAAGCGCTGTAACATATATCTTGGGTGTTTCATTTATTTTGCCCGGGAAAGCTTCTATCAGTTGCATTTGCGCGTCTGCGATCCGGTAGCAAGCCATATTATCTCCCTTTGCATGGTTAAAGATAAGATGAATATGATAAAAATATTGTTTTGCCTCAAAGCTCAGCGCTTTGTCGATCGAGCTTAGCAGAGGATCATTGAGAATCGCCTGGAACTGCAGCATCTCCTCTGGGTTTCGGGCCTCTTTAATTTTTCGGTTGATCAGCTTGATTTTATTGTATAGGTGACGGTACTGAATCGCATTTTTTTGAGCTTCGGCAGTGCTTAGTTCCTCTGCCGCTGTTTCATCCAGCATTTTTTCAAAACGATCGATGGGAAGCAGTTCTGTTAGCACTTTCTCCTGCCAGGCATTTATTTCAAGATGGGCGGAAAGCATTTCATTTGTTTTTGCCAATTCGCGCGCACGATTCAGGATCTTAGCGCACTGCTTGTACAAACGCTTCTCATACAGAATCGCAACATCCTCCATCATCTCCTTCAATTGCGAGCCAACAGTATTTCCTGAGTATAACACGCGCAAACTCTTTAAAAGTTGTGAATACAGATAGCTTTTAACGGCAGGCAGGCGCTTCAAAAAATCCTCCCCCGCCAACATCTGCCGGATTTTTTCCTCATCATAATCTTCCAGCTTCCGCACCGCATCAAATAGCTTGATATAGCCTTTTTCGCCGCTTTGCATATCGGAAAATAACTTGAAATACCGCTTTTCAGAGTTCGTAAGTGACATAATTAACCTGGCCAATTCGTCCATGGGATGCGTATTTATTTTGTCGTTATTTTTATTTGATCGGCTGAGGATCAATCATTTGCTTTTCCGTATGTGCAAAATTACTAAAAAAGGGAATAGAATAATTGAAAAACAATGTTTTGCAGGAGGGGTACTGTCCGTCTAATTTTACCCCTGATTAACAAACACATATTTACTGTACGAGCATGGAAACAACAATTCAACAATCCCATATGGGCATTTTAAACTTCACGAGAGTTTATTATGAGTTGTCGGAACAGCTTTCAACAGAATATAAAAGTTTCAGACAAGTTAAAACTAAAAAGAAGCTAAACATACTGCTGGCGGATGATGATGATGATGATCGTCAGTTTTTAGCGGAAACAATAGCAGAGGTTGCGCCAAAGTCAACTATCTATACTGTGAACGACGGAGCGACATTGATGGATCACATGAATAGCTATGATGTTTCATTGCCTGATATCATATTTCTCGACCTGAACATGCCGTTTAAAGATGGGAAAGAATGCCTGGCAGAAATAAAGAGAAGCGGAAAATTTCAGCATATCCCTGTGATTATCTATTCAACTTCATCGTATATCAAGGATATAGAGAATGCATATAATAACGGAGCTAATCTTTATGTGATCAAGCCGAATTCCTGCAATGAATTAAAAAAAATCATGCGAAAGGTTCTTACAGCTGATTGGTCGGATTGTTTATGGGCGCCTCAAATGGAAAAATTTATATTAAGATAAATATTGTGTCAGGGTATCTGGGAGTGCCGGACACAAAAAAAGCCCTTCTCTGAGAAATCAGAGGGGGCTTTTTATTTTATCAAAAAACAGCATATTTTACGCTGATTTCTTCTGCCTCTTTCTATTCTCAATGCTTAATTCCCGCTATCCATCGATTCATTATCCCTTTTAAACTATTGACTTAAATCAAAAACAATACTGCCTTTTGTTACCCGTTTATATATAGATAGAGTATCTATTTCATAATCTATAATCATTTAAAAGCGGAGGGTGTTATGAAAACAACGAAAAGCAAAACAGAAAAAGAACCTGTGAATCAAGGCAACAAAATGAAGGAACAGGAAAAGTCGCAACAACAGCGATCCGGATCGGAATCGGAAGAAAAAACCGATAGCGAAGTCTCCTCTATGAAGGGAGATGAAGAAGTTTCTTCTAAGAAAGAAAATGTCGAAAAAACAGAAAAAACAAACAAGGAAGGCGTTCAAGAGGTTTACTCAGAATCTGATGAAGAACCGGAAATGAGCCAGGAAACAGAAGAGGAAGAAGAGGATTCAGAATCGGAAGAATCAGAATCTCAAGGAGAGGATATGAATGAAGAAAGTAGAGGGGGTGATGACGGGTCCTGGCGCAAATCCTATAAGGGAGATGCGGAAGTACAGTTTTAAATTCCATTAGCCATTCTGAAAAAGCCACGCACAAAAAAGCGTGGCTTTTTTATTACCAAATGGAATGCTGCTTTACTGTTTAATTATTTTTTGAGTTTCTGTTTTCCCCGCAGAAAAAATAGTGACAAAATAAATTCCATTGGAGTAACTTTTTCCAAATTTCAAAATTGAGTTTGCGCTTTCAAATTGCTCTACCACTCTTCCGGTATAATCGTAAACAACAACCCTTCCGTTTGCTGAAGAAAGATCCATATAAAACTCTTCCATTGCGGGATTTGGGTAAACCGGATGTTCCTTTTCAATGCTTCTATCCGCCAGATCAGTTGTTATGCAACTCTCGCCGGTTGCAAGCTTCAGGTAGGTTTGCATAAAGGATGGCAGCGATAAAGCACCATTTACACCATTGAACATCGGGTCTAAATTAAAACCGTTTTCCACCCAATTACAACTGCTGCCGGCTATATTCGGACTGTTAATAACACCCAGAAAGGAAGATCCATAGGACCGGGCGACATATATTTTACCATCGGGCCCCAGCTGCAAGCCATATAGATCATCCGTCACGCTTAAAGGAGTTTTTGAAGCCAGGATCAATGGCAGGGTGGAAAGAGAAATATTAAATTGAGCCAGTTTGCAGGAAACATTGTAACTGCTTATATACAAAAACATTCCGTTCGGAGAAAACTCCACACCATATACATTATCCGCCATATTAATGTTTAGAGGGTTGGACACAGCCCCCGTGCCAAGGTTAAAATCAAAAAGCTCAACAATGTCCTGATACCCCACTGCACAAGCAAGGCGGGTTCCGCAATTGTTGAACTTCAATTGTCCGTATGTATTCTGTATAACAGATGTGTTATGAACCGTGCCGACACTGCTGATTACCGGTGGTTGTAAACCCGAAGCAGTTAAGTGATAAGCATAAAATTGATTTGTCCCCCACTTGTGAGTTACAATCCAGGTTCCGTTTCCTTCATCCCGTATCGCAGCAATTTTTTCGGTGGTACTATCCATCAGCATCACATTTTTGCTGGCCGCCATTACATCACCAAGCCCACCATTCAAAGTCATGTCTACAATTGAGTAACGAAAATCTCCCGTTCCGTCAGCACCTGTTGTAAAAATATAATACTGTGAATTTGATACCGGCGAGGGAACGATCAGGGAAGACTGAGTAGAAGAAATATCCCCAAGCAACCCCGTGCCATTGAGCATGACGGTTTTGGTGGAATCATAAACGTCCACACCGTTGGTAAAGAATCTTAATTTCCCGGTTGCATCAGAAATAGCTGCTGTTCCTTCCGATGTATACATGGGACTGCTGATTACTGTGGGGCTGCCACTACTAAAATCTAGCGCAGCGCCGCTTCCGAAAAGCCATTTATCGGCTTCATTCTGCGCGGCTGACAAGGAAACAATCCCTGCGACGAAAAATAGAGTAGTTATTTTTTTCATGTGTTCCTGTTTAGTTTACAATAAAGTTAGCAAAAAGATCGAGGATTCAAAATACCGAAGAGAATATTGAAGTGTGTTGGATCTGTTAATTGATTATATTATTCTGGTAGCACTCAACTAATTACATCCTGCTTTCTATCCACTCTATGAAATCAAATTGTTTGTGGATGTAACCAGCTGTTCCTTTACATTTTTAAAAGGTGTTATTGCACCTATAGTCTCTTTTTGCTTTTTTATGTTCTGCTTTTGTTAGTTCTGTTTTTTTCTTATCTTCCGTCCTTATATTAAGGCAAGGATCATGGATTATAAAGAAAACGTAGCGGAAGTGGAAGAAACAGCGCTGGAACAACTGATTACCCAATCGCTGGAAATCTGCAGAACAAACCCTCAAAAAGGCGTTGAGCTTGCTGATGCAGCCCTTAAAGCCTCTGCTTCTTTATCCATTACAGCGCAAGCTTTAGCCTGTAAAGGCGCCTGCCAAGTGTGGCTTGGCGACTATGAAAACGCCTTGAAAAACCTTTTCGATTCGCTTGCTCAGTTTGAAACCATGCCTGGCTCAAAGTTCGAGTCACATATTTTTTATCATATTTTTTGCGCCTTTTACTTCCTTGCGGATTATGACAATGCTTTAAAGTATGCGTCTGAAATGCTGGACCGCGCGGAAAAAAGCAATGATATCAACGCTCAGGCAAACGCGCTCAATGGTATTGGTTCTGTATTCTATACTTCCGGTGAAAATGAAAAAGCAATTGAGGCCCTTTCGAAAGGCCTGCTTGTAGCGGAAAAACTGGAAGACAAACATTTGCTTGCAAGAATTTTTGACGGATTGGGGGCGGCCTATTTTAACATCAATGATATTGAAAAAGCCATTGACTTTAAAGAACGGAGCCTGGAAACAGCTCGTCCGCTGGGATTGAAGAATGTGGAATCTTATGCACTCGATGGATTGGCAAGGATCTACATGGCCGCTAATGCGTTCAAAATAGCAGAAAAATTATTCCTGGACTGTCTTTCTATTCGAGAAGAGATTAATTTTAAGTCCGGCATTGCAGAAACAAACCTTCATTTGGGTGATCTCTTTCTGAAAACGGAAATGTATGATAAGGCGCTACCTCATCTGGAAAAAGCGCTTGCCATCTCTATTGAAACAAAAACCAAAGAAGTTATTTATAAAACGCATGAAGCGCTTTCGCGTTATTATGAAAAGCAGGCAAATACTGAAAAATTTATAGAACATTTTAAGAATTATTTCACTTACAAAGAAGAGTACTTCAGCGAAAAAAACAAACAAAAGCTAAAAGGTGTGGAAATGCAAATAAGCATTTCACAGATGGAAAAGGAAAAAGCTTTGTTGAGTGAAAAAAACAAGCAGCTCGAATTGCTTTCCAATGATCTTGTGGTGTTAAGCGACCTCGGAAAAAAGATTATCTCTCAGCTCTCTGTTGAAAACATCAACACCACTGTTTATGCTATTATTAATGAGTTAATGGACGCTCCCGGATTTGGTATTGGTGTTGCATCTGAAGATCATAAGGAAATTATTTTCCCCGGCTATATTGAAAATGGCGAAGTGCTCAGTTCTTCGGGGTATGAACTTTCCGATATCAACCGTTTGCCGGTGCTTTGCTTCAATAACGAAACTGAAATCATCATCAATGATTATGAGCTTGAAGCTGATAATTATGTTCAAAAGCGTCTGAAACCAACTGCCGGTGAAAGTGTTCAATCCATCATCTATCTTCCATTGCGAATTGCCGACAGAAAGATCGGCGTGCTGACTGTGCAGAGCTTTAATAAAAATGCGTTCACAGAATACCATGTCAACCTGGTAAAAAACCTGGCGGTATATTGCGCCATCGCAATTGAAAATGCTACTTCCTATGAAAAATTGGAGGAGCGGGTGAATGACCGCACCAAAGAAATTGAACGCTCACATGAAAACACCCGCCTGCTGGGAAGCATTGGTCAGCAAATTATTTCAAGTGTTGATTTTGATTCCATCTTTAAGAACCTGCATGAAAATGTAAGTCAACTGATGAATGCTGATTGTTTCGGTGTTCGCATTTATGAACCGGATAAAAATGAAATAGAATATCGTTTTGAGATGGAAAAAGGCGAACGGCTTGGCTCACTCTCCGTTTCCATGGACAATATTGATAATTTCTCGGTGTGGTGTGTCCGTAATAAGAAAGAAATTTTTATCAATGACAACCTGAATGAATACCAGAAATACACCAGCAAAATTGTGGTTCCGGCAGGTGATATGCCGAGCTCATTGCTTTTTTGTCCGATGATGATCGGGGAAAGAGTTGTTGGCGTTATTACGGTACAGAGCTTTGAAAAATTTGCCTACAAACCACTTCACATTGATATCTTAAAAACCCTTGGCACTTATACCGCTATTGCTTTGGAAAATGCCAACCTGGTAGAGAACCTGGAGGATAAAGTGAAAGAGCGGACTTCCGAGGTGGTAAAACAAAAAGAGATCATTGAAGAAACCAATAAGCACATTACCGATAGTATCAAGTATGCCAAGCGTATTCAGGAAGCATTCTTGCCGAGCGAGAGTAGCATTGCCGAACATTTGAAAAATGCATTCATTCTTTACAAGCCAAAGGATATTGTAAGCGGCGATTTTTACTGGATAGAGCGCAAAGGAAATAAAATCTTGTTCGCTGTTGTAGATTGCACAGGCCATGGTGTTCCCGGGGCATTTATGAGCATCATCGGGTTCAATGGCCTGAACCAGATCGTGAATGAATACAATTACACTCGTCCGGCTGACATCCTGACTCACCTCAACAAAAGCATAAGCAATACCTTGCGTCAAAACGTCGAAGACTCCAAGATCCGCGATGGAATGGATGTTGCTATTTGTTCTATCGATCTTGATAACAACAAGCTTGAATTTGCCGGAGCATTTAGCCCACTATTCATATTGCGTAATAATGAAGTGTTGAAATTCAAAGGCGATAAGCATCCTATCGGAAATTTTGTAGGGGTAGAAGAGTTTGAATTTACTAACAATGAAATTGATCTACTACCCGATGATAAAATCTATATCTTCTCCGATGGTTTTGTAGATCAGTTCGGCGGCCCGAATGGCAAAAAATTGAAATACAATTATTTCCGCCAGCTATTACTGGATAATCACAAGCGCCCTATGCCCGAGCAAAAAGAAAAGATCAACGAATTTTTTGAGCAATGGCGAACTGGCTTCGAACAAATCGATGATGTTTGCATCATTGGTGTAGCGATATAAATTAAACTAAAAACCAATAATCATGAAAAAACTTTTCTTCACAATTTGCGCAGTTTCTTGTTTTGCATTTGCAAACGGACAAACAATTTCTTCATCAAGCCATTCTACAACCGGTTATGTGAAAAGCGACGGAACAATTGAAAACTCCAGTCATAGCACAAAAGGCTACATCAAGAGTAACGGAACAATTGAAAACTCCAGTCATAGTACAATTGGTTACATCAAAGACAATGGGACGATTGAAAACTCCAGCCACTCAACTGTGGGATATGTGAAGAGTGACGGAACGGTTGAGAACAGCAGCCATAGCACTATCGGCTATGTGAAAAATGACGGAACAGTTGAAAACAGCAGCCACAGTACTATTGGACATGCAAGCGGTGTTAAAAAAGAATGGGCGGCAGTTGTGTTTTTCTTTTTCGAATTCTAAAAAATATTTTCTGTAAAAAGGATCCGGTTGCTTCATTGCAGTCGGATCTTTTAATTTAAATGATTAAAAACACACATAAATTCCAGCTCTTCCCCAAGCATGATTTAAACCATTCCTAAATTCCGGCGTGATGGTGGCTAAAGCAAATTCCACGCTCAGGCCTTTGTAGGCCATAACAACTCCATAATACAGCGTTCCTACCAAACGTTCAATGTCATCGGCAGGAATGGTGTAGGTGCTGTTTCTGTTGAATACTCCACCCTGCATGGTTGCATTGTATCCAACCGCTTTTACTTTCCCTCTTGCATACAAATAACACTGAAATTTCTGCGCATCCTTGTTTTTGGTGATTCCCAGATTGTTAAAATAAGGTTGCATCCAGCCTGTCCGAATCATCGCTCCTATTCCAATGTCATCGTACAGAGTTCCCAGCCGCAGATCTGCCGTTCCGGTCATTTCCAGGTATTTTGTATTCAGCAAACCCTTTTCAAGAAAAGCTTCGTAATTCAGCACATAATCATTTTCTATTTGGTTTTCCCAACCGAGAGGCTGAATGTTTTCCAGAGCGTAATGGATTCCCTTTTGCTCTTCCCCACCTCTTAAATTCGGACCGATAAATCCCCAGTTAATTCTCGTTGTTAGCCGAAGCGTTTTGGCTGTGTTTATTGAGACGAGAGAATGTGTAATATACGCTACAGCCGCATACGGTCTTTCTCCATAAAAAAGGCCTTCATGCCGTATGCTTACCGGTGTAAAACCTTGTCGTTCCAAACCTATTCCGTAATAATTCAGCCCCTTTTTATTCAAAGGAATGAGCGTTTTGGCAAGAAGTGATTTTTTGAAAACCGGCAGAATGAGCTCCAGATAAACACCTTGTGTATAGTATCGATCTGTTGCCGTGAAAAAGTCGTTTTCGTAATTATGCCTGATATAGCGATCCTTCTTTAGTAAGCTATCCGAGTGTGCCTGTGCCGGAAATGCACAGAAACAATACAACAGCGTAAAAATTAAAAACAGGGTTCTCATTGGATGAATGTACGGTAAACAAAGCTAAACAGATTTCAAAAATCTAAATTATATGCCAATTCGAGTGTTCTTTATTTCGCAGAATGGTGTATTTTTGAAGTGTTTTAAATCACTATTATGAAAAGACTTAAAAAAATAGGGAAATGGATTCTGATCATTCTCGTGATCCTGAATCTTGCTATTCTTGTTTCCGGTAAAACCTATTTATATAAAGGTGTCGCAAACACATACCTGAAAGGCCGTTCAGGCCCCAGCATAGAAGATTACAAAATTTTCGACAATCGCGAAGTTGCCGCTGGCCCTTACCAGCCATGGAACCATTCTAAAAATTATAATTCCAAAAAAATCTCTGAAGAAAATCAGAAAGAATTTGACGCGCTCCAAACCATTGCTTTTGTAGTGATAAAAAACGACTCAATCATCCATGAGCAATATTGGGATGGTTATGGAGCTGATTCATACAGCAGCTCCTTTTCCATGGCAAAAACTTTTCTTGGCATCCTTGTCGGAATAGCAATTGATGAAGGAAAAATAAAAAGCCTTGATCAGCCGGTAGGTGATTTTATTCCGGAATTTAAAGAGGGTGAAAACGCCAAACTCACCATTAAGCATTTGCTTACCATGTCCTCAGGCATTGATTTTGACGAGGATTATGTCAATCCTTTTGCATATCCGGCAGCTGCATATTATGGAAAGGATCTAAAAAAATTAACATCGAACTATTCAGTGAAAGATGAGCCTGGAAAAGTGTTTAAATATCTGAGCGGAAATTCTGTTTTGCTGGCTTTTGTTTTAAAAGAAGCAACAGGAAAACCAGTGAGTGAGTATTTTTCAGAGAAACTCTGGAAGCCCTTGGGCGCTAAGAACAATGCAACCTGGAGCCTTGATCATGAAAACGGAACGGAAAAAGCATATTGCTGTTTTAATTCCAACGCACCTGATTTTGCACGCATAGGCCAGCTCTTTCTAGATACAGGAAAATGGAATGGCACACAACTCGTTCCGGCTGAATTCGCTTTGAATTCCGTTAAAGTTGCTGACCTTATGGATACCGAAGGCAAAAAGAATAATAAGTATGGTTACGCATGGTGGCTATTACCAGAATATAAAGGACATTACATCTATTATGCCCGTGGAATTTTAGGCCAGTATGTTATTTGCATTCCCGACCTCGATATGGTTGTTGTTCGTTTGGGAGTAAAACGGATAAAGCCAAAACCAGGTGAGGATCATCCGAAAGACCTGTACATGTACATTGATGAAGCGCTGCGAATGTATGGGCAATAAAGAAGGAAAAAGTGGACTCAATCTGCTGATTAGAAAATTTACGCATAAACTTAGATCGGATTGTAACGATTTGTTAATACTATGAAAAAGGACATTGCACCGCCAGAGGTGACAGACATTGCTGTAGCGGTTATAAAAGACACAAATGAGCTGAATGAAACAGAGTGGAATGTTTACCTGCTCAATCTGAAAAAAGAAAAGATAGAAGGAGTCCTGGTTAGTTCGCATGGCTATGGAACGCTAAACAATCAAGAAGTAAAGACTTCCACATTGAGACATTTCCTTGATGAGCTTGCCCCGAAATCTTTTGTAAGATTCGAACCGATCCTTGACACATTATTTGGCTTAAACAATGAATATTGGGTAAGCTTTTACATCAACAAAGTGATGTATGATAAAAAATATATATTTCTACCCGAAAGCATCAAAGAAGAAAATTTTATTCTTATTCCGTATATTAATAAAAAAGGAGTGTTGATCAAATAGCTATTTATGTTAGAAAATATTAAACTGTCCAATGTTTTGTTTTTGGATATAGAAACAGCGCCCGCCGTATATAACTACAAGGATCTGGATGATCGTATCAAGCCCTTGTGGGATGCAAAATTCAGATATCAGCAAGCAGAAACCCCCGAATCACTTTACAAGAAAGCGGGCATTTATGCTGAATTCTCCAAGATCATTTGCGTTTCCGTTGGCTTTTTTAATGATGACACTTTTCGTGTCAAATCATTTTATGGGCATGAAGAAAAAGCCCTTCTCGAAGAATTCGCCATTCTTCTGAACAAGCATTTTAATCGCAAGGAGCACCTGCTCTGTGCACATAATGGCAAGGAATTCGACTTCCCTCTTTTATGCCGCAGGATGCTTGTAAACGGCCTTAGGCTGCCGAAAACTCTTAACATTTCCGGTAAAAAACCCTGGGAAGTCAATCACCTCGACACTATGGAGCTATGGAAATTCGGTGATTATAAAAATTTCACTTCACTCAATCTCCTCGCGGCTATTTTCAATATTCCCACTCCGAAAGATGACATGGACGGCTCGGATGTTGCCCGCGTTTACTGGGAAGAAAAAAACCTCAAGCGGATTGTTACTTATTGCCAGAAAGATGTATTGACGGTTGCCCAGCTTCTCCTGCGTTTCATGGGGCAGCCACTCATCGAAAATAAAAATGTAGTGATCGCATAGTAAGGCTTTTCTTTAGTATCTTTACTTCGATAATCATGCTATGCTTTTAACAAATACATTTACTGGAAAAAACTTTTTGCTTTCTGCACTGATCGCTTGTTTGCTGATCGCTTGTTCGGGCCCGGAATCCAAACTTGCGAAATACGGACCAGAAGTAGCAAACGTACTTCTCACCGATAATGGCGCCTTCCGGGGATTAAACCTTGGAGATAAAATGGATTCGGTAATTGCAAAAGAAGGTGTTCCTGCCTCTGAAGCCGATGAAGGTTATCTCTATTATGAACTCCAATTAGACAGCTCCTGCTCCTATAATATTTCCTATAATTTTGATGAGAACGGACTTAACGAGATCCAATCAGATATTTATATTAAAGATGCCGGCAATACGGAAAAGGTCTTTGATTGCTTTAAGCGGTACTTCGACGATCATTATGGAAAAAGTGAGCTTCACCAAGGCTTCACCGTATGGACTGTTAAGTCCGATAAATTCGGCGAAGTAAAGATCAACTTAAGCGATGAGAGCTCGGACCTGACTGTTCCTAATAGCCCTGGAAAGATTGCTATCTGGATCTATCCCAGCCGCGAATAACAATGTTTTTACTGCCCTTGTCAGGGTAAGTAGCCTTCTGTCGTTATCTTCTTGCATATTTCCTCAACAAAACGTAATTTAACGCTCTCTGAAAAATTGTGGACGATGGCCAAAGAAACCCTATTATTAGAAGTAAAAAATTTAGTTACCGAATTTCGTACGGAAGATGAAACAGTAAAAGCTGTTAACGATATTTCCTTTACATTGTCCAGAGGCGAAACAATTGGTATTGTTGGTGAGTCGGGCTCAGGAAAATCGGTGACCTCCTTATCAGTAATGCGACTGATTCCTAACCCTCCGGGTAAAATAACCGGCGGTGAAATCCTTTACCATTCGAAAAAAAAGGGGCTCGTTGATATTGTAAAACTTTCGGAGAAAGATATGCGCGAGCTTCGCGGAAACGAGATCGCGATGATCTTTCAGGAGCCAATGACCTCGCTTAACCCTGTTTATACTTGCGGCGATCAGGTAATGGAAGCCATTCTGCTCCACCAGAAGGTTACTAAAAAACAAGCCAAAGAGCTTACCATCAACCTTTTTAAAGAAGTTCAGCTTCCCCGTCCCGAATCTATATTTGACAGTTACCCGCACCAGATCTCGGGCGGGCAAAAACAACGTGTAATGATTGCTATGGCAATGAGCTGCCAACCCAGCATCCTTATTGCTGATGAACCAACCACCGCGCTGGATGTAACGGTTCAGGCGACGATCCTCGATTTGATGCTGAAGCTTCAGCGGGAACACGATATGGGCATTATGTTCATTACCCATGACTTGGGTGTTATCGCTGAGCTTGCTGATAAGGTAGTAGTGATGTACAAAGGGAAGATCGTTGAGCAAGGAAGCTCTCTTGAAATATTCTCTAACCCGAAACACCCTTATACAAAAGGATTGTTGGCTTGTCGCCCGCCTTTGAACAAACGCCTGCACTGGCTTCCTACAGTTTCTGATTTTATGAAAACCAGCGATATGGGTGAAATGATTGAAAGCAAGCAATCTGTTTCGGAAGTAACCGAAAAACTTATTGTTTCGAAACAGGAACGTGAGCTTGCCCATAAGAAGCTATATGCGAAAGAGCCGATTTTACAAATCAAAAATTTAAAGACTTACTTTCCCATCAAAAAAGGTGTTTTCGGAAAAGCGACAGACTTTGTGAAGGCTGTGGATGATGTTTCGTTTGATGTGTATCCTGGAGAAACCCTCGGATTGGTCGGTGAATCCGGCTGCGGAAAAACCACTTTGGGAAGAACCGTTTTACGCCTGATTGAGCCCACCGGCGGCGAAGTGATTTTTGATGGCATCAACATCACTCAATTGAATTCTAAAAAAATGCGTGATCTGCGTAAAGACATTCAGATCATATTTCAGGACCCCTATTCATCCCTGAATCCGAGAATTACTATTGGCCAAGCCATCATGGAGCCAATGCAGGTGCATGGTATTCTTGCAAACGACAAGGCAAGAAAAGAACGTGTTATCGAATTGCTGCATCGCGTAAACATGAATGAGTCGCACTTCTATCGCTATCCTCACGAGTTTTCGGGCGGTCAGCGTCAGCGTATTTGTATTGCAAGAGCTTTGGCGTTGAAACCAAAATTTATCATTTGTGATGAATCTGTTTCTGCCCTGGACGTGTCAGTACAGGCACAAGTACTGAATCTGCTAAACGAGCTGAAACGTGAATTTGATTTCACTTATATCTTTATTTCCCATGATCTTTCAGTGGTAAAATTCATGAGCGACCGAATGGTGGTAATGAATAAAGGAAAAATAGAAGAAATGGGAGATGCAGATGAAATATATAACAACCCTCAAACCGAATACACAAGGAATCTTATCAATGCTATTCCGAAGGGACAACTTGAAGACATCAAAGCTTCCATCGAAAAGAAAAAAAGCCTTGTTGCCGTTTAATTTATCCTCACGCCATTAATGCTGATGATAACTCCTCAGAAAAAGCGCCTTATGGTTTATGTGCTCCTCATCCTTTCAGGGTTTGGCGCAGCATTCTTTCTCCTTCCCAACAAGCATAGAACATCACCACAACCTTCTATCAAGGCCTCAACTCAGACAACCTCAACCGATGGCACAACTCTCCGAATCGAAGAGACCAATTTGTTTTTTGATTTCGAAAACGCTGAAGAATTGTCAAACTCAGATCCGCGGGAAAACAAAATTGTTCATTCCGGAAAATATGCCTGTGATTTCTCGGGAGGAAAAGAATATGGCCCGTCAGTGGTAAAAAAAATTCGCGAAATTAGTTCCGACTCATTGAAAAAAATCTGTATGAGTATCTGGGTATATCCTCTAACAGAGGCACCGAATACTGTTCTAACAGTTTCTGTTGTCAATTCAAAAAACGAAACCGTGTTTTGGGATGGAAAAAGTACTGAAAACGGATCCTTTCCCAAAAACAAATGGTCAAAATTAAATGCCTGTTTTCTTTTACCGATCGATAAAATATCCCCTGATGATTTTATAAGTGCCGGCATCTGGAATAGAGGAAAAACCGCCGTTTTTATAGATGATCTGGAAATTGTCTATGGCGAAAGTCCGGAAAGAAGAGGTACTTCATCGACAATTGATGCTGTTGCTATTTACGAAAAACGTTTTGTGGCAGAGAAGAACAAGCCTCCTTTTCCCGTTATTTATTTTGAAAAGCAAGAGATCGGCAATGAGAATACTGTTTCAATCACGCCGCCTTCGAAACAAGCTGTTAGCAACAATTTTTCCCCCTGTGATGAATTTCTGGTCGGTGATTTTATTTCCGATAAAAACAAGTTGGAAGAGATTATCTGTATAAAAAAGCAGGCGCAGGGTCTGTTCTACTACACTCCTGACAAAAAACAATTCGAAAGAATCTGGGAAAATACAAACCCGGCAGATTCAATCTGGAATAAGAACAATACCTATTACGCTGTTGATTACAATAATGATGGCAAACAGGAAGTCTTGCTGGTAAATAAAGGCAACGGCGACTGGGGAATTATAGAATTTAACGGACAAAAATGGCAGATAATCAAAGGCGGTACCCAAGAAAACCTGAACAAAAAATGGATAGAAAAAACCGCTGCACCATCCGCCCCGGTTATCAATTCCAGCGACCTTCTTTTTGCCGGGAACTATTGCTCAACAAACAAACAGTGGCTGAAGCTTAACCAGGATTGGAAGTTTGACCTCAAGCTGCTTGAACAGGATAAAAACGATTTTACGATTCTGGGAAATATTGATTTTAAGGGTTATCCTGCTGATCACAATCCAAAATACTATGAACTTGTTGAAATTATTTCCGGTAAATTCATGAATAAGAATCGTACCTCTCTGCTGGTTCTAATGGCCAATTGCAAGGACGCTTCTTTCATTGGAATAACCTGCACGGAACTGGAAAATTTATCCTTTTTACCAAACAGCACCCAATTATACAGCATCCCTGAATGATGGAAAGTTCCTACATAAAAAAAACAATACCCGCACTTGCGCTGATCTTTTCCGCTGTTCTGGTTTTGCTCTTTACTTCCTGCGACAGCGGTTTTGAAACACCTAGTCCTCTATCTTGCCGGGATTTCAGCATTCGCAGTTTCCGGCCCCTGCTAAACTGGCAATCTGATAGCGTTGTTCTCAAAACCATCACCTTGGATTATAACAATGCCCATGGCGGTTTTGTAATTCCTTCTGTCAGACAAATAAAAAACGGCGTTTTTGCATTTGAATTTGAACTGAAAAACAATTCTTCAGAGGATTTATATTATAAGATTTACTATCAGAACGAGACCTACAAATTCAGAGAAGTTGATTCACTAACGAAAAAAGAAAACCCGCTTG
This sequence comes from Bacteroidia bacterium, assembly GCA_036399275.1. GTDB lineage: Bacteria > Bacteroidota > Bacteroidia > 2-12-FULL-35-15 > 2-12-FULL-35-15 > 2-12-FULL-35-15. Next base: position 40,647 of record DASWNK010000015.1, on the reverse strand, counting down.
CGGAAGAAAATTTTTATGGGAGCTGGGAAAATACCAATACGCTGTTTAAAAAAATCTCTATAGCCAATGATCAATCCTTTCATACGATCAGTGATGTTTTCCGCATTTCGGGGAATCCCAGAAACGAAGCGCGTTACATACAAAACAATGAGAACAATCGCTGGCAACGCAATCCCCGGGTGGGGAATTACAGCTTTCTACTGGTGGTTGCCACCGCTAAGAGCCTGAAAAATATTCCGGATTATATACAGAACATTGCTCAAAAAAATAAAGAACACTTTGTAAACCCTTACTTCTACTTTTTAAACGGAGAAGGAAAAAACTTAGGAAATATTGTTGCCGCACTATCTGGTACTGAATTAAAAGTAAGTGCGAGACCTGATCTTGGTACCGGTATTTATATTGACGAAGCCCGTTTTGATGGCGAAGTAGATAAATCTGCTTTCTGTGCTACCTGTGGGCAAGACAGTAATCTATATCTGAACGCGCCAATTCAGCAGTTCATTAATTATGTCGATGTTTCTACCAAAATGGATAATATTCCAGTAATTGCCGACATTCTGAAAGACAATTATTCTAAAATGGATTATAACTGGAACCGCTCCTTTTATTCCAAAGAGGAATTGATCCCAACCATTTTACAAACATCGAAGCGTCCCTGCGCAACGGTTTATTCCGATCCTAAAGAAAAAAAGATCATCATTAAAAATCCCAAGACAAGCTTCGGTGAATGGAAAAAAGAAAGTGTTGGCATCATCACCAGGCACGGACTTACTTACGGAAAATACCGGGTGAAAGTAAAACTGACTGAGCTTCTCAATAAGAACAATGTCTGGAACGGGCTAACAAATGCCATCTGGCTGATCACACAAGGCGGCGGTGAATGGAATTTTCGCCGCAATTGCAATAAAGATGGCTATATGGCGAGTTACTGGGGTGGAGCGAATGACAAACGTATTCCAGCCGTTGACTACTCGGAAATTGATTTTGAGATCCTCAAAACACCACCTTATTGTCCCAACAATATTTTTCCCCCTGTCTTTAAAAATACCGGCGATAACCCAAAAAATAACAAGAGCTGGAATGTTCCATTTCCTGAGGAAATTACCAGTACAGATGGTTGCGTCACGGTTGCCTGCACCAATTGGGACATGGCCTGTCATGAACCGAAAAATTTTGGGATTGGCTGCAATTCTATCGCTTATCAAAACCAGACTTTTGAAGCTCACCGCTGGGATCAAAATTACCGGGCGCTGACCGAAAAAAAAGAAGAAAATGATGATGAGCTTTTTGGCGGTGAATATTATTATTTTGAGATCGACTGGCGACCAAGTGAAATTATCTGGCGCATAGGGGCAAGCCCTGACAAAATGCGCGCTGTGGGCTACATGAACGACCAGGTAACATCCATCCCTAATAACCAGATGTTATTGATCATCACTCAGGAATACCATAATACAAAATGGTGGCCCGGTGCGCCCTATTCACAAGACAATTTACCTTTTCCCCTGAACGATATTCCCGGAGAGATCTATGAGCTAACAATAGAATAATATGGTTTTCAGCAGCATTCTATTTTTACTCTATTTCTTTCCTCTCTTTCTGATCTTATACTTTTCCGTTCCTCAGCAATTTAAAAATGCGGTTGCATTGCTGGCGAGTGTTTTGTTCCTTTTACTGGGGTGCGCCCTTATTTACATTTGTTGTTGTTGCGTCGCTTATCATTGATTTTTTCATTGTTAAATCTCATTGGTGTCCATGTGTTTTCCAAATTGCTTCGCTAAAATAAAATTCTGTTTTGCTTTTACGCTTACCTTATTTTTATGTAAATTTACTATCGTAAACCTCTCCCAAAATGAAAAGATATTTTCTGTTTTTCTTCGACATTTTACTTAGTATACATAAATAGTCTACATTTGTTTATTAATATTTCTTTTACTCCCAATTCTCTCCTCTTGAAAAACTTAATTCTTAAACTTTCGTGCACTTTTGTGTTTATTCTTTTATTTCTACTTCATATTTTCAAATTCGGTTTAGTAGCAATAAAATCCTCTTTACTTCTAGATTAGCCTTACCCATTTTTTGTATGTTTTATTAATTTAACAAATCTAAATCCTCGCTCATGAATTTAAAACCCAATTCTTCCATGATTATTAAATTGAAAAATAAGCTTCTTCTTTTATTTTTCCTTTGTTTTTCTATTTCCTACGCGCAACAAACGAATTACGGATATTCATCCAGACAATTGTTATATACGGCACACACACCCGTCACTGCCGCATCAAATTTGATTTTTTTCGGCCCCCACATATTTTACGTTGGCACCAATAATAAGATCTGTGAATATTATTGGAACAATATAACCTGGACTGGGGGAGGACAATTAGAATGGGGAGCTGTAACCGTTAAAACAGGTAGTAAAATAACTTCTAACGGCAATGGCGAGGTATATTTCGTTGGGAACGCCGACAACAAAATATATAAGCTTTCTTGGGGCCCGACAACGGGTTGGGTAACAAGTCTTATGGTAAGCATACAAGAGCCCGTCCGAAGTGATGCAAATATTGTTTTTTACAACAATCACATTTATTACGTTGGCACGAGTAACCGTATATGTGATATAAATTATACTGGTACTGCCTGGGTCGGAGGCACTGCTTTAGTGTCTCTCCCGGCTCTATACGTGAGAGCTACTGCACAAATCATAGCGAACGGTTCCTACGTGTTTTATGTTGGCACCAATAATCGTGTATGCAGTTGTTTTTGGACCGGCACAGCATGGACAGGAGGAGGACAATTGGAATCAGGAATTAATGTTGTAAAAACCGGATCACAAATAATTAATAATGGAGGAGAGATCTTTTTTGTCGGAAACGCAGACAGTAAGGTTTATGATTTAAAATACACCTCCGGTTGGATCGCTTCGATTGCTCTATCAACCGCACCGACTGTAAAAACAGGAACTGATCTGGTGTATTATCACGAAAACATTTATTATGTTAGCAACAGTGCTCCATCAACAAATAAAGCTGTTAATATAAAAAGAGCTGGCGCCATTTGGTCCCTTGGTTATTTGCCCGATTATAGTTCTGAAGATGTAATGTTTTCCACTCCTATAACTGTTACATCAAAGAATATATTTAAAGAAGGTTCCGCAACAAATACTTTTGAAAGTGTCCAAGTCTCATATGTCGGTTCACCCTCTAATCGCATTAGATATCTCATTAACGATTACGATAATAAAAACGACCCTAACGAGACTGGCTCTACAATTTGGTTCGGTGGCGGATTGAAAACCACGGCTAATACTGTGAATACGAATAAATTGATTGTGTGTCCTGATAGCAAAACTTTCTTCTATATTGGTTTTAATGGTTACCTGAATACCTTCTTGAGAAATGCAATAAATCCAATTGACAAACCGGGATGGATATCTACATTTGATCAGGAATTTAACACCGCGGACCCAACTCTTACAACATTAAAGACAAATTGGAATTATAAAAATGGGCCGCTAATGAGCGCAACATATAATCCTAATGAGCCCAAAATTTCTTATGATACTTATTTTGAAAACACAACAATAGACAATGGAATTTTAAAACTAACAAACAAACAAGAGAACTACAGCGCATGGCAATGGGGCATGTATGATATCGACCCTAGTTCTGCCACAAACTGGACTGCATATAATCATGATGGATATCCATGGCAACCGGGTGATTGGCAGTTCTTTGACTATTCATCAGTAAATTACACAGGTGTTAACATACAAACGGGCTCGCAAAATTTACCCCCTGGTCCTAGTGGAACAGAGACGTTTCCCCCTCCCGCTCCACCGTACGAACCCGCCACATTTTCACAAGCCTATGGTTATTATGAGATTCGTTGCAAAACTCCGAGATCTCAAAAAAACTGGAATGCATTTTGGTTATTATCAACTATAACAAATCCCCCGGAAATAGATATTCTTGAAATCAGTGGCAATGGGAAATACTGGGTGATGAGTAATTATTGGGGGCCTTATGGATCGGGGCAGTCAACTAATATAAAAGAATATGCTGTTGGGTATCGATATTATGATGATTATTACACCTATGCTTTGGAGTGGGACGCAACCAAACTTCGATGGCTATTAAATAACGAACCCGTTTTAACATTGTCAACCAACGTTCCAAGCGATCCCGTGGCAATAATAGCCGGAACTGCCACATATAATAACGTTGATCTAAATGAAATTACAACTTTTCCACATTATTTTGATATTGATTATATCAGAGCATACGCTGATGATCCCACAAGAATTGCTGTTTCCGTTTCGCCAATTTTGGAAAATAAAAGTTATATTCTATCGCCCAACCCTGCTCAAGACCAGATAACAATCGGAGGTGGTGCTTTTACGAAAGCGGAAATCTATAATATTCAGGGGGCTAAGATAAGTGAGAATGTTTCCGGAACAATCAATATTGAATCGCTTTCAAAGGGAATTTATATTATTAAAATTATTGACCTGAATGGAGAGTCTCATAATTCTAAATTTATAAAGGAATAATACTGATGAAGATCATGAGATGAATAAACTTTGGCTTCATCTCATGATCATTTTCAAGTTAAGGCTCATCATTATAAAAGCAATCAACATATTTAAGCTCCCCTCATTTTAGATTGTAAGAAAAGAATCTACTAGCAGATAACAAATATTAGCGACCCGCCCGCTTCAAATCTACTTTTGAATACGGGCTGTCTTTATATGAACCTCCTATTCAGATTCATGCTCCACCACCCACAAGGCATCTACATATAAAGCACTATCGACCGTAATGCCTTTTTCCTGTGCTTTTTTAGTTATTTCTTTCAGCCAACTGGCATTTTCTCTCATCTCACTGATCTTTGCCACCACTTTCTGTTTCTTGGCTGCCGGATTTACCTTCAGCTCTATATGCAGTACATACGCAGCATCCATCCTTAGCATTTCATATTCACTAAACCCTTGGTCAACGGCTTTCTGCTTCACCTCTTTATACCATTGCGGCGTGCCTTTGATCACGCGAATCTGTTCCTTTAAAAGCCTTTCAATATGAACTTTTTTTAGCAACTCGGGAGATAATATGGCCCGTAGGTTCTCGGTTACATCAAGATAAGCCCAATCGTTTGTGAAATTCAATGTAAGGGCAATAGAGTCTATCTGATGGGGTGATAAGCCAAACTGCTGTAAATTAGCTATGTATGTTTTATGAATCAGAAATTTTGTGATTTGCCCATCTTCCTTCATAAAATAGGTTGGTGTTTCCGCAGGATTTGTGCCCATTCCTGCACCATAACGGGAATTAAAAATCATTGGGTCAGGATTGTAAAATGAGGGGAAATGAGATAAAACAAAATTCGATATCGGTTTAGGGTCATTCGTTGTCCAATCGAAACGGTTTAAGGTTTGGTGATAATAAACTGTGACCATTTGTGTGATTAAGGAAGCGCCGAAAATCAACTGCAACCTCTTTTTTCCGCTTTCGATAAGGAGAAAGAAAAAATGAACGAGGATGATTGCTCCAACATAAGTAACATATCTGTTAACCGTTGCCTGCCCATGATTCCAGTTATCGATCGTGCTCGCACCACAGACAACCATAATTGCAGCAGGAAGCAAGAACATATCCCATTTTGTTTGCGCTTTCTTTATTGTGAAAAGCTTGCGTGTGTATAGAAAAAGGTAGATCAGCAAGATCAGTGGAAGCGCCAGGATCACCCCTTGATTAATATCAAAAAAGAACCCTGTAACTCTGTTAAACGTAATTAATTTAGTGCTTAACGCTCCCTGGTAGCCAATGAGATTTGTTGTCCCATAATGAATATAATAAAAAATCGGAGGAGCCAGAATAAGTACCGAAGAAAAGAAAAGCTTTACAATGTTTCTGATGTTTAAGCCCTTTTTATACAATACGTTGAGTCCCAAAATGACAGTCAATACGGCTAAGGGTTGATTTTGAAGGGCGGCCATGGAAGTCAGCAAAATTCCTAAGTACCACCGCTCGTGAAAACAAAACCAAAGGCCGAGCGAAACAAAACAAACCGTAAAGACTTCCGGATGTGGCCAACAGAAATACCAATAGTTGGTTGAAAAAAAGAAAAGCAAACAAAATACGCTTGTTTCCCAGGCACCAAAACGAGTGGTTTTCAAAAAGATGAAGCAAGTAATAACAATCAGTAAAAAATTGGTAATATGGAAAATGAGGATGGGATTAAAGGGCACTACTGCACAAAGCCACCTCATTGGAAGATTCAGCAAGGAGTAAAACCAAAAATGGACGCTGTATTTTCGCCCTTCTTTATCGACAAAAAGAGCATAATTATAATCCAGATTTTTCAAATCCTTTCTGGCAACATATTTTTCTACTGAATCATACGTTACGCCCTTTTCATTTTTCTTCCAATCGCTGGTCTTCTCGTATGCCTGCTTGAAAGTTACACAGTCAGTGCTTCTTATTTCCGGACTGAAATGATTAAAAAACCCTTCGGTCATTAGCGTATACTCGATCGCGTCGCCGGTTGGATAAGGCCTTTCTTCTTTCTCAAGGCGAATGATGCAAAGAATTATAACGGCAATAAAACAAATTGTTTTTATTGGTCCCAAAGACCACCATCTGCTTATTTTATTTTCTTTCATCATATCGATCAAAAATACTGAATATTTTGTTTTCCTGCAGGTTTGGGCTCTCCTTTATTCATTTTTCAGAAAGGTAGCAACACACGCGAAACGTACCTGCACCAAAAATTAATAAATTAATACCTCCACCTTGTCAATAAACATGTTGCCTGCCGTGGGATTCCAGAAATAAATTTTTAATTCGGCATCAGCCGGAAGATTATCAGGTAAAAAGGCTTCCACATTCATTTCGTACCACTTGTCACATCTGGCTGAAGTTTCATCCATGCGGAAATCATTTCTGAATAATGCTTGTCCGTCCTTTTCAACTGCTATTACTAAATCTCCTTTAGCGTCCTTTTCATTGAAAATTTTTGCAGATACTGATAGCATCTTTTTAGCATCTAATTCTGCAATTTTTTTCATAACGCCCGGGCTGTATTCATTCTGCTTGTTAATTAAAAGAGAATATCGCCCTTCCGCCGATTTCTCTTCAGTTAGCCCAAAAATAGTACAGTCTGCTTCTTTTTCAAAAGACGCTTTGTAAACATCCGTTGCATCACCATCTGAATTAATTCCCCGGTATCTTTTAAAAAGATCACAGACAGAACCAGGTATTTCCGACTTAATAGTAACCGGAAGGCAGCTCACAGAATCCCTCAGGAATAAAGTATATCCAGTGTTTGTTTTCTTATATGTATTGCATTCTTTAAAGCCTTTTCCCAGAATAAAATCCTTGTTTTTATTTTCAGGATCTTCAAACTGTGAGTGAGAATGAACGTAAATAACCTTGTTCGCTTTGCTGAAATCATATTGGTTCCAACCAAACCGCTCGTCATCTGCTAAAAACAATACATTGCTTTTACCCAGCAGCTCTGTACTCCTGGTGTAATCCTTGAAAGCGTCAATATCATAATAAAAAGCAAAATCTTTAAACTTGTAGGATGCACAAACCAAAATGATTGTGTTCTTATCCTGTTTGCTTTTTACCATAGGAACCAAACTCTTCCAATCATCTTCCCTGGGCTGTGTGATTTGAAATGAAGACAGGACGAGCAACAGAAAGGGCAACAGAAAGACAAGTCTGTATCTCGTTTTTGCATTGATGCAGGAATAAACATATCCAACCGAAAGAAAAAGCCCAAACGTAGTATATAAAATATACCTTGTTAAAAAGACCGGAGTTTTTTGTGAAATAATAAAATCAAGGATTATTGGAAGCACATAAAGCGTTAAAAAAATAAAATAATATTTTCGGTTGAATTCCGGAGACAATAGCTTGAAATATCTGTTTAAAAAGATAATGATCAACGAAACAACCATGAGCCCATTAAATATATAAAATAAGAGCTCGCTTCCAACCAGCACGTTCATATGCCATCGGAATTCACCATAATTCGGCGCGTGGTTCCAAAACGTTCCTTCATTGGGCATATTGGATAATATTACCGGAATCCAGGGGATAAAAACAAGCCCCAGCAAAATCTGACTTATAAAATAATAAACAAAACCTTTCCTGTTCTGCTTGTAATAAAGCCATACAAACAAAAATTGGACTACCAGTATGAATACCGACAGGTAATGAGAGAAAAGCAAGAGAAAATTAATAAAAAGCAACAGGAAAATGCTCCGTTTTTTCGGGCTGTTCAGGATATCAAAATAAACATAGAAGGACGATATGCAAAGTAATTGGATCAGAGCATATGGCCGGACTTCCGTAGAGAAAAACTGCTGAGAATTAGAAAACAAAAAAAGTAAAAAAGTAATGATTGCCGTTTCTCTGTTCAAATATTTTTTCGAAAACAAAAAAAGAACGAGACCGGCCAAAATGCTGCACACGATCGAAAACATCTTAGCGGAAACGTCCGTTATTCCAAACGCGTTTAACCAAAAATGTAATAATGCAACGTGCATTGGAGGATTCTGATCATGTAGAAAAACATCCTTTAACTCTGCAAATGTTTTTTGCGCAAAATAGATGCTGTAAGGCTCGTCTCCATAAAGGCTCTCAGAAGAAATATGATATGACCGAATGAGAAAAGATACTGCGAGAACAAGCATCATAATAAAAACTGCGCCTGTTTTGCTACTTAGAGAGGTCCTTAAATTCATTGAAATAAATTATATTTAAAAATACACCACATCGCCCGGAAACCATCCTTCCAGCCGATCTTCTTGCCTTCTTCGTAAGTTCTGCCATAATAAGAGATCCCGACTTCATACACTCTTATTTTCGGAACACGGGACATTTTAGCCGTTACCTCTGGCTCAAAACCAAAGCGTCTTTCTTTTAACTTTATGTTTTGAATGATGTCTGTGCGAAATAATTTATAACAAGTTTCCATATCCGATAGGTTCAGATTGGTAAACATATTTGAAAGCGAGGTTAGAAACTTATTTCCGATGGTGTGCCAAAAGAATAAGATTCGATGGGGTTTGCCGCCCATAAAACGCGAGCCATAAACCACATCCGCAAAGCCATTGATGATCGGTCTTAATAATATATTGTATTCCTCCGGATCGTATTCGAGATCTGCATCCTGAATAATCAGGCATTCGCCTGTAGCAAGCGAAATTCCTTTGTGCAATGCCGCACCTTTCCCAAGGTTATGGTCCTGGTTAAATAAGCGGATACCGTGTTCCGGATTTCTGTTGATGTATTCTTCTATAACCTCTTTCGTTTGGTCCTTAGAACAATCATTCACAATAATAATCTCTTTTTGAATATCATTGATCAGCTTAACGGCTATTACCTTGTTCAGGATTAAATGAATGGTTGCCGCTTCATTATATGCCGGAATGATAATAGATAATTTATTTATTGACATGTAAACTTTGTTAAGAATTCAAATATAAGATTTTAAATAGATTTGCTCAGATTCTCCGTCACTTCCAGCAATATAAATCGCATAAAACCCTGCAATGGTTGCCGCTCCGAATAATTTGTATATTGCATGGCTCCTAAATGATATCATAATCAAACATGAAAAAAATTTTACCTCTCGGAGAATGGATAATACTAGGACTTCTTTCCCTAATTGCATTATCGCCTCTATTTAGTTCCGCATGGTATCACACTGGCGACGGCCCTTTCCATTTGTATAGCGCAGCCATATTGAACGATCTTTTATTTCATTCGGGCGAAGCATTCGGGCGCTTTTTTGATCTGCATTTTATACCTGTTCCCAATACAACTATTTTGATTTTTCAAGCGATTCTGCTTGAAGTTTTGCCACCAAATATCGTTTCAATACTTACCATTCTTCTTATTTCCATTTGCATTATCGGAGGATACCTCTATTTTATAAAAGCAGTCAATCCGGATCATAAAGGCGTTGCTTTGCTTGTATTACCTGTAGTCATTAATTTTTTTACTATAATGGGCTTTTTTAGCTTTTTAGCATCTGTTGCACTTCTGTTTTTTACGATTGGTTATTTTCATAAAAAAGTAACATCAATTAATCGCCGGCAAATCGTTATACTAACCTTCCTGATTACCTTAAACTGGTTTACTCATTTTATCGGAGCCTTGTTTTCTATTGGCTACATTGCCTTCTACATCCTTTTAATGGGTAAAAACGGCTGGCGCAAAATCAAGCTTCTTATTATTATTTCGCTTCCTTTCGTATTGTTGAGCATAATATTTGGGATGGAAGCCTCTAAAGCCAACGTTCTCCATTTCGAAAGCTTTAATTCCCTTTTAGCACTTTTTAAGGAAACAAGTCCCATCATTTGCTACAGTTCAAATGAAATGCTGTTCATGCGGTTTTTTCAATACCTCATTCTTTTTTCTTTTCCCCTTAGCCTCTATTATTTTTTTAAGCGAGGCTTAAGCCCAGCTTTATTTGCTCCACTGGGGTTCTGCTTTGTTTTGATTCTTGGATTTTTCATTATTCCCACAAATTGTTTATCTGTTAAATTTATAAACATCCGGGTTTTGTATGCCGCGCTTTTATTTTTCTGTGCATTCATTGAAATGTATAGTCCGCGCTATTTAATGATATTAACCTTGCCAGTCGTTCTATTCGTTTTAGTAAAAAAGAAGGACTATCAAACACCTATTGTAGAAGGTTATTCACTCGCAGCAGAAAATATTTCAAAAAACAGTGTACTCCTGCCCAAAGGAAAGGCTGTAATTGCATTGAATTATTCTGACAATTGGCTGGAATATAACATGTGTTTATATCCTGCGGTAATTCATAAAACAGTGATTTTAGATAACGAAGAAGCATCAACATTCAATTCAGTTATTCGCTGGAAAAAAGAAAAAAAACCAGGATCCAATATCGGTGATGTATTAAGTAGTAAGAGACCAACAATTAAATTAGATTATGAAAAAGAGGCAAACGAAAAAGTAGAAGGTCTTTTTATGTGGCGTTATAATCCGGAGCAACAGGATCTGTCAACAAAAAGTAATGACAGCATTATTACAAAGCTGTTCAAGCCTGTTAGCCTGGAGGATGGGGTTTCTGTCTATTTAAGGAAATAAGGGCTACTCCTGTCGTATTCCAGTAAATAAGACGTATTTAATCGATGATCATTTCAGGAATTTCTCCCTTAACGATCAAGCGGCCTTGAGTGGCCTTTTTAATTTCTTCCACGCTTACGCCCGGGGCGCGCTCTAATAATCGAAAACCTTCTGGTGTAACGTCCAGCACAGCCAGCTCGGTTACGATCTTTTTTACGCAGTTAACGCCCGTTAATGGCAGATCACATTTGGACAAAAGTTTTGATTCGCCCGCTTTGTTTACATGCTGCATTGCAACAATAATGTTCTTTGCGGATGCTACCAGGTCCATCGCACCACCCATTCCTTTCACCATTTTCCCGGGGATTTTCCAATTGGCGATATCGCCGTTATCCGCTACTTCCATTGCTCCAAGGATCGTGAGATCAACCTTGCGGGAACGAATCATTCCAAAACTCATGGCAGAGTCAAAAAATGCAGATCCCGGAACGGTGGTAATGGTTTGTTTTCCCGCATTGATCAGATCCGGATCTTCCTCGCCTTCGAAGGGAAAAGGTCCCATGCCTAAAAGGCCGTTTTCCGACTGCAGAACAACGTTCATTCCCTGAGGAATGTAATTGGCTACCAAGGTTGGAATTCCTATTCCTAAATTCACATAATAACCGTCTTTTATTTCTTTTGCGATGCGTTTTGCTATTCCTATTTTATCTAACATAGTTTGATGTGCTGATTTAAAGATGTACCGATATACCAATTTATTATGTGAAAATGCACCGAGAACCAATCTGCACATCGGTATATCTGCACATCAATTAATTATTTCTTCCTTACCGTCCGCTGTTCAATTCGTTTTTCATACTTTTCTCCCTGAAAGATCCGGTGAACAAAAATACCCGGCGTATGAATATGATCGGGATTCAATTCTCCTGCAGGAACCAACTCCTCCACCTCAGCAATGGTGATTTTTCCTGCCATTGCCATCATCGGATTAAAGTTGCGGGCGGTTTCACGAAAGATCAGATTTCCCTGTGTATCACCTTTCCAGGCTTTCACGATTGCAAAATCGGCGTCAAAAGCCATCTCCATCAAAAATTCTTTTTCAGCGCCATCCACCATAAATTTTCTGGTTTCCTTACCGATGGCCACTTCTGTTCCTACACCAGCCGGAGTAAATATGGCAGGCATTCCGTAGCCGGCAGCCAGGCAGCGGGTTGCCAGCGTTCCCTGTGGAATCAGTTCGACTTCCAGCTCACCACTTAACAATTGACGTTCAAATTCGGCATTTTCGCCAACGTAAGAGGCAATCATCTTTTTTACCTGGCGCGTTTTTAACATCAATCCGATGCCAAAATCATCCACGCCGGCATTGTTGGAAATGCATGTTAGTCCCTTCACTCCTTTTTTAACAATGGCTGCAATGCAATTTTCGGGAATTCCACATAGGCCGAATCCGCCCAGCATTAGTACAGCATTGTCTGCAATGTCTTTGATTGCCTCATCGGCATTTTTTACGGTTTTATTCATAATGTAAATTGAATTTAATACGGCTCTTCACCTGTATTGAACTGGTCTTCTTCACCTTCAAGCTCTTTGTTATATTTGCTGCAATCCATCTCAATGTCAATTTTCTTGGATGGCTTTTCAAAATCGCCTTGTGTTAATTTTATCGATTTATCAGCATATACTTTTTGCATGAATTTCGCCCAGATCGGCAGAGCCATTTCGGCTCCCTGCCCATACACTGTATTGTCAAAATGCACAGCTCTGTCTTCAGCGCCTGTCCAGCATCCTGAAACAAGATCAGGTGTAATTCCCATAAACCAACCATCAGAATTATTTTGAGTCGTGCCCGTTTTCCCTGCTATCGGCATGTTTAATTTAAAGCGGTAACGCAAACGGGATCCTGTTCCGATCTGCACAACACCTTTCATCAGCTGCAACATCACATATGCTTTTTCTTCGTTCATTACCTCCTCTGTTCGGGGAACAAAATCGGCCAGCACTTTTCCGTTTTTATCTTCAATTCTCGTAATGCAGGTTGGTTCCACCCAGGTGCCTTTGTTTGCAAATGTAGCGTTGGCGCCAACCATTTCGAATACTGATATTTCGGGAGTTCCGAGGCAAATAGCCGGAACCGCATCGATTGGAGCAACAATTCCCATTCTTCTGCAAAGATCTACCGTAGCCTGAGGTCCAAATTGTTTCATTAGATAAGCGGTGATATAATTTACCGAATTGGCAAGCGCCTGCTGCAAGGTCATCATCCTGCCGTTCTTTTTATTGTCGGAATTATGAGGCGTCCAGTCTTTTCCATCATAGGTAATGGTTGTAGGTACATTGGGCAAACGGTAACACGGGGAATACCCTTCCTGTATCGCCAAGGCATAAACAAAAGGTTTGAATGTTGAGCCGACCTGCCTTGCGTGTCCGATCTGAACGTGATCATACTGGAAAAATTTGTGGTTGATGCCGCCAACCCAGGCCTTTACATAACCTGTTTGCGGCTCGATTGACATAAAGCCGCTTTGCAGAAAACCTTTGTAGTAGCGGATAGAATCCTTTGGGGACATAACCGTATCCTTCTGACCTTTCCAGGTAAAAATGGTCATGTCAACTTTCTTGTCAAAAATCTTAAGGATCTCCGCTTCACTATGTCCGGCCTTTTTCAAAAGCCGGTAACGCTCCGAACGTTTCATTCCCTGTTTCAGGATGCTTGCTATTTCTTCTTTATTTACGTTCCAGGCAAAAGGCGCGTTTCTTTTCTTCTGCAATTCTTTTTCAAATTGTGCCTGCAATACCGGCAGATGTTCTGCCACAGCTTCTTCTGCATAACGCTGCATTCGCGAATCGATCGTTGTATATATTTTCAATCCATCACGGTACACATCATATTTCGTTCCGTCGGGCTTGCGGTTCTCTTCGCACCATTTTTTCAAAAATACATCTCTCAGGTATTCGCGGAAATATGGCGCGAGTCCCTCATTGTGATCTTCCGGATGGAAGCTTAATTTCAGCGGTATTTTCTGCAAAGAATCGCTTTGTTGCCTGCTTAAGTACCCATATTTTTCCATTTGGCGAAGCACTGTATTCCTTCTGCCTTCTGCTCTGTCGTGAAACCGGTTTGGATTAAAATAGGCCGGATTTTTTGCCATTCCAACCAGCGTGGCTGCCTGTTCCATTCGCAAAGAATCAGGCGTTGTGCCAAAATAGATCTGGGCCGCAGATTTAATTCCGACAGCATTGTTCACATAATCGAATTTATTCAGGTACATCGCAATGATCTCCTTCTTTGTGTACTCTCTTTCCAGCTTCACAGCAATAATCCACTCTTTGAATTTCCGCATTACCAGCTCCATTTTGCTCAGGTCTTCTCTTGGAAAAAGCATTTTTGCCAATTGCTGTGTGATAGTGCTTCCGCCTCCGCTGGCGGAATTTCCAGTCAAGGCGCCATAAATAGCTCTTCCAAGTGCACGCAAGTCGATCCCTGAATGATCATAAAAACGTGCGTCTTCCGTTGCAATCAACGCGTTGACCACATTCGGAGAAATCTCTTTGAATTTTACGTTCGTTCTGTTCTCTGCATAAAATTTCCCCAATACTTTCATATCGCAGGAATAAACCTCTGTCGCTAAAAAAGTTTTCGGGTTTTGAAGCTCTTCTGTATCTGGTAAATTGCCAAACATGCGGATAAAGAACACAAAGAAAAGTATTCCCACTACAGGTCCGCCAAATAATAGCCAAAACCAAATGACAAACTTTTTAGATTTTTCTTTTTCTTTTTTCTTTTCTACTACCATAATTATTTTTGCATCTGCAATTTCGAAATTCAATGATCAGCAGAATCTATTCAGCCTTTTCTATTCTCAAACCGATGTCCATGATCAGCGGAACATTTTCTGTTCGCATGGCTTGTTGTATTTCAAAGTGATAATTTCCCGCTTGTGGAAAACGCACATTTCTCTTAAACGGTATCTGGTTATCATACAGATCGCCAACACCGCTTCCCAGCCATTTTCCCTTATCGTCTGCAAGTACACATTCAAGCGTGTCTGTTGATGATTTTCCGCTAGGAAAAACTGTTTTTATAAACATGAATAAATTGCTGTATGGATATCCGTCGGCTTGCCTTACATTGATATAGAAATTGGCTGGCGTTGAAGGATCTTTAATGTCAACATCAAATTTTACAACATTTGTTTCGGCCCAACCGCTTTCCGGCATACTCTGGTTTTGTTCAAAGATGCGGGCTTGATCACAGGAAGAAAAGAACAGCACCATTAACAGGAATGAAACTGTTATTGAAACTGCTTTTGATTTTAGAAACACTTCTCCCATATATTATTCGCCTTGCGGCGGAGGCTTAGGTGTATTGTTGTTCGTATTTGGACGCGGACGGTTATTCTGTCGCGGACGATTATTGGTATTTGGTTTATTGGTATTTGCGCCCGGAGTTGCGTTCTGGTTTGCGTTCGGATTAGGCTTTGGTTTAGGCCGTTGGTTCTGGTTTCTCCTGTTTGGATTTGGATTCGGGTTGGTTGCGGCGGCCCCTTGAGCAGGGCTTACACCGGCAACAGGATTTGCCGTTTGCTTATTCGGATTGGGCCCATTTCTTCTTTTGTTGTTATTGCTTTTCCCTTTGGGTTTTTTGCTTTTATCAAAACGGGTAAGACTGTCTTGTCCAACCACATTTTCGTAATCTGGTGTTTTCTCCACGAATTTTGGAATCACCTTGATCAACAAATCTTGCGGTTTCACGCTGTTCTTGTTCATCTCCATGATTTCTTTCACCCGGTCCACCGGAAGCGGAATAAAGTTATCCGGCTCATCGGTATAGGAGAAAAACATCGTTCTTCTGAAAATATCTGTTTTTTGGTGAAAGGCTCTTCCCCGCTCTGTTTCAAGCTTTACGTTGTTTACTTCCGGAAAATCCTGAAGCGCATCCATATAGCTATCCAACTCATAGTTCAAACAACATTTCAGTTTGCCGCATTGTCCGGCCAGCTTTAAAGGGTTCAACGAAAGTTGCTGGTAACGTGCCGCACTCGTTGAAACGGAACGGAAATCCGTCAGCCAGGTAGAACAGCATAATTCTCTTCCGCAAGATCCGATAGCACCCAAACGCCCGGCTTCCTGACGTGCACCGATCTGTTTCATCTCAATGCGCACCTTAAATTCATCCGCCAGCACTTTAATCAGCTCACGGAAATCAACCCGGTCATCCGCTGTATAATAAAAAATTGCTTTGGTGCGATCGCCCTGGTATTCCACATCACTAATCTTCATTTGCAGGTTCAGCTTTACCGCGCAGGTTCTTGCACGATACATTGTTGCCTGTTCCAGTCCCTGCGCTTCCTGCCATTTTTCAATGTCGGCCGGTTTTGCTTTGCGATATACTTTTTTAATTTCTTCCGAATCATCTTTAATGTTACGCTTCTTCATCTGCAAGCGAACCAGCTCTCCTGAAATGGAAATTACGCCGATATCGTGTCCGCCTGTTGCTTCTACCGCAACAACGTCACCTACATTCAACTGCAGGCTATTCACGTTTCTGAAAAAAGCCTTTCTGCTGTTCTTAAACCGGATCTCTACCACATCACAAGCGGGTTGCCCACTTGGAAGCTCCATGTTTGCCAGCCAGTCAAAAACATTGAGTTTATTGCATCCGCCGGCTCCGCAGGAACCATTATTTTTACAGCCTCCCGGCAATCCGTTGCTCGATGTGCTGCAACCTCTTCCTGTTGAACATCCACTACATCCCATTTTTATTTTCCTATCTTAATTTCTGCATTAAGCAGAAAGAATTGTTAATTAACTATTCGGTCCTGAAGCGCTTTGCCTCAGGCCTGTAATACCGGCTTTGCTACATTCAACAGTTCGTTGAACTTAAAAGCCAGATCCATAAATAAAATTTTTGCGTTCGCGTTGCGCTCCATGTGATAGTGCGCTTTATTTAATTCTTCTATAAACCGTTCCACATTATTGGTATGAATGAAGGGCGAGAACTTTTTTACAAAGTCCTGCTCATCGGCACTCAGCTTAACAAGACTCGGATCTGCATAATTCAGGATGAGACTTTCGCGCATAATGTGCAAAGCGTAATTCAAAAAATTCTTTTGCCGTTCTCTTCCCGCAGAGCTCACTTCATCGATCCACGCCATCACTGATTTTGGATCAAATTTTAAACTTGCCCGCATTAATTTCTGAAAGCTGGCGAGGTTCTGACCTGCATTTTCGTTTTCACTCAGTAATACCAATGCTTCTGCATAACTTCCATCTGCCAAGTGAGCTATTTTTTCTGCAGCCTCTGCCGTTATTCCCTGATGATCGACCAATGCCTGCATCAGGTCCTGATCGTTGATCTTGGTCACTTTGATCAGTTGGGTTCTGGAAACAATTGTTCGCAATAACTGATCTTCACTTTCACATACCAGCAGGAATAAAGTCTTATCTGGTGGCTCTTCCAGAATCTTTAACAATTTATTGGCGGCAGCCTGATTCATTTTTTCTGCCTGCCAGATGATCATGATCTTGTACTCTGATTCATAAGTGGTAAGACTCAATTTACGAAGGATCTCTCCGCTTTCTTCCACGCCGATCACCGCCTGTTTATTCTCTGCGCTCAATTGTTCAAACCAATTGAACAGTGTAACATAGGGATTATCAAGGAAGGCGTTTCGCCATTCGGCAGCCACATCCGTGCTTGTTCTCACGTCCTTCGAAAGCGCCACTGGATAAACAAAATGAAGATCGGGGTGAACCAGCTTATTATATTTTACACAGGAAGAACACTGCCCGCAAGAATCGTCTTCCGCTTTGTTTTTACAGGAAATAAACTGGGCATATGCAACAGCAAGCGCAAGGCTTCCTGAACCTTCCGGTCCGAGAAATAATTGTGCGTGACTAATCCTGCCGTCCTTTACGAAACGGATTAATCGATCTTTTACTGCTTTCTGACCTATTATTTCTTTGAATAGCATTTTATCTCTTCATCATCAATAGCGGGAATTTGCTTCCTGTTTTTAACGCTTTCAAAGATAGGAAATGATTTCACTTGAAAAACGGCTTTAACAGTATTTTTGAACTGCCGAACCTTGATAACTTTTCAGGCTATTTTCGATTGTTATCCCGCGCGCCTAACTATGATGACTATAGATCCTCTTTGCCCGATTGGCATCAACTTGTATGGAAAGAAGCTGTTCCAGGTTCGGCTAAACCTAATTCAATTTTTAACCGAAATTTAAAACTATGAAAACATTATACGGCGCATCACTTTTAGGTGTTTTGCTGATTGTTTTCTCCAATTGTAAAAGGGATACTGAAATTCCTGAAAAGCGCAAACATCTTCAAATAGAAGTGTTCGCCAAAAATCTCGAAACCCTTGGGGAATGGACTTCTTACCTAATGACTTTCTTTTTTGTGAGCGAAGCGGTGAAATAAACCTTAAAAAGAATTCCGTAAGCAGCCATAATTTGATCTTAATGCGGACCGTAGAAGTCTCCGAAGGCGGTTTACTGGGTCTTGCGATCGACCCTGATTTTGAAAACAATTATTACGTCTTTATTTATGAAACTGTTGTCGGGTTCAACCAGGTAGTGAGATTAAAAATGGAAAACGATGTACTTTCACAGGATCAGATCATTCTTACCGGCATTCCTGCAGCAAACAATCACGACGGAGGCGCCTTGCGCTTTGGGCCGGACGGCTTTCTATATCTCGGGACTGGCGATGCTCAGGTGCCGCTTTCAGCACAAGACACCAGCTCGCTTGCCGGAAAGATCTTGCGCATAGACCGGAATGGAAATGCCGCAAAAGGAAACCCGTTCAACAGCAGAATCTGGTCATATGGCCACCGGAACGTTCAGGGCTTCGACTGGAATAAACAAGGTAAAATGATCGCCACCGAACACGGGCCATCAGGTGAATACGGATGGTGTTGTCATGATGAGCTTAATTTGATTGAACCCGGAAAAAACTATGGTTGGCCAATTGCCTTTGGTGGAACCGAAAGCGATTCCCTCACTCCTGCCGTTTATCATACGGGCACAGAAACCCTCGCACCTTCGGGCTGCACATTTATCAAAGGAAGTGAATGGGGCACATGGCAAAATGATCTTATTCTGGGCGCCTTGAGGGGACAGCGTCTCGCACGCTTTGATATTAGCGATAACGGCACATCGGCAACCAACAGGCAGGACACGCTCGTTAAAACTTTTAACCGATTACGTAACGTCATCCAGGCCCCTGACGGCTCTTTGTTGTTTTCATCCTCCAATAAGGGAAGTATCATTCCGCTCCCGCTGGCGGATGATGATAAAATTTATCGTTTGTTCTGGACCAATTAACTTTTGATAAACAAACTTTTTGGTCCTTTTCATTGGTTTAATTTTAGAATCATTTTTTCGTTTGAACAGAAAGGCTATTTTTGCAGCAAAATTAAATTTTCCTTTAATGAAAACTGTTGACAATTTTAATTTCAAAGATCACAAAGCGCTGATCAGAGTGGATTTTAACGTTCCTTTGGACGCCCAATATATTATTACAGACGATACCCGTATCCGCGCAGCGCTACCAACCATTAATAAGATTATTGCTGATGGAGGTGCTGTTATTTTAATGTCGCATTTAGGCAGACCAAAAGAAGGCCCGGCCGAGAAATATTCTTTAAACCATGTGGTTAGCCACTTGAGCAAACTATTGGGCCGGCCGGTAAATTTTGCTTCAGACTGCATTGGTGATGTTGCTACTAACGCTGCAAGCGCTTTAAAAGCGGGAGAAGTTCTATTGCTTGAAAATTTACGCTTTTACAAGCAGGAAGAAAAAGGCGATCTTGGTTTTGCAAAACAGCTTTCTGCTTTGGGAACTTTTTATGTAAACGATGCTTTCGGAACAGCCCATCGCGCACACGCTTCGACTGCGGTAATTGCCCGTTTTTTTCCAGAGAACAAATGTTTTGGCTATGTCATGAGCGGTGAAATTGCAAGCGTCAATAAAGTATTAAACAGCGCTGAAAAACCATTTACTGCCATTATGGGCGGTGCGAAGGTTTCTGACAAAATTTTAATTCTCGAACAGCTAATCAACAAAGCCGACAATATTATTATCGGAGGAGGAATGGCTTTTACATTTGTGAAAGCTCAGGGAGGAAAAATCGGCAAATCGCTGGTGGAAGAAGATAAACTGGAAACGGCTTTGACTATTTTAAAAACGGCAAAAGAAAAAGGAGTAAACATTTATATTCCCATAGATGCCATTGTTGCAGATAATTTTTCGAATGATGCCAACAAGCAAACTGTTGACATCAATGCTATTCCGGACGGTTGGATGGGCCTGGACATCGGACCAGAAACAGAAAAAATATACGATGAAGTCATTGCTAATTCTAAAACCATTTTATGGAACGGGCCTATGGGCGTTTTTGAGATGAGCAGCTTCGAGCACGGAACGAAATCAGCCGCAGAATCCATTGTCCGCGCGACGAAAAAAGGTGCTTATTCATTGATTGGGGGGGGGGATTCTGTTGCCGCCATCAATAAGTATAACTTTGGAAAAGAGGTTTCTTATGTTTCTACCGGCGGCGGCGCTTTGCTGGAATACATCGAAAGCGGAAGCCTTCCGGGTGTGGAAGCTATTGAAAAGTAATACGCCAGCTTTTTTGATTCTGTCTAATCAGACGAGGCTTACTTGCTATAATTTCTGCAATTGTATGAGACAGAGATCTTCCTGCTTTGTCATTTCGGCCTTTGCGATTTTTGATTTATCGCCATAACCCAATAAGTGTAGAACACCATGAATGATTACGCGGTGTAATTCTTCTTCGGTAGTTTTAGAGAACTTCTTTGCGTTTTCCCTAATTCGGTCAATACTTACAAAGATTTCACCGCTAATTGGAAGTTTTGGGTCTTCCTTTGAATAATCAAAAGTGATAATGTCGGTATACGTATCGTGATCCAGGTATTGCTTGTTTAAATCCAGCAAAAAACTGTCTGAACAAAAGACAAAAGAAATGTCACCGGTTTTGCGCTTTTTCTTTTCAATTACTAAGCTGATCCATTTTTTTAAAATGGCTTTTTGTTTGAGCTTAAATACGACGTCTTCGTTATGAAAATTAATCATAGTCTCCTTAATTATCCTGAGCATCTAGCTTAATGCGCTCGATCTGCAGGTGCATTTTAAATTCATTTACGATGCGACTCATGTCTGCTTCCCTTGCCTCCATCTCCGCGTAATCCAAGTCAGAGGCTTCAATCACCGGCTTTAATTTAGAAAGGCTTAACTGAATCTGCTCAATCATCTTTGTTGATTCTTCCTTTTGTGACTCTTCTACTCCTTCTTCACTAAGTTTTGTCTCTATGTTTGCAATCATTCTCTCCAGATATGGCACTAAGTCCCAAGGATTGTTGGGTTTTGCCCAGACAAATTCAATATTGCATTTTCTGCAACGATATTTATTACACTTCCAGCCGTTATCGCCAGTGTCGATTCCTGCAGGTTTTAAATGTGTGTTTTTATAACATTTGGGGCAAACAGCATTGTCCTTAACAATATTTTTCAATGTTTCTCGCTGTAACAGAATTTCTGCTCTCTTTGCGGCATGCAGCTGAATCGTATCCACTAATTTTTCACAAGATTCAATTAGAGGCAAGTGGTCTTCCGCTGATTTTCCTTCTAAAATGATCTTTTCAGCGCGCTTTTTAAAATAGCTCACCTGCTTGATCAGCTCTCTTTCGTTTTCCTTTAAATGCTGGTTCATAATTAAAATCTATTTAATTCCCTTCCGCTCCCTCCAGGATTGATTGAATGATTTTTGCGTCACCTGCGGTAAATCTCTTCGTTCTCCCCATTGCTTTTTGAAGAACTGTTTGATCATGAAATTTTTCAGCTTTGCCCCACCTTTATCCATTTTACCGCGTTTCAGCATCGCTTTCTTCCAAAAGTGCCATACCCAGTTTTCTGTTTTTGTTGAAAGCTTGCTGTCTATTGATTGTTTTCTATTGATTAGCAACAGCTTGTGTATATCAATTTTTACCGGGCACACTTCCGTGCATTTTCCACATAAAGTAGAAGCAAAACTCAGGTGCTTGAACTCTTCCATGCCTTTAAAATGTGGGGTAATGACCGATCCGATTGGGCCGCTATATACTGTTCCATAGGTATGGCCTCCTACCGTTTGATAAACCGGGCAGGCGTTTAAACAGGCTCCACAGCGAATGCAGGAGAGCGCTCTTCTTTGTTCTGTTTCCGCCAGCAGAGTTGTTCTGCCGTTATCCAGCAAGATCACGTACATCTCGTCCGGACCGTCGCTTTCACCGTTCTGTTTCGGGCCGCTGTAAATCGTATTGTAAACAGTCAAGCCCTGCCCGGTGCCATAGGTCGACAATAAAGGCCAAAAGAGATCTAGGTCATTCATGGAAGGAATAATCTTTTCAATTCCCACAATAGCAATCTGTACCTTCGGAAAAGCGTTCGACATTAATCCGTTTCCTTCATTTTCCGTTACCGCAATACCGCCAACATCGGCGATCAGAAAGTTCCCCCCGCTCACTCCGACTTCCGCTTTGCTGTATCTTCCGCGCAGTTCCTGACGCACAAAATTGGTGATTTGCTCGGGCGACCAATCTGCCGGAGTTTGTTTTTTATCGTGAAAGGTCTGCGCTACTTCCTCTTTCGAAAGATGCATTGCTGGAGTTACAATGTGGTAAGGCGGTTCTTTTCTCAGCTGTACTATGTATTCTCCCAGATCCGTTTCAATGCTTTCTATTCCCTGCTCTTCAAGCGATTCATTAAAATGAATCTCTTCTGTTGCCATCGACTTTGCCTTCACCACTGTTTTTGCCTTCGCCTTTTTCATGATCTCTAAGGCTTCTTTCATCGCCTCTTCCGCATCCACTGCCCAAATCACTTTTCCGCCACGCTTTATAAAGTTCCCTTCAAATTCAATCAGATATTTATCGAGATTTTCGATGGCTTTCTGTTTGATCGCGGCGGCACGGGTTTTAGCAAGCTCAAGGTTACTGAACTGCTGTTTTCCTTCCAATACTTTTTTATCGTACTGAAGAATGTTATAGAGTATGGTCTTCCGGTGTTCTTTGTCGAATGACTTTTTTTCCGATGCTTCTAAAAATAACTCCAGCGTTTTTGACATATCTTATTTAACCCTCTTTTGGTTGATTATTTCTTTTTCGAATCCACAGCAATCCTCTCATTTCTGTTCGATAACTCCCAGGCTGTAAAGAATACAAGCCGGGTGATCTTTTCCATTTTTTCGAAATTTATTTTTTCTACTTCGTCTGTTTCTTTATGATAATCGGCATGAACACCATTAAAATAAAAGATCACGGGAACCCCTTTTTTAGCAAAGTTATAATGGTCGGACCGATAATAATATCGGTTTTTATCCTTCTCATCATTATAGGTATAATCCAGATCAAGCTGCGTATATGTTTTATTCGCTTTTTCACTGATCTTATGTAATTCCGAACTTAATTTATCAGAGCCGATCAGGTAGATGTAGTCCGGGTTTTTTTGGTGCTTTTCGTCCAGGCGGCCGATCATATCGATGTTGAGATCGCATACCGT
Source organism: Bacteroidia bacterium (assembly GCA_036399275.1). Taxonomy (GTDB): domain Bacteria; phylum Bacteroidota; class Bacteroidia; order 2-12-FULL-35-15; family 2-12-FULL-35-15; genus 2-12-FULL-35-15. The sequence continues at coordinate 16,963 of DASWNK010000015.1, read as the reverse complement.
ATTTTTTAAAGGAAACACAGGATGTTCGCTATAATAAGCAGATCCTAAAAGCCCTTTCTCTTCTCCGGAAACAGCCATAAAGAGCATGCTTCTGCGTGGCCCGTGGCCCTCCTTTTTAGCTTGAGCAAAAGCTTGGGCTAACTGCATCACAGCAACAGTGCCCGATCCGTCATCATCAGCACCATTAAAAACGACAGCTCCTTCTATGCCCAGGTGGTCATAATGTGCAGTAATCACGATTAGTTCATCCTTCAAATCAGAACCTTCCAGATAACCCAGCACATTCTCTGCTTCTATTTTCTGCACCGTGTTTTTAATATCAATCACCAAGGTGGTCTTCACCTTTTTACGTAATGGTTTCCCGCTCTTAGAAATTTTCTCAGATAGTTTTTTAACGGTCTGTTTCTTCAGGATCTCATCAGCCATTTCCCTGGAAATATAAATAATGGGCATTTCTTGTCTTAAGAGGTCAAGCTTCAAAGAAGGAGATTCAAGTTTGTGCTTGTTATCCTCCAGGCCTTTTGTTATATCATCAAGAACAACCAGCAATGCCTGTACTCCGCTCTCACGCGCTTTTTCCAACTTCACTTTATAATAGCTGCTCCATAAAGAGGCTTCTTTTTTTCCTGTAATCAACGAATTTCCTTCTTTTGAATAGGGCTCGCCTGCCAGAATCATCAGCACCCTGTCTTTCACATCCGTTCCTTTATAATCACTGTAGTTTCCATCATCAATACCATATCCTAAAAACACCACTTCCTGGCTGATGATCTTCTGCTCATTGATTCCCGGAAAATTATAGTAGTCTTTGTTCCCTGTATATTTTTTATCATTGATCGTCAAGGAAGCCGGAACAGGCATGATCATGTTCAGGGGATAAACCTGATAATAAGAGCTGTCTTTATAAGGCGGAATTCCAAAACTCTTAAAATGAGACTGAATATAGTCGGCAGCCATTTTCTGACCTTTTTTGCCGGTTTCCCTACCCTCATAGCTGTCGGAAGCAATTATGGATAAATGTCCTTTTAAATCTGCCGCTGTTATTATTTTGGAATAACGAATCGCCGTAGTGTCCTTCTCTTCTGAAGCGAGCCTGGAAGAATTTTCTACCCTGGCAGCCGGCTGTGAGAAAAGCAAAGTGGGAAATAACACCAGAAAAAGTCCTTTTTTAATCATCTCTAACAGTCTTGTGGGATTTTTTTTACCCGGTCTGCGTGACGGCCTCCTTCAAAAGCTGTTGCATAAAACTTGTCGATGCATTTTTTGGCTTCTTCTTCAGTTATATATCTGGCTGGGAGAGTCAAGATATTAGCATCGTTATGCTGCCTTGCAAGCTCTGCTATTTCTGCATTCCAACAAAGGGCTGACCTTATTCCTTTATGTTTATTGGCTGTCATGTTTATTCCATTGCCGCTACCACACATTAACAAGCCGAAATCACACTCTCCGCTTGCAACGCTGTTAGCCACAGGATGAGCAAAGTCCGGATAGTCTGCGCGTTCTTCCGAATAACAGCCGAAGTCCTTGATTTCATACCCTTTCGATTGTAAATATGGCTTTAATTTTTCTTTTAACTGAAATGCAGCGTGATCACTGCCAATTGCTATCTTCATATGTAAATTGTTTTGTGGCTTTCTTTTAATTTGGCACTCTTTTTTAATCTGCTCAAATAGGTTTTGTTTTTTATTTTTTTATATAACGTTCAAGACCTGTTACATATGCTCCGATTAACATTATTTTTCTCTTTTGTTCTAGCGTAATTAACAGCTTTTTCGCCTTATTAACACGTTTGTAAAGGTCAAAAATAAAGGCTTGATAACTAGCGCTCTAAAAAACTTTTTATTAACACGATTTGTGTTGATAAGAATATCCTTTGTCTACAATGTGTGGAAGATTTTTCTTGCTTTGTCCAGATATTATCCCGCTTAGGTTAATTTTTGGATTGGCAAGCATAATCTTATCATAACTTTCCGCTAAAAACCAACAATCTTATAACAGAATTAACTGTACTTTTGTAAAGAAGTTATTAGATGATAACTATACTAACAGTCTGTTAATAAACTTAAACAATTCTGCTGTTCAGCACGTTATCTCCTTGTAACTTTTTATTATTTGTTAATGAAGTCTGAGATATCATCCATACAACACTTTTACTTCTTTTTTATACACTCAACTAACAGACCAACAACAACAACATTTTTTTTAAATATTTAAATAAAAAATAATATTATTGATATGGGAAGCGATTTGCTCACAAAAGGTTTTCTTGATGTTCCGATTGATTTATCACTAGATTTGTTCGCTGAAATTAAAAAGTTAAAAAAAGAAAAAAATGCGATCATTCTTGCCCATTACTACCAGGACGCCGATATTCAGGACATTGCCGATTACATCGGAGATAGTTTGGGATTATCTCAGGAAGCCGCGAAAACAAAGGCCGACATTATCGTTTTTGCCGGAGTTCACTTCATGGCGGAGACTGCAAAAATTCTTTCGCCAACCAAAAAAGTTTTATTGCCCGATCTTCGTGCCGGTTGTTCATTAGCCGATTCGTGTCCCGCAGATAGGTTTGCTGAATTCAAAAAGTTACACCCTGATCATTTGGTGATTTCATACATCAATTGCACTGCAGATCTTAAAACCTTAACGGACATTGTGTGTACTTCAACCAATGCCGTGCAGATCGTTGAGAGCTTACCGAAAGATCAGAAAATAATATTTGCACCCGATAAAAATTTAGGTGCCTATATCAAAAAGAAGACAGGGAGAGATATGGTTTTGTGGGATGGTGCCTGCATGGTTCACGAAATTTTTTCTTTGGAAAAAATAGTAAAATTAAAAAATCAGCACCCGGATGCATTACTGTTAGCTCATCCTGAATGTGAAGCAAATTTGCTCGATATAGCAGATTACATTGGAAGCACAACAGGGATATTGAATTATGCCGGAAAATCGTCAGCCAAAGAATTTATTGTAGCTACTGAATCCGGGATTATTCATCAGATGCAAAAAGCAAATCCGAATAAGAGCTTTATACCCGCACCACCGAATAATTCCTGTGCATGCAACGATTGTCCTCACATGAAGTTAAACACGCTGGAGAAGCTCTATAATTGCCTTAAATACGAACAACCGGAGATTATATTATCAGCAGAATTGATTGAAAAAGCGAAGAAACCAATTATTAAAATGCTCGAACTATCTGCTCAATTTGGACTTTAATAAATATAATTATTTGTTAATCAAATAGTTATATAAGAATAATAGAATAAATAGTTTAAAAAGCTGTATTTTTGCAAACTTTTTAGGGCAGATGCCAATAGAATATATAATAGAAAAATGTTTAAAGAATATGATGTTATAGTGGTTGGTGCCGGTCATGCCGGATGTGAGGCTGCTGCTGCTGCTGCCAATATGGGTTCCTCTACCCTATTGATCACCATGAACATGCAAACAATCGCTCAGATGAGCTGTAATCCGGCTATGGGCGGAATTGCAAAGGGACAAATCGTTCGTGAAATAGATGCTCTTGGAGGATATTCAGGAATTGTTACCGATAGAACAGCTGTTCAGTTTAGAATGTTAAACCGTTCAAAAGGGCCTGCTATGTGGAGTCCGAGAGCTCAAAGCGACCGTTGGAAATTCGCTGAAGAATGGAGACTAATGTTGGAAGCAACACCGAATCTTGATTTTTGGCAGGATATGGTAAAGTCACTGATTGTGGAAAACAATAAAGTTTGCGGTGTAATCACCGGAATGGATATTGAAATAAGAGCTAAATCAGTAGTATTAACTAATGGGACTTTTTTAAATGGATTGATTCACCTGGGTGAAAAACAATATGGCGGCGGTCGTGCAGGTGAAAAAGCATCGACAGGAATTACCGAACAATTAGTACAATTAGGATTTGAAGCAGGCAGAATGAAAACCGGAACCCCTCCTCGAGTGGACGGTCGTTCCCTGGATTATTCTAAAATGGAAGTGCAGCACGGAGACGAAAATCCTAATAAATTCTCTTACTTGGATGTTGATCAGTTTGGTTTTAAAGTAGAACGAAAGGATGCTTTTATAAACGGACCTGAAGGACAGATTCCCTGTTTTGTAACCTACACCAATGAAGATGTTCACGATATCCTTCGTACAGGGTTCGAAAAATCACCGATGTTTTCGGGGCGAATTCAAGGATTAGGACCAAGATATTGTCCAAGCATCGAAGATAAAATTACACGTTTTGCGGAGCGAGATAGACATCAGATATTTGTAGAACCGGAAGGTTGGAATACAGTAGAAATTTACGTTAATGGATTCTCTACTTCTCTTCCTGAAGACGTTCAATATAAAGCATTGAAAAAAATTCCGGGTTTTGAAAACGTAAAAATGTTCCGTCCGGGATATGCGATTGAGTACGATTATTTTCCCCCGCAGCAATTGGAGCTTACATTAGAAACGAAGCTTATTGATAATTTATATTTTGCCGGACAAATTAACGGAACTACAGGTTATGAAGAAGCTGCTTGCCAGGGATTAATGGCAGGTATAAATGCCCACTTAAAAGTTAATAAAAGAGAACCATTTATTCTTCAACGTTCAGAAGCATACATCGGAGTTTTAATCGACGACTTGGTTACAAAAGGCACGGAAGAACCCTATAGGATGTTTACTTCCAGGGCAGAATATAGAATTTTATTGCGCCAGGATAATGCCGACATTCGCTTAACTCCTAAATCATTTGAATTGGGATTAGCTAAAAAAGAACGCTTGGAAAGGGTAAATCAAAAGATAAAAAACACCCAGGAAATTATTTCTTATTTTAAAAAGGAGAGCATAGATCCCTCAGAAATTAATCCGGTTTTAGAAACAATCGGATCCGCTCCAACGAACCAAAAAGTTAAAATGTTTGGGGTATTAACAAGACCGACAATTACACTTTTGGACTTTGCTTTAGCATCTCCGAAGGTAAAAGAGTTCATTTCGAATTATGACTTGGAGAGTATAGAACAAGCAGAAATTCTAATGAAATACGAAGGCTACATTTCTAGGGAGCACGAATTGGCAGATAAGCAAACAAGATTAGAAGATCTAATATTACATGATGATTTTGACTACAAGAGATTAACCTCTTTATCCGCAGAGGCGCGCGAGAAACTTACAAAAGTAAAACCGAGAACGATCGGACAAGCATCCCGTATATCTGGAATCACTCCTTCGGATATATCGGTATTAATGATATATTTAGGCCGATAGTTCTACGCGGAACTATTATTAGGAGAATTAAAGAACGAGTTGTTCCACGTGAAACATGTCCATACTTCAAAAAATATTTTTTAAAATTAGCAGTACCGCAAAAGACATAGAAGAGACCTTTGACCCTCTTTTGCTGGAAAATCAGTATAAGAAAAGTCGATTCTTTTCCAACTCAGAACGACATATTAAATACGAAAAGGGAAACGTTCAGTTTGATTTTTTGTGGAATGATGGACACAGGCCAGTGTTGTTTTTGTCAAAAAATGGATCGAATGTTAAGACAACAATTTACCAAAATTTGGTCAAAAAACATGCTCCGCCAAATGCACCTATAGGTCAAGTATCCTTCTTCATTTATACTAAATTAGATAAAGATAAATACTATAATGAATACGCTGAATTCATTTCAGAATATATAAAGAGTGCTTAGGTTCCACGTGGAACAAGATAATCTTATGGAAAAACTTAAAGATTGCCCCATCTGTAATTCAGATCAATTGTCTCCGTTTTTGGCTTGCGTTGACCATACTGTTTCACGTGAAACATTCCAAATCGTTGCCTGTAATTCTTGTGGTTTTAAGTTTACAAATCCACGGCCGGAGGAGAACGATCTAGGGAGATATTATAAATCGGAAGATTACGTTTCTCATTCAAACACTAAAAAAGGATTTATTAACTCAACCTATCAATACGTTCGTAAATACACTCTACTAAAGAAGCTTCAACTCATCTCCAAGTTTTATAGGACTGGAAACATCTTAGATATAGGATGTGGAACAGGCGAATTTCTGAACACATGCAAGAATGCAAAATGGAGTACGCTCGGAATCGAGCCGGATCCCGACGCACGGAAAATGGCAAAGGATAACTACGGTTTAGATGTGAGAGAGGAAGCTGAATTAACGAATCTTGAGCCTCAGACCTTCGACATCATTTCGATGTGGCATGTACTGGAACACGTTCCAAGACTGAACGAGAGAGTGGAGGATTTGAAGCGTTTGATTAAACCCAATGGGACTATAATTATTGCCGTTCCTAATTGTAACTCCCTTGATGCAAAGAAGTATAAAGAGCACTGGGCCGCCTATGATGTTCCAAGGCATTTGTATCATTTTACCCCCAGCGATATTGAGCTTCTCTTCAAAAATCACGGCTTGAAAGTACATTCTGTTTTGCCGATGGTTTTTGATTCGTTCTATGTCTCCATGCTTAGCGAAAAGATTAAAACAGGGAGAACAAATATTTTAGGTTCCACGTGGAACGGATTCAAATCAAACCTATCTGCCCTGAAATCCGGCAAGACATATTCCAGCCAAATTTACATCATTCGCAGGTAAATTACCCTAAACTTTTTTCTTGTTTTAACCTTTCTTTTCTGGTATTCAAAAAATTGCAGGGAGGTTTCTTTCGTTTAGGTTAAAATTTCGCTGTAATTGAAACAGTCCTCAAGTTTCCGTTTTTAATTTTCCAGTCAACCAATACTACAACATTTTAACTTCTTTTTCCTAGAATTTACTTTTCGGTTTTCTAGAAATGCGACAATAACTTCCAGGTTAATTGCTCTTATCTTCACAGTGTATTCCTTTTTAAATTTGTGGGGTCGAAACTCTATGCCAATAAGATCTTCCGCTTTGCATCTCAAAAGCTGAGAAAACAGCCCGAATTGATGAAAACGAACGCGTCGGAGCCGAATTGGGCGCATGAAGGGGTTGGCGGCCCGCTGTGGTGTTGTGGCATTGCTGGCGGGTAGAAACGCGTTTAAATCGCCTAAAAACAGGCCCCTTTGTAGCCCTTTATTCACGGTGCTTCAGCGCCTTTTTTGTAAAATTCAGCCGCATTTTGCAAAATCGTTCAGGCTTTTTTGTTCGTGAAAACGTCGATGGCTAAAATTCCTTCACAGCAAGAAAAAAACCTTTCTTACTTTTGGGAAATAAAAAACAACGAATGAAGGGTTTTTCGACAATTGTTTTACTGGTTCTTTCCAACACGTTTATGACCTTCGCTTGGTACGGGCATTTGAAGTTCAAAGAAATGAAATGGTTTGAGAACCTTGGTTTCATTGCTGTCGTATTGCTTAGCTGGGGAATTGCGCTGTTCGAATATTTTTTTCAGGTGCCGGCAAACCGCATTGGATACAAGGAAAACGGCGGGCCTTTCAGTTTAGTGGAGTTAAAAGTAATTCAGGAAGTGATTACCTTGGTTGTTTTTATTGGCTTCACCTTGCTCTTTTTTAAAAACGAGACATTGAAGTGGAACCACCTTGTTGGCTTTGTTTTTCTTGTGCTGGCCGTGTTTTTTATTTTCAGGAAATGATTTTAATAAATTTTTTAACACCTTTTCAAACTTATGGACACCTCTTTTATCCTTAACCATCTTGGCGAAGAACGCGATGAGTACTACGGTTCAGTGGCTCCGCCGATATTTCAGACGACTAATTTTTGCTTCAAAACGGTGGCCGAAATGCGGGAGAAACTAACACGCGAGCTTGAAACCCCGTTTTATACAAGAGGCTATAACCCAACAGTAGCAATGCTTAGAAAGAAACTGGCAGCCTTGGAAAAAACCGAAGACGCGCTTGTTTTTTCGAGTGGTAGCGCGGCTGTGTCTGCAGCGGTCATGAGTGTTGTAAAGGGAGGCGATCATGTGGTTTGTGTGCAAAAACCGTACAGCTGGACAAACAATTTACTGTCGAAATATCTCTCAAAATACGGAGTGACATGCACGTTTGTGAGTGGGGGAGAGGCAGAGGGATTTGAAAAGGCAATACAGCCAAACACGCGGTTGATCTATCTGGAGAGCCCGAATTCATTAACGTTTGAGATGCAAAACATTGAGGCGATCGCGGAGCTGGCCAAAAGCAAAAATATCGTTACAATCATTGATAACAGCTATAATTCGCCCATCAACCAAAACCCTGCCTTCATGGGAATTGACCTGGTGTTACATTCTGGGTCCAAGTACATAAACGGACATAGCGATGTGATCTGTGGCGTTGTTTGCGGAAGCCGTGAACGAATCATGAAAATGATGGCAGAAGAATACATGACCATCGGAAGCTGTATTTCTCCTCAGGACGCCGCCCTCGTTTTACGAGGTTTAAGAACAATTGAGCTTCGGGTGAACCAAAGTGCTACAAGTGCCAAAAAAGTGTCTGATTTTCTCGAAAATCTTCCTAAAATAAAACAATTAAACTATCCGTTCTCAAGCAGGAACCCACAACTGGCTCTTGCTAAAAAGCAAATGAAACAGGGTGGCGGCTTGCTTTCCATTGCCATTGATGCAAAGGATGAAACAGGCGTGGAGCGCTTCTGTGATTCGTTGAAACGCTTTGTGATGGCCACTTCCTGGGGAGGTTATGAGTCGCTTATTTTCCCGCTTTGCGCCTTAGCAGCAAGTAAAAGTTTCGAAAACCCATTGCCCTGGAACATGGTTCGGTTATATATCGGTTTGGAAGATGCTGATCTGCTGATTGAGGATCTGAGACAGGCTCTGGATAAGGTTTAACAGAGCATTTACTTACATCCCTTCAAAACAGGTTTGTCAACCACGAATCCCAACTGGCGCGCTTTCTCAAAATCGGAGCAGAAGCCCTCAATACTGGCGAGTCGAAGGATCTGTCCGCGAATAAAATATGCATACGCGCAAGAAGGGTCCTGTTCGATCGCGCTGTTGCAATCGCGGAGGGCTGCAGTGAAGGCGGGAGATTCAGGATCAAGGTTCGATCGAAGGGGAAGAATCCAGTGAACTATAAAGGGCGTGAATATCTTGTCCCTAAAGGGATAGGTAAATTGTGGCGAAATTTTACCTGCTGCACAGACCGTTCCAACCGCCCTGGTGACAAGGTCTTTAGGCGAACGCTTAAAGCTGATTGCTTTTTCGAAGTCGAGCAATGCGCTGTCCTGCTTACCTGCGGCTAAAAACAAAGAACCCCTTAACTGATACATTGCTTCCATTGATTCTCCAAGCGTGAACTTTATCATTCCTAACGCTTCGTTGATTTCGGAAAGCGCCAGTTCGGTTTTCCCCAACGCGAAATCACATTGCGCTATCGCCATTAGGACCGCCGCCGTGTTTATGCCTTCGAATAATTTGACACTGTCTTTACTCATATTCCACAATTCCGGATGGTTGCTCATCATCGGAGACATCATCTTTGCTGGCCCCAGCCGGATTACTATCTCGTAGTCTTTTCTGGCCTTGTCAAACATTTTCATGTAGTAGAAAATATCACCTCTGGTGTTGATGAGGAGGGCTTCGTTCGGAAAACGTTTCATGTTCGCATTGCAGATGTCCAGGCCTTTCTGATGATCCCCTTTGAGACTTGCCGAAATTGCTCTTTGATAATAATAGCCTGCATTTGAGCTGTCGCAAAAGGTGCTGTCAAGCGCTTCGAGTTCCCTTATCTTAGCATTTGTGGGGTCGTTGCGTTTCATGATCGCAACAGCCCTATGCCTGAAATCGCAGGATGCATCCATGTCTTGCCTGAAGTTGTGGGTCAGAAGAGCTAAGTTGTAAAGGGGAGCAAAGCTGTTTGTGTCGAGCGAAGCGCATTTGATGTAATCATCATATGCCAGGTCGTTTTGATTTAAATCCGCATGAACAACCCCACGTTCAAGATAGAAATCAGGATTGCTGCTGTCCAGTAATATCGCTGCATTGAGGTCGCTCAATGCCTCTTTGTTCCGGTCTTGTGCGTTATACAGTTCTGCTCTGCGCAGGTAAATGATCGGCTTCGCATCTTTAACGGCAAGCTCCAGGGCTTTTGTCATGTCGTTCAGCGCCATCGAGGAAAATCCTTGCGCGGAATTATAAAGGGAGCGTTCGTAATACAGGCCCGCGTTGCCTGGCTCTAATTCGATCGCCTTGTTGAAATCCATGAGGGCGCCTACTTTTTCGCCAAACTGTAGTTTCATTTTTCCTCGCAGGCAATAGGCGTGAGCATTTTTGGGATCGATGCGGATCGCATTGTCGTAACTCTCAAACGTCTTTATCTTATTGTTTCGGCGCATATAGCTGGACCCGATGTTGACCCAGCAATTGACGCAAGCGGGGTTTGTTTCCAGGGCACGCACGTAGTAAGTTTCGCAGAGTTCATTCTTTCCGGCGAGTAAACAGCTGTATGCAAGGGCTCGCAGAGCACCCTCGTCCCTGGGTGCGGCCAAAACTTCTTTTTCCAGAAGGTTTATCAACAGGTCTAGCTCATTCCTCTTCACGAGCGAGTCCATCAGCTTATCGTATTTGTCGGCGCCTTTTTCCTGGGCAGGAGCCACTGCTGAGAAACAAAGGAGAAAGAGTAAAGGAAGGGTTTTCATTTCTAAGGAATATTTGTAAACATACAAAAAGCCTTTTAAACAATTGGGATTTCAAAAAGACTTAAAGTTATATCCGTATAATGCGCAGGCAGAAGCTCTGGATTTTGCGGTTTGATTACTCCTAAAAAAGCAAAGCCGCACAACGTATAATAGTCGCGGAGCTTGGCATTGTCGCTCCAGGTGTCCATTCTGAGATGTTTTTTTCCGGAGCTCTTTCCGAATATAATAGCCCATTTGATTATTTCAATAACGAAATTTTTCCCCGGAATGCCGGATTGGTAACGATTCTATGCAGATAGATAGAAGGCTCTTTGTCCCTGTCTCCCCAGATAAGCGGGTCGGAATAAGCGATACAAAAAATGCAAGCAATTTCTCCGCCGATTACAATTTTCCATTGACGGTTTTCTTCGATCTCTCTTTTTACAAGCGCTGGATCGAATGGAAGCCAGTGTTGATCAGAAACCTTTTTTTGAAAGGTAATTGCCTGATCATACAATTTAAAAATGTCAGGAAGATCAGCAATCTCACTGTGTGCGATGTGCATCAGAATTTAATTTTTTACAAATCGTGTTCTGGAAATATATCCGGCATCTGCAATTTCAACAAAATAAATTCCCGGCGAAAACGGAGAAACATCAAAGACAAAAACATTTCCACCGATTTCTTTTTGCTCAAGAACCGTTTGACCAGCGATGTTGATCAGCCTGAAGCGGGCATTTGTCAATGAGCTTTCTGCACTAAGGCTAACAGATTCGGTTGCCGGGTTTGGAAAGATGGTAATTACGTTTTCTTCAATTTCATTAATGCCGCTTGCAATATCATTGTCTACAAATACTGTCATTGTTGCAATCCCGCAGTATTTATCGGTAACGGTAACAGTATAATTTCCGTAAGTAAGTCCACCAATATCTTCTGTTATGGCAGTATATCCTGTTGGTCCGGTCCAGCTGAAAGTATATGGAGCAACTCCTCCGGAAACAGAAAGATCAATCGACCCGGTGCTCATGCCGGTTGCTGTATTCAGGGTTGTGAATGTAAGGTCCTGTGCAATGGCAAGGGAGGAAACGATAAAGAGGGAAAATGCTAAGTAAATTGTTTTCATTTTATAAATTTTAAAAAATTCGTATTGCTTTTTTTTCGATCAGCTCATTAAGGGGTGTGTGTTGGTTGACATCATTATTTTTGAGGTACCAAAGCGAGTCATCATCTTTGTTTACGATCAATAAACAGTTGGGGAGGCTTGTTCCAACGCTCTTGCCTTCGAGGCTTGAAATTCCTTTTACCGATACTTCGTAAAGCCCTCCGGCGTTTGTCGCCAAACAAACTTTTTTCCCGTGCACGAAGAGGGAGAAATAACCGTCAATCGGGAAGTTTTGCACTTCGCTGTGTTTCCATTCTTTGCCGTTGAAATTCCAAACACTCATTTCGCCGTTGTTAGCGATGGCCATGAAATAAGAGCTATCATTCAAAGCAATTCCGTCGTAAAAAAAATTGTTCAGGGTGCTGGATCTTTTTATAACAAAGGCATACGGCTCATTATACGCAAAAGGTGTCAAATCCGTGCCTTGCATGATCATATCCAGTGTTGTTACTGCAGGCCCCCACGCTTTCAGCGAAGAGATTTTTAGTCGCTTCAGCGACTCATTCCTATCGTTTAGAGGGTGCATTAAAAAATTAATTGCATAAAAATTGTTTCCGGAAATATCCCAGGAAAAAGGGTTTATGGGATCGGTAAAGTTTCTTCCGGCCGGCAAAGCCTTTTTGACAGCCATTTTCAAAGGTTCAGAAAGCGCGCCGCTATGCAGGCTTCCAATCTGGAATTCCTCATCGATGGTAGTAAAATAAAAGTGTCCATTTTCAATAACAATCTTACGTTCCATGCTCTGGGCTCTGGCAAGTGTTCCGATGATCAAAAAAATGAAAAGAAAAACTGTTGTTCGCATTTTAATTAAAATGTGCTAATGGTTTCCGAAAGATCGGATTGTGTCATATCATTTGTAAAAAAACAATTCGTGGTTGAGCCGCTGGTGTAACGGAAGCTCCAGCCACTGAAAGCAGCAGTTTTAATGGAAGACAGTGTTGGAAAAGTAACACCATAACATGCGTCATAATATACGCCATCAATTTTAGCGATCTGGTGATTGTTGAAATAGGAAGATGGTCGGATATTACAGGATCCAGGAATGCCAGCCTGATCAGTGACATCTGCGGTAAGAAACACATAAGCAGTGTAGGGCGCAGGAATGGATCCCGTAAATGCATTATAGGTGTTCTTGTATGGAAACTGAGGGCACGTTGCTGTTGCGCTTGGTGTTCCGAAAGCCCAGTTCTTAACAATAAAACGGTTAACAGTATAACCACAAACGGTATTGTTGATGGGCGTGATATAAACGTAATTGTTTGTTCTGATAACTCCCTGAATTTTTATGGCTGATAAGAAGAGCTGTGCGAAGGTATAGCATTCAGCATCGCGGTATTTCAGAAGGTTAGGTAGCGTTACATGGGGAGAGTTCATAATCTTGTAATAAAACAAGCTGTCGCCATTCCAGTTTAAAACAATCTGATCGGTAAACTCGCTCCACACTTTAGAAATGATGGCTGTGTCAAGGCTTTTGTATTGTGCATTTCTGCAACTGAGGTCATAGACGGTATGAAACCATTTGTATTCAGTTCCCTCCGCTTGTGGGGCGCTTCTTGTTACATACATGGTATTGTTGCTGCTGCCGATGGGTTTCCAGGTGATACCGTTATCGAAAGAGATCTCCCAATTAATGGTATAAGGTTTAAAATAGCGGACGATAGAAGCGGTAAAGACGTGGGAACCTGTGGTAGAGGGGTAGCTAAAATTATGGATTGTACCGCTGGCCGGTGTAACAATCACTTTTTTGGAAACAAAATTAATGGAGTCGGAGCCAAATCCACGAACATTAACCGAATCGGGGGCGGTTGCGCAGTTGATTGTAAATGCGGCTGCCGCCTTGGGAGCGACTCCGCTGATATAAGCAACAGGGTTTCTTATGCTGCCCGCAGCCAGCCACTGTGGCGAAGTATAAGCTCCGCTGCCATCATCCTTCCGGATCGTTAGGTTTCCACCGCTGAATGTAACGCTAACGATGTTAATATTTGAATAAGTAAAATCCTGGGCGGATGAATCCGAAGCGAATAAAACAAAGGCGAGTAACCAGCAATGTAATAGCTTTTGCATAGTGAAGAGTTTTTTGCTAAGCTATAAAAAAATATTAAAGGAAGAAAGGGAAGTCGGCGAATTGGTTTATTGAGGCCTGTAAATGGTGTATTTCCCTTTTTTAATGTAGGTCAGGTTAATGTCTGAAAACGTAACAAATCGTTTACCGTTGGCATTTTGTTCTGCGATTGTGTATTGGCCGGGGGCGGAAACTTTATAGACGATAGCGGTGTGATGAGGAAGCTCTTTCCAGGCGCCATCGGGATATTCAATCCTCACTTTTTCAAATTGTATAATATCCCCCACAGCAGCAGGTTCTTTTTTTAGGAGTTCTTTTCCAAAGTTATAAGGGGCTGTCCAGTTTGCTCCAGCGGCATCCAGCGCTTCTTTAGCCAGGTCCCAGCATTCGCCTTTTCCTACTTTTTTGTCTTTGTTCAGTTCACAGAAAACAACGACCTTTTGCGCTACAGTAGCGTGCGTCTGTGCTTTGGAAGTAACGGAGAAGGAAACGGCGAACAGAAATAAAAATAATCGGGACATGAGCCTTGGGATTTAATTTTAAAGAGCACCAATTTTGATCTTCTTACCAGGCAATAACGAATATTTGGCGCCAAAATTATTGAGACGCCTTAATTCATCTACGGTTGTTTTATTCTTTTGCGCGATCTTATAAAGCGAATCGCCTTTCTGAACCGTATAGTACTTAAACTTGCCCGTTACTGTGGCATTCGCGTTATTTCCTGCTGAAACAACCGTTTTATTTTCGGAAGCTACGGCCGGTTTTTTATCAGCAGCTTTTTTTCCGTAAATATAAATTGTTAATTTTTTTCCAGGTTTAACGGTGGAAGTTTTGATTCCATTCCAGGCCTTCAGGTCGGCTACCGAGCAACCATAGCGTTTGGCAATTGTACTTAGGTGCTCACCGCTTTTAACCGTGTGAATCTTCATTGTTTCCTGCGTTGCCAGAACATCCTGGCTATTCAGAGTGTCTTTGATGCGGTTATAGATACTTTCCTCGTTGGTTATAAACAGGCCCATTTTAGCGGAAGGCAATGCAAGTATGCTTGCTTCATCTGTTGAGTATGGGATGATTTTTTTCTTATAGCTTGGATTCAGATACATCAGCTCATCTTCAGGAATGTCTAGGGCATGGGAGATCTGTGAAAAAGAAAGCTGCTTTTTGATGCTGATTGTGTCGATTTGTAAAAATGTTTTTTTCGGAATTGCAGAATAAAGATTGTGCTCTGCGGTATAGCTCATCACATAATTAACAGCAATAAAGGCCGGAACATAACCCTGAGTTTCCCTAGGCAAATAAGGGCGGATTTCCCAATAAGTTCTTTTGCCCCCGCTTCTGCGAATGGCTTTGTTCACCGTTCCCGGGCCACCGTTATATGCAGCTAATACCATTTGCCAGTCGCCAAAGAGCCCGTATAAATATTGAAAATATTCGCAGGCTGCAACAGTTGATTTGTAAGGGTCGCAACGTTCATCGACATAAGAAGAGACGTTTAATCCGAACATTTTTCCGGTTGGATACATGAATTGCCAAAGCCCCATTGCGCCAGAACGGCTTTTAGCCATTGGGTTTAATGCAGATTCACAAATCGCCAGGTATTTAAGCTCTAAAGGTAAATTGTATTTATCCAGCTGCTCTTCAAACATCGGAAAGTAGAATTGTGACAAGGCCATCATTCGTGATACCAGCTCTCTTCTGCGCACGGTATACATATCGATATAGCCTTTTACAACATTGTTGTACTGAAGATCAAATGGAGAAAGTGCATCGAGTTTAGCTAAGCGGGATTCATAAATCAACTCTTCATAACGCGGAACAGAGTCGTGAGAGAAGTTATATTTAGGGTTTTTTGGGTAAGCGATCTTACCGTATCCTTTTTCAAAAAGGTTTAGTTTGTATAAGCTATCCAGCGCCGCTGCGATAGGATCATCTACAATCATTTCAGGCGCATAACCCACAGGCGTTTGAGAAAACGCCGTGTTTGTATAAGCCAAAAGGAAAAACGCGACGAGTAGAACCGTTTTTTTAAATATGCGTATAGTTTTTACCACCATTACAAATATCGCAATCATTGTTTGAAATAACAAGAAAGGATTGATGATTAAAACGCTTTTATCAAATAAAATTGCTGAAGGAAAAAGAATTTAATTGAAATTATTCATCAGATAGCTTGAAACAGCCAGTAATTCAGCATCAGCAAAATTCTTTCCGATCAATTGCACGCCAAAGGGCAGGCCGTTAGAGTGTTTTCCCATTGGCAGAGAAATCGCCGGCAGGCCAGTGATGTTAGCCTGTACGGTGAAAATATCTTCCAGGTACATGGCAATAGGGTCTGCGCTTTTTTGTCCGAATTCAAAGGCGGTTCCCGGTGTGGTAGGTAAAATGATAAAATCGTAATTGCTCAGGATCTCATTGGTTTTATTTTGGATGAGCCTGCGAACTTTCTGGCCTTTGGAATAATAGGCATCATAATACCCGGAGCTAAGCACAAATGTTCCAAGCATGATTCTTCGTTTCACTTCTGCACCAAAGCCCTCGCTTCGCGATTTTTTATAGACAGATTCGAGGTCAGTTGCGTTCTTGCTCCTGTAACCGAAATTGATGCCATCGAAGCGCGCCAGGTTAGAAGATGCTTCTGCTGTTGTTAGTACGTAATACGTGGGAACCAGATAATCCAGGTAAGGAAAATCAACAGCTTCGACGGTATGCCCTTGCGCTTTTAATTTTTCGATAATTCCGAATATGCGCGCTTTTATTTCAGGATTGAGCCCCTCGTTTTCCAGGCAGTCTTTTAGATAAGCAATGCGCAGCGAAGATGGTTTTTTTCCAAGTGCTTGAGAATATTCGGGTACCGGCCTTGATGATACTGTGCTGTCGTATTCATCTTTCCCAGCCATTACTTCCATTATCAATGCAGCATCTTCCACCGTTTTTGTGATTGGTCCGATCTGATCAAAAGAAGAGGCATAAGCAATCGCACCATAGCGCGAAACTCTTCCATAAGTGGGTTTATATCCAACAACACCGCAGAAAGAGGCTGGTTGGCGAATTGAGCCGCCTGTATCGGTTCCTAATGCGGCAATACACATGTTGGCAGCAACTGCCGCAACAGAGCCTCCGGAAGAGCCTCCCGGTACACGTTTTGGATCAAGAGGGTTTAATACATTTCCGAAAGCGGAATTTTCATTGGAGCTTCCCATTGCA
>DASWNK010000014.1:0-3072 GCA_036399275.1 Bacteroidia bacterium | reverse complement strand
AAAACGCTCAAAATAGGAATCATAATAATTAATTCCGGAAAGGCTTGGTTGATAAGCCTGATCCGAGCTAATGGCATTGGTGCTTAGCGTGGATCCGCAGAAAAGCAGGTTTTCATTGGAATCAAAAATCATACTCGCAATGTAATCCACATCATTTCCTCCAAAGTAAGTTCCCCATTGACGTATACCAACGGAGTTGAACCTGACAATAAAAGCATCGTCGGCACTACCTATCGCCGGTTGATAAGATCCGGGGCTTGAAATGCCTGTTAAGCTGGTGGTATTTCCTGTCATAAACACATTTCCGAACGCATCCACTTTGATGGCTGATCCCTGATCGTTTCCTGCGCCTCCATAATAGGTTCCATACAGCAAGGTTGTACCGGAAGGATTGAATTTTGCAATAAATGCGTCCTGCTGTCCGCTATAACTGGTCTGGTATCCTGATGCTGTAGCGATATCATTTGAGCTGGTAGTAAATCCTGTGATGTATATATTGTTGGCCGCATCACAATCAGCAGCATAGGTTTCTTCCACGTCAAGCTCGCCATAATAGGTTCCCCACTGCCGAATGCCTGTGCTGTCGAATTTAGCGACGAAAACATCAAAGCCTCCATAATACAACGTTTTATAAGAACCGGCAGTGGCAATATTGGTGGAGCTTTCCGTGTGGCCGGAAATAATCACATTTCCATTCGAGTCTTCTACCACGCCTACAGCAATATCGTGATACAAGCCGCCGTAATAGGTTGACCAAAGTAATTGGCCGGATGGATCAAACTTAACAAGCAATGCATCATCCACACCACCACCGTATACTGTTTGGTGCGCACCGGCGCTTGCCACGTTGCTTGTACTAAAAGTATCGCCGCATAAATAGGCTGTCCCGCTGGGTGCAACAAACATTCCGTAAACCGCTTCCACACTACTGCCGCCGAAATAGCTTGCCCATAGGCGTACGCCTCCGGAATTGAATTTTGCCAGGTAAATGTCGAAGCTTCCACTCAATGTTGATTGGTAAGTACCAGCAGTTGCGATAGTTGAGGTGCTTAGAGTATAGCCGGTGATGTATGCATTGTTCATCCCGTCCGCGCCAGTTGCCGTACAATAATCCAGGCTGCTGCCACCATAATAAGTAGCCCAGACCCGATTGGTGGAAGGATCAATTATAAACGTCCGGGAATGATCATACGATCCGGTGAAAGAAACAATGTTGTTCTGCAATGCAAAGCTGATCTGTTCCTTTTCCGCAGGCTGATCAATATAATAACTGGCCGGAATGCTTTCATGAATTTTGCCCATCGGCAATGAAACCGAGAGATCACCTCTTTTTGTTGTAATTTCCGAGGCTCCCTGTATCAGAAATTTCACTTTTTTTATATCTGCTCCCGGCTTTAAAATAATATTGTATTTAAAAGGTGCGCCTTGGTCATCAGTGATAATAAATTCAATATCCGTGTTCGGAAAGATATTCTTGTAGGTCACTTTTCTGAAAGAATGAACATCACTGATCCGTTTTCCGCCGGTAAAATAATTGCAAGAACCTTCTGATTGCTGCTCCGCTATTATTTCTGCTGCCGGGTTGCCGCCAATAAAGTCAATATCTGCACGGCAGTTCGAAATCTTTGTTTTTAGCAGCTCCTGAATGTCCTGGATTTTTTGGCCGGGGTTTGAATGCGGAAGATCCTGCACCTTGAACAGCTCATAGGAATAGCCCGATTTTCGGAGCTGGATCTTTATTCCTTTTCCGCAATAAAGGAAAAGAACTTCCTTATTTTGCTGATTATTCTGGTCAAGGATTTGCCCTTTGTTTTGGATAAAAGCCGGAAAATTCGAAGCTGATTTTTGGGCCCGGGACGATATGGAAAGCGATAGACAAACAGCTAATAAGCCTCCTATACTCTTTTTATATACGGCTCTGAACATTTTTGTATGTTTTATCCTACAATTAAGCCCAGGCTCATAAGGACTTTCGGAATCTTAAGGTTATGCGCTTCAATAACCTTTTTGTTTACTTCAAATTTAAGCGTTTCATCTTCGAGTGTCACAAAATTAATCCCTGCGCCTTTTTTTGCCAGCCCTTCTCTTTCAGCAATAAGCAAAGCCGACATGTTTTTTATTTTTTCAATCGCGCCTTTGAGCATGCTGCTCTTACTGGAAGAGATATAAAGTATCTGGCACTTGTCAACTTCTGCAATGGTTGCATATTGCTTTATTATAATGGTTTGGCCATTCGCTTTTTTTGACGCTGCGAGCGCTTTCAATTCGGCAAGCACCGGCGAATCACCTATTACAGCAATCACAAACTCGCCTGTTTTAGTATTTTCGGGCCATTCAATGTATTTAATAAAATTATACACATACACAGAATACGCTTTGTAATTTGTTTCCTGCGCCTGACAGCGACCACCATTGCCAATAAGCATGACAAAAGCGATTATGCCAACAAGCAAACCGATATGTGAATTCCGTTTCATCATTCTGTTTTATTCTTGGCTTTAAAAGTATAGGATAGTTTCACGATCAATTCGCGGGATGGCCCAGGCAATGGAGCGTGATTGGAATTATAAGGCTGAATGTATTTTACCCGCTGATCAAGCAGGTCATAAACACCAACACCAATATTCAATCCTTTAATAAAAAAATCCTCATAACGCAGATAAAGATTGGCGAGAATCATTGGCGAGAATTTTTCCATCACCGCTGTTCCCGAAGAATCAAATGAAGTATAGCCATAACGTTCGCCTCTAAACAAAACGGAAGGATTAACCGAAAAATGCTTTGTTATATTAAAGCCTGCGCTCAGGTTAACTTTATGCGCAGGAAAAGCTAAGAGCACATTACTATTGTCAGGAACCTCATAATCAGCGATTTTAGGCTTTCCTGCTACTGAATAAAAAGAATAATTCAAATTAATAAAGCCCCATTTATCCCGGAACTTATATTCTACTTCCACTCCCCTGCTTCCGGTTTCACCCACATTATGATAAGCATCAATAGCAGTAGAATCATTAAAATAATAGACGATTGCATTGGTAGTGTTAATATCAAACAAGTTCACAGTAATGATGG
>DASWNK010000013.1:0-16484 GCA_036399275.1 Bacteroidia bacterium | reverse complement strand
TTTATAGGGAACACCACCAAAGAAACATTCGCTTATGAAATGCTTGTAAAGAACAATCGCAAAACTCCTGTTCAGATTGAGGTGCAAGATCAGTTGCCGGTTTCTTCGCAAAGCGATATCACGGTAGATGCTATGGAAATTTCAAAAGGAGAGCTGGATGCAAAAACAGGGAAGCTGACCTGGAAATATACGCTTCAGCCGGGAGAAGTTAAAAAGATTGAATTATCCTATGCTATTAAATATCCGAAAAACACCAAGATTAACATTCAAAAAACACAGAAGCATATGAATGTGCGTTTCATGTAAGAGGGATGTCGGAGAGGAATTACTACATACTGCTGGAAATAAAAACAACCGCAACTGCGGAAGAAATTAAGGCTGCTTATCGCCAGCTGGCAAAAAAATATCATCCGGATAAGAACACCGGGAATAAAGCTGCTGAAGAATACTTCAAGGAAATTCAACAAGCCTATGCCATCCTTTCTAATCCTGAGAAAAGAAGAAAATATGATCTCCGGTTTTCGCAGGTTTACAAAACGCAGGTAAAACAAAAAGCATATTCCAACGCGCCTTATACAGGAAATGCATATCAATACGCACAACAGCAAGCTCAAGCAAGGCCAAAACCAAAAGCTTCTCCTCAACCACAACAAACAGCTGCCAAACCCGACAATACAGAAAGCTGGCAAATACTTGTAAGCGTTGGAATTGCTATGGTATTACTTTATTTTATCATCTCTTATTCTGCAGACAAGCCGAAAAAAAATCCTCCGGCGAAAGAGCCGGCAACAGAGATCAAAACTGCAGAGCAAGAATCCCTGGCTTCCCTGGATAATTTTTCGGATTCTCCGTATACTGTTTTTTTTGGCGAGAAGGTTTTCGACACGGAAAACGGAAATACTATCCGGATCAATAATAAAAGCAGCACTCCTGCAGTTGTGTGCCTGGTAAATAATACGCCTCCGAAAAAGACCTTGCGCAACTATTACATCCCAGGTGAAACCGTATTTACCATGAATGCCATTCCTGATGGTGATTATTTTCTAAGAGTGTATTACGGCAATGACTGGGATCCCGAAAAAGCATTTCCTTTCACGGGTGTAAAAGGCGGTTTTAAAATAGAACAAGGGTATAGGGAACAGAACACGGGAAAAGATTTGCTTCATTTTAAAAAAAGCCACTCAAAAGATCCCGAGACAGTAAGAGAAATAATCATCGACGCAGATAACCATGAGAATTCCTGGAGCATCAGCCCGGAAGAATTCTTCAGGAAAGAATAAATCAATTACATTTTTGCCTGCATTTTTGCTTTGGAAACTATCGTACAGGTAAACCGGCTGATACAGCTGAGCTCATTAGCCTCATTATAGATTTTAATCTCCCAGATATGGTTCATGCCTTTCACATGGATAGGCTTGCAGATTCCGGTTACCATTCCGGAACTTACGGCTTTGATATGGTTTGCATTGATCTCAGTGCCAACGCCAATAAACAATTCCGGGTTTACCACCAAAAAGGAAGCAATGCTGCCAAGGGTTTCTGCCAATGCAACAGACGCGCCGCCATGCAATAAGCCAAAAGGTTGTTTAGTTCTTCCATCAACCGGCATTGTGCCTTTTATATAGTCCGCTCCTATTTCAATTACGTTAATGGCCAGGGATTCTGCAAGTGTATCAGCATTCATCCAGCTGATGCTTTCCGGGTTGGGATCAGCATACCATATTTTTTCTTTATCCATTGTTTTCGGCCAGTTTGGGCCCGCTAAAGTACATATTTTCGACCAACATCGATTATATAGGGTCGGCCAGTAGGCAAATACCAATAAAAATGCCTACTTTTGCACCCTTAAAATGAATTATCTGGATGGGTAATTCCTTTTAAAAGTACTTCAATCTAAAAAAATTAAAAATTACAATGCGAAACATCAGAAACATTGCCATCATTGCCCACGTCGATCACGGAAAAACAACCTTGGTAGACAAGATCTTACACACCGGAAAATTATTCCGTGATAACCAGGAGTCGGGAGAATTGATCCTTGACAATAATGATTTAGAGCGCGAGCGCGGAATCACTATTTTGGCAAAGAACGTATCCGTACGTTACAAAGGAACAAAGATCAATATTATTGATACTCCGGGCCACGCGGATTTTGGCGGTGAAGTAGAACGTGTATTGAACATGGCGGATGGAGTGGTTCTATTGGTGGATGCATTTGAAGGTGCAATGCCTCAGACCCGTTTCGTTACTCAAAAAGCATTGGCTCAAGGGAAACGCGTAGTATTGGTAATCAATAAAGTTGATAAACCAAACTGTCGCCCGGATGAAGTACATGATCAGGTATTTGACTTATTCTTTAACTTAGATGCTACAGAAGAACAATTGGATTTCAAAACAGTATACGGTTCATCAAAGCAAGGTTGGATGGGTCCTGATTGGAAAAATCCTACCAGCGATATTACTTATTTATTAGATACTATTATTGAGTTCTTCCCGGAAGCACCAAGACAAGAAGGTACATTGCAAATGCAGATCACTTCATTGGATTATTCTTCTTTCGTAGGACGTATTGCAGTTGGACGTGTTCACCGCGGATCTGTTAAAGAAAACATGCCGATATCGTTGGTTAAACGTGATGGCACTATTATGAAATCACGCGTTAAAGAATTATATACGTTTGAAGGATTAGGAAAAGTAAGAGCTACTGAAGAAATTAACTCGGGAGAAATTGTTGCCATTACCGGTATTGACGGTTTTGAGATCGGTGATACCGTTGCTGATTTTGAAAATCCGGAAGGGTTGACTCCAATCGCGATTGATGAGCCGACAATGAACATGTTGTTTTGTATCAACAACTCACCATTCTTCGGTAAAGAAGGAAAATTTGTTACTTCCCGCCACTTACGTGATCGTTTATTCAAGGAATTGGAAAAAAATCTTGCATTGCGTGTAGAAGAAACAAACTCAGCCGATTCTTATTTGGTATTCGGACGTGGTATTCTCCACTTGTCGGTATTAATTGAAACCATGAGACGCGAAGGATATGAATTACAAGTAGGACAGCCTCAGGTTATCATCAAAGAAATTGATGGCGTTAAATGTGAGCCGATTGAATACTTAACGGTAGACGTTCCTGAAGAATCTGCCGGAAAAGTAATTGAATATGTTAGTCAGCGTAAAGGTGATATGTTATTGATGGAGCCGAAAGGCGATCTTCAGCATTTGGAATTTGAGATCCCATCACGCGGAATCATTGGCTTGCGTAACAATATCTTAACGGCTACGGCAGGTGAAGCTATTATGGCGCATCGTTTCAAAGCGTTCGAACCATGGAAAGGCCCAATCCCTTCCCGTAACAACGGTGTATTGATTTCAGGTGAGCTTGGAACTGCGATTGCTTATTCAATTGATAAGTTGCAGGATCGCGGTAAGTTCTTCGTAGAACCGGGTGAGCCGATCTATACAGGACAGGTGATCGGTGAGAACAACCGCCAGGATGATATCGTAGTAAACATTACCAAAGAGAAAAAATTATCCAACATGCGTGCATCAGGTACTGATGATAAAATGCGCATTGCTCCTAAAGTGAATTTCTCACTGGAGGAAGCCATGGAATATATTCAGATTGATGAGTACGTAGAGATCACTCCGGGTTCTATCCGTATGCGTAAAGTTTTGTTGGATGAAACAGAGCGTAAGCGTAATGAGAAGAAACTGGTAGGATAAAATTCCAAACACCATATCAAACGCCTCTTAGTAAAATAAGGGGCGTTTTTATTTTCAGATCCATTTATCTGATTAATTTTATAACATGGCATCAGCATTCGGACATGCACTTGCATCCATCGCAATTGGATCGGGTTATCCCAAAGAAACAAGGAACACGAAATTTATCCTGCTGGGAATTGTCTGTTCCATCCTTCCTGATGCAGATGTGCTTTCTTTCAAGTTTGGAATTGCCTATGAAGCTTTCTGGGGACACAGAGGTTTTACTCATTCCTTTTTCTTTGCTCTCCTTTTAGGAATGCTGATTACCTTCCTTTTTTACAAAAGTGTCTTCTTCAGCAAAAGAGCGATCGGCTATATTTTATTCTTTGCCCTTTGTACTGCCTCACATGGGATTTTAGATGCAATGACTACCGGAGGATTGGGTGTTGCGTTTTTCTCACCATTTGATACCACAAGGTATTTCTTTCCTTGGCGGCCTATTCAGGTATCGCCAATCGGAGCTGGTAATTTTTTCAGTGAATGGGGAATAAGAGTTATTAAAAGCGAAGCGATCTGGATTGGAATTCCTTCTGCTATCTTTATTTTGCTTATGCGCATCCGCAGAAAAAAGAAGAACAATTAATTATAACGTCGCCGATACTCATTTTAAAGCCGTTGATCTCTTCTTTTCAATACCCAAAATCCAGCAGCTGTGAGGAAGCCCAACGCAATAAAGAAATAGAACATCTTATCAAAACCATATGCATCGGCAATTCCTAACCCAAGCAAAGGTGCCGCAAAGTTTGCCATTCCGAAAGAGATAGAATACAAAGCCGAATATTGTCCCTGCCGTTCCTGCGATGGACGCGACAAGGTGTAGTTCATCATAAAAGGCATAGCCAGAATTTCCGACATGGTAAGGATCAGGGTATAGATCACCGCCCATATCATCATTCCTTTTCCAAAATAAAGAATGGCAAGTGCAACCGGAATACATAATGTTCCTGCAATGATAAAGCTAAAAAATTTCCGGTTCTTTTCCAGAACGGTTACTAATGGCATTTCAATAATAACAACCAATAATCCATTCAGGCCCAAAAGCAATCCGATGGTATCTTCATTGTAATGGCATTCTTTACTAAAATACTGAGGTATGCTGGCGAATAATTGAAAAAAGCCCATTCCATACAAGGCAACAAAAAGAATGAAGAAGAGATAAGGAATATCACGATAAGCGGATGTGCTATGATCCGACAGAACAGCTGATTTCGATCTTTGAGGTTCATCGGCAACTTTGGGAAGATAGAAGTACAACATGATGGCTGCAACAAATCCACTGCAGGCGTCAATCACAAACAAATACTTATAGCCCAGGTATAATGCAATGAATCCACCCGCAGCCGGGCCAATTGAAAAACCAAGATTGATGGCCAGACGAACCAGCGAAACGGAGCGCGTTCTGTTTTCAGCTGTACTATAGGCAGCAATTGCTTTGGAATTTGCCGGCCGGAAAATATCTGCTGCAAAGGCATAAGCAAAAATAATCAGGGAAACGGTAAGAGGAGTTTCAGCGATTAGAAGTAAAAGAAGGATCAATCCGCTTGCAATAAGAGAATAGAACATAATGTCGAAAAAATTCTTCCTGTCGGTAAGCCAGCCTCCTGCATAGGAACCCAGCATGCTTCCGATTCCATAGAAACTCAAAGCAAGCCCGGCCTGCCCAATTGTGAAATGAAGATCTTTGGTAAGGTAGAGAGAAGTGAACAGCAGCACCATGGAGCCGGTTCGGTTAATGAACATAGCAATGGAAAGTATCCAGATGTTGCGCTGAATATTGGAAAAGGATTCTTTGTATAAGGATAGTAAGCGGTACATTACAGTTTATTGGTTCACTTGTTCATTGGTTCAATGTTCATTCGTTTAGTGCATGCTCACATACTCCTCTAGAATGCTGTCGGCCGCTATTCATTATTCATTGCAATCCCGCTCCTGAAAACAAAAACCCCCGTTTCGAATTTCGAAGCGGGGGTTTGCTATTCTTATTTACAGATTATGCATTTGGCTTAGCTTCTTTTGCTTTTAATGTTTTTGCAGCATCAACCATTGTTTGTGTTGATTTCTCTCCAAAAATCTCCCCCGGGATGTCTTTTACAATATAAGATACCGCTCCTGGTTTAACGATTGAATAGAAATGGAATTCAGGTGCTGTGATTTCCGATTCCCAAAACAGGAGTGTTGGCTCATCTTTAACATAGCGCTTGAATTTATTTACATCATTTCCGGCAATATCACTTTTCATCAAAGCAACATCTCCTTCTCCTTCTTCGATTGATATCTGAAAGTCGTTTCCAACTTTGATCTCTGTAGCGCCCCAGGACTGCTCCACTACTTCCATTTTTCCTTTGGTTGAATCCGGGACCATAATGGATATCATATTGCCATTGATCTTCAATTCAAGTTCCGTCATTCCGGGCATTGATGCAGTTTCTTCAGTTTTGGAACCACAACTTGCTAAATAGAGAACTGCAGGGGTTGCTAATAATAAGAGTAACTTTTTCATTGTTTTAGTTTATTTTGTTTTGGTAGACAAATATAGAACATATAAACAATAAATCACAAATAGATGAATGAACAAACAATTAACAGTATTAACAATTCCAATTAACGATATTCCTTACTTTTAGCAAAAAAAGAAGCTTTTGAAACTCACCTACCTTCCTCATACCATCTATTTTAAAAGACCGTTCAAGATTGCACATGGTGTCCGATCTTCTACGCCTATTATAATTACCAAACTGGAATATGAGGGATTTACCGGTTATGGTGAAGCGAGCATGCCTCCTTATCTGGGAGAATCCCATCAAAGTGTTTCATCATTCCTGAAGAGAGCAGCCGCTCTTCTAAATAGCTTCAAGGACCCTTTCGATGTGGAAAGCATCTTATCGGCCGTTGATCGCATCGCATTAGACAACACGGCTGCAAAAGCATCGGTTGACATTGCACTTCATGATTTGATCGGCAAATTAAACAACAAGCCTTGCTGGCAACTTTTTGATTGCCTTAAAGACAATACACCTTATACTTCTTATACGTTAGGAATTGACGAGCCGGAAATTATCCGGCAGAAAATTGAAGAAGGAGCTCCTTATAAGATTCTGAAAGTAAAATTGAATGGTGAAAACGATAAGCAGATCATTAGCGCTATCCGAAGCATGAGCGACAAGCCAATCGCAATTGATGTGAACCAGGGATGGAAAGACAAGAATCAGGCTTTAGAGGTGATCCATTGGCTGGAGGATAAGAATGTATTGTTTATTGAACAAGCTTTACCTAAGAATAATTGGGATGATGCACACTGGCTTTTTGAAAGAAGTCCTTTACCATTATATGCCGATGAAAGTGTTCAACGCTTCTCCGATTTGAAGATGATGACAGATTGTTATCATGGCATCAATATTAAGCTGATGAAATGTACCGGCATGCATGAAGCACATAAAATGATCAGGCGTGCAAGAGAGATGAACTTAAAAGTATTGTTGGGTTGCATGAGTGAAACATCCTGTGCTATTTCGGCAGCTGCACAATTAAGTCCTTTGGTAGATCATGCCGATTTGGATGGACATTTATTGATCAAAAACGATCTGTTTGATGGGATTCAATTTTTAGGCGGAAAGATCATCTTAAATGATTTGCCTGGTATTGGCACTGTTCAGGAGATTGTGGAGGAATAAAAGGGAAAGGAAAGGAAAAAAAGGGCAAAAAAAAAGGCTCTTACGAGCCCTTTTCTTACTTTTTCTTAGCTACTTTTTTCTTAGCTGCTTTTTTCGGAGCTGCTTTTTTAGCTACTTTTTTCTTAGCTGCTTTTTTTGGAGCTGCTTTCTTAGCTGCTTTTTTTGGAGCTGCTTTTTTTGCTACTTTTTTTGCCATGGTTTTTTTGGTTATTAAATTATTTGATACGAAGTAAGAAAAATATTTAACACAAACGAAAAAAACATCCTTTATTTTATTAACATTGAAATGTTGATATTGTTAATATCCTCCTTTTTCATTTCGCGGTGCCTTCCATTTTATTTTCAATCTGCACATTCATTCTTATACCAAATCAATCGCTATATTTTTTTACTTCCTTCTGTATTGATTGATTACACATATCATTCAAGTGGTCAACGATTTTATTTTTTTTCATTTCATTTTTAAAAAAAAAGAAATGCAGCTGATAAATTGATCTCATTCCGCATCCTTATTAATCCCTTTTCAGCCCGAAATTATTTTCAATTATTTTTTGAGGGAAATGCATTTATCCCTGTTTTTCTTGCTTTTTTATCATTTCACAACAAATGAGCTTCTTGAAAAAAACATCGAATTCAAAGAACAAATTGTAAAAATGCAATGCAATTATCTACACTGATTTTATTTTTTACTCTCTAAAAGCGCCATATAAAATCCATCCGCATGATACAATTCAGGTGAATAACGCTTCTCTCCTATCAGGTTCCATTTATCTCCCACTGTTTCTAAAAACCACTTCACCTGTTCTTCTCCTTCTGAAGGCAATATGCTGCACGTAGCATATACCATCTTGCCACCAACTTTGGTGATCTCAGAGAAACTTCCAAGGATCTCTCTCTGGATTGTTTTCACGCGATCGATCTCTTCCGGGTTCAATTTCCATTTGCTATCAGGGTTTCTTCTCAATACACCCAATCCTGAACAAGGAACATCCAGCAACAATCTGTCGGCGGTATCTTTTAATCGCTTGATCACTTTTGAAGAGTCGATGTTTCTTGTTTCAACAATACGGACATCTGCCCTTGTGGCTCTCTTTTTCAATTCGAGCAATTTCTTTTCCTTCACATCCAAGGCAATGATCCGACCTTTGTTTTTCATTAAAGCAGCAAGGTGAAGCGTTTTTCCTCCGGCACCAGCACAAGCATCTACTACCCTCATACCTGGTTGTACATTTAGGAACTCCGATACCATTTGTGAAGAAGCATCCTGAACTTCAAACAATCCTTTATGGAACGCTTCGGTACGGAAAACATTTCTCGGGAATTTCAATTCAACCGCATCCGGCGACCACGAGATAAGTGTTGCCTCTGTGATCTTCTCTTCTTCCAGTATCGTCTGTAATTCCTTTGGATTTGTCTTTAGTGAGTTCGCACGTAATACAGTCGTTGGCTTTTGGTTCAATGCCCTGATCACTTTGTCCCAGTCTTTCCCGATCTCCTTTTCACCCATTTCATCCAACCAATCAGGAATTGATTCCCTGATCTTTCTGATCTTATGAAATTTCTCCAGTTGGGAGATCACTTTCTTTTCATTGAGTCCTTTGAAGTAATTACTTTCCGGCAGACCATAACCATCGAATACCAGGTAGGTTCCCATGATCTTCCACAGATTAGCATCCGTAAGTTTTTCACTTTCTATTCCGGACGATACGGTAATCAATCTCCAGTTACGAACGATATCATACGTCACTTCCGAAACGAATGCACGCTCTTTCACGTCCCAATACTTATTTGCCTTCATCACCTTCTCGATCGCCTTATCGGCATATACGTTCTTGTCGAAAATATCTTTCAAGGCAGCAAATATTGCTTTAATATGAAAGGTGTGGTGCTTTAAATAGAATTCTTTAGCCATGCTGCAAATATACCATTAATCATGGTTGCTATTTCGTGATAAACAAAAAGCTTGAGGAATTAGTTAAGCACGCAAATCCATTAAGGAAGGTCAACGCTTTTTTAGCATCGTTTTGAATTCTTTGCCGATCCCGATGAACGTTTGGTGATTTAAAGGGAACTCAAAAAACACATGGAGCATGCTTAATAAGAATAAAGCATAGAACCCGATCTTGTAACTGAAGTAATATAAGACCACGGATAAAACCCATAAAAGAATAATAATGATCATTCGCTGCCGGGAAATCTCATTCCATTTTATAACTGTTGTTTTGGAAAACCAATTCAGGTAATGATAAGTATAGGCAAAAGCGATAAAACGCATGATCGCGATTGCCTTGGGAGCAAAAAACAATGCATCGTCGGAGGTTGATAATTCACCGTATCCGAATGTACTATATAAGGAGGTGTTCAGAAGCTTAAATAAATGGTAGGCATTCTTTCCATATTCGGTTACTGCCATTCCAACATTTTCCGGCATGTAAATAAAGCAGGCTACAGCACAGCATATAAAAACGATCAAAGAAACGATCCCGGATACGCTTTTTGATTTCATGGCACCGAATAAGATGAATGCTCCTGTAAAGAAGTATACATGGATGATGGTGGGAAGCCAGATCGCAAAAAGGAGAAAAGGGAGCTTGGGATAAATATTAAAGCCCAGAATCAGGGAGAGCATAAAGACGAATACCAGGGCGACCAGTTTTACAACAGGTTTTTCCGTGAAAAGGATTACCAGCGCATATACAAATCCGGAAAATAAAATACTGCCGATAATGTTATTGAACTTTGAGCCGTTGTCGAATATCCCGATTGTGATAGCAAGCACCATTATAACAAACACCCAAATATCCTTTTTTGCTTTTACAAAGTAGTTCTTCTTCTCCAGCCAGGAGATCTCGGTGAGGTAATGCAATGGACCTAATACGGCATAAGAGAATAAGAACACCTCAAAGGGAAGAATAAAAGAAGCCACAAGGCTGATCAGCATCAATCCAATATTGATGATGTTGATTCCCGTTCCGGAACTTAGCTTTGAAATGATTCCTGCTGTGCTGCTCATTCTTTTGTGAATTGATAATCTCTCTCCACCAGACAGATCCGTGTTTTATAATTTTTATACCATTTGGCTCTTCCCTGATCCTGGGCCATTAAATGCTCGGCATTCATTTTCCATTTCCGGATTGAGTCGAGATCGCGCGAATAAGAAACCGTAATTCCCATTCCTTCCCTCGCCGATTCTATTCCCAAATAACCATCCTGCTCTTTTGCCAATTCGGACATCCGATCAGCCGTATCTGAATAGCCTTCCTCCATCTCTGTTTTTTCGGAAGTAAAGATAACGACGTAATAAGGAGGGGCTGGAGTTTCTGCTATCATATCTATCAATCAATGAATATTCTGTCCTTGCCGTCAAAGTTGGGTGATTGTACCGACAATACCTTAACGGGAAAAACAGATGTTACTTTTAAAGAGTGGACGGTATTCTTTGGGATAAAGATCATATCGCCCTTTTTTACCTTAATTGTTTTATCGCCCAGGAGCATTTCTCCTTCTCCATCCAATATGTAAACATGCTCCGTATGGGAAACATGCTTGTGCTTTTTCACTTCCTTTTTAATAAAGATCACGAAGCTGCTGCTTAAAGAATCGGAAGCAATGGCGCGACTGTATATATTATCGTATACAGCGGGGGCTTTTATAGTATCTAAAGATTGGTTTTGCGCTGAAGCAAAAAGAGGAAGCAGAAAGAATAAAAGGAATAGGTGTTTCATTTGATTTTAATGCTTCCCAAATATAGACAAAACACTTCAGAACGAAATAGGATAATTCAATGAATAGATTTAAATTTGAATACAATGAAAAAGCTCGCCTCTCTTCTATTCGGCATTTTTAGTTTCCTGACTGCGTTTACTCAGGATGCCCATTTTTCGCAATACAATAATTCAAGGCTATATACCAACCCTGCATTTACGGGATCCGACAGCACCCTGAACATTGCTATGAACTATCGTTTGCAATGGCCAAAGATTGATCCTTACCAGAGCCTTTGTTTTTCAGCTGATAAATACATCCACGCATTAAGAGGAGGATTGGGATTAAACTACTTATACGATTATCAAATGCAAGGTGCCTTTATTAAAACAAGGGTCGATCTTAACTATGCACCCCATTTTGAATTGTTCCACCATAAATTAGTTCTTCAGCCCGGAATACAAGTATCCTATTTCCAGAATAAGATCGATTTCAGCAAATTAACCTTCGGCGACCAGATCGACGATAGAAGAGGGTTTATATACAATACAAATGAAATGTCCGGACAATCGACCAAATCGGGGATCGATTTTTCTGCAGGACTGTTATTATATAGCGATCGATATTTCGGAGGAGTTGCATTTCATCATTTAAGTCAACCGGATGAAGGTGTTATCGGAGTCAGCAAACTTCCTTTAAAAATTACAGCTCATGCAGGAGCTAATTTAGGTTTTTCTAGAGACTCTGCCCGAAAACTTATCTTTTCTCCTACTCTATTATATATACAACAAGGAGATTTTTCAATGTTGCTTCCGGGAATCACCGTAAAATATAAACTAATATCAGTAGGACTGAGCTACAGGGCGCATGACGCATTTATTACAACACTTGCTTTCCAAAATCGTTTCTTGAGGATTGGCTATTCGTATGATTATACGACTTCACAACTAGGGATTAAAAATACAGGCGGCACACATGAATTGGGTTTGACCTGGTTTATAAACGTTAAATCGAAGCACCATCTCAGCCAAACACTCCGGCTGATCTGACCGGATTATTATTTATAAAGCATTACTGACCCGCTGTACTCGTACTCAAGATCGTGCTTGTCGCTTACAACGTAATGGTAAACATACACACCCATCTGAACAAAGTCTCCACTGGCGTTCATCCTTCCATTCCAATGCATATTTGGATCAAAGGTTCCGAAAATCAATTCGCCTTGCCGGTCATATACAGAAAACTTTTTCAGCTTAAAATAACCTCTACCATAAAAAACATCATTGATGCCATCGTGATTGGTTGGTGTAAAGGCACTGGGCAGATAAACGGAATATAGGGTGTCATGTGTTCGCTGATCCACTTTATACCAATGCTCATACGTAATGTGATCATCGGGGTTGTAAGGAGCATCCTTTTTGCAAGATGACAAAAGGAAGATTATAACTATGAAAAAGAGTAGATTTTTCATTTAAGGGATATCTAACACAAATATAAAAAAACAAAGCGATTCGTCTTAATTGAATAAAACGAATCGAAGTTATAGCATTCTCTTCATCCCCCTGCCCCCTTCAAAGGGGGACGAGCTTCGAAACAATTCTTTATTCTTAACCCACAACTAAATCTAATCCCTACAACATCTCCAAACTCCTCACTCCCGACCGCCAACTCCGAACTACGAACTACCAACTCCTAACTCCTAACTCCGTTCTCCCCACTCCGTTCTCCCCACTCCGTTCTCCTCTCTCCCCACTCCGTTCTCCGCTCTCCCAACTCCTAACTCCGAACTAAGGGCCTACTTTCACTCTGATGCCTTCGGAGTTGCTCGAGAATTCGGGAGCGTACATACATTGAATGGAAGTGATGCCGTTCGAGAAATCACCATTATGAGTAACCACCATCGGGTATTCAAAAACATAGGTTCCTTTCGGCAACCTGTCGAAAAAGAAATTGGTTGCAGCATCGCGCGTGCTTTCATAATAACCTAAGCCATCCTGCCATTTATAAGAGGAAATAACATTCGTTGGCTCAAAGCCGGATGCGCGCATGTCTTTCATTTGAACATATTCCATATCTCTGTCAACACGCAGCTCAATCCTTACTTTGATCTTATCACCCACTTTCAAATTTGTTTTTTCAGTGATTGGTTCTATCACCGGACCTGAGTCCGTATTTTTCTGAAGAAACAATTGCTTCTTCAATACCAAAGGAGTTTTTGATGGCGTGATCTTATCCAGCTGTTCAAAATATTGCCAGTACACTGCACCCCAACTAACGCCTTCATCTTTTTTCACTACCGTAACTTCACCCATGTTTGGCTTAATGTCCCCACCACTCCAGGATGTTTTGAAATATCCTGTTCCGGCTTCCTGTTTCACATCCGTCATTTTCTTCGGATCGATTTTCATTGTGCCCATCGTGATCTCAACATTGCTTTCGGTCGATAACCAATCGGTTCCTCTTAATAATAATGCATAAACTGCTTCGGTGGTTGCTTTGGTTGTTTTCCAATCCTGGGTTTGTTTTGATTTCAATAACCACACCTTCAGATCATCCACCGATTTTTTATCATTGCTCACCTCATCAAAAGCTTCTATTAATAATGCTTGTGCTTCGATCGGCGCCTGGTACCAATAATAACCGCTGTAATTATCTTTCCAGTACATGCCCATCTCTTCGGAATTCAATGAATTCTCTTTCAGGGATTTCATAATGTCTTTCGGTGTCACTTTATCATCATAACGGTGCAAAGCCAAAGCAATCATTCCCTGCATATAACGACTATTCTCCAGCCAGTATTTTTTCTCTTGTCCTTTATAATAGTCGAAGGCTTTTTGATTCCGTCCATCCACAGCAATGTCTTTAAAATAACTTCTTGCATATAGATATTGGATCTGCTGATAGCCCAAATGATTCTTATCGATGTTTGCTTTATCATGTTTCAGAATCCATTCATAATCTTCACGAATCCGGTTGTCCAGGTATTTCACTCCTTCTTTCACCATGTTCCACACCGATTGATCTTCCCGGATATTTTTTACCCCTAAATGATCCAAGTGTCCCATTCCGGTAACGATGTGTTGTGTGATGTAACGATCGTCACGCATTCCTTCAAACCAGGGGAAACCACCATTTGGTGTTTGCACTTTCTCCAGCTTGCGGAGTGCCTGGCCTAATTCATTGCTCATTTTATTTAAGTCGAACAATAAAGCGACTCTCTTTTTGCGCTCGCTTTCATCTTTCGCATCCAATACCCAGGGAGTTTCTTCGAGCATGAGTGATTTCAGCTCCTGGTTTTTTTCCAGGTTAGAAAGCAGGGCTTCCGGACTTTGTGATTTCCAGGAATTGAACACCGCTTTTATTTTCGGTGATGAATTGGCAATGTGTGAAGCAATACTGTTTGCATAGAAGCGGGAGAAAACCTGCTCCGAACATTCATATGGATATTCCATCAGATAAGGCAATGCCTGCACCGCATACCAGGCAGGATTGGAAGTAAACTCCAAGGTCACTTTATGGTTGCGTAAAGTTGTTGAGCCATTGTTCTGATTGATCAGCTTTTCGAACCGGAATGTTTTTGTCTGATTACCCCGGATCGGTAAAGGCATTGATTCCGTTACCAGCATTCTGTTCGTCAAAACGGGCAAAGCCATTTCTTCTCCATCGGTAAAGTTTCCTGCTTTGGCTACTACCTTATAAGTGATCGCTCCAAGTCCTTCGGGAATAGAAATCTCCCAGCTGATGGCAGCGCTTTGTCCTTTTTTAGAAGTAAAGGATCTTGCGCCATCATCATGACTATTTTTTGATTGAACCAAAATATCCACCGGCTTCATGGTTGTTGCATCAAAGAAATACACCTGAGCAGTACCTGAAAGATCACCTTCCGATAAATTGGAGATCTTGGTACTGAATTCCATTTTATCATTCTCACGGAAAAAACGTGGAGCATTCGGAATCACCATCAGGTCTTTTTGCGTTACCAATTCTTTTTGAATGGTTCCGAACTTCAGATCTTTGGTATGTGCAAAGCCCATCATCTTCCACTTAGTCAATGCTTCCGGTATGGTGAACTTAATGATCACACTTCCGTCTTTGTCGGTTTCCAGCTGAGGATAGAAAAATGCTGTTTCTGCAAAATTACTTCTCGTAGCAACTTTCGACATGTCTTCGCCACCCTTCAGTTTTCCATCACTTTCACTCCACATAAATGTTCCGGAACTTTCTCCGGTAGCACTTGTAGTAGCGGTGGTAACATCAGAAGTCATTGAATCGGCAATTGCCCGCGTTTTCGATTGCTCTGTTACTTTTTTACCGCCTTTTTCTTTATCCTTTCCTGTTTCTGCAAAATCGGGTGAAGCTTCTTTCTCTTCCATCGGAGCAGCAGCCATCGCTCTAAACCTGTTTTGCTTCGAACCTCTGTAATCACCATTATTATCTTCGTCGTATGCACCATCATAATCGTCACTATAATATCCGTTACTGTACCCGAACCAATTCAAATGATCATAATAGCGATAAGCGCCGGTCGGATATTTGTTCCACTCCGTTCCATAGAATTGGGCATTGACTGTTCCGAACCCGGTATTGACATCCCAATATAAATTCGAATAGTAATTATTATAGATATTAAAATACCAATTGTTGGGCTTGAAGGCATCCAGCGAGGCATCATACAATGTGGCCATCATTTCAGCCGCCATCTTATCTCCCTTTTTGTCTTTGATTTTGATCTTCCACTCTTCCTGCTGACCCGGAATCAATTTATTGCGGAAGGTTTCAAATTCTATGTCCAGCTCCTTATTTGTATAAGGAACGGTAATCACTCCATTCTGAGAATAGGTACGGTTGCCCTTAACGAATACATAATGGAAAGAAAAATTGCCACGATGTTTTTCCTCTACCGGAATCTCAATTAATTTCTGTTCCTTATTAAGCGTGATAAACTCTTTCTTCACAATTTCGCCTTTGTGCTCGATCTCATACAAGACCTGCACATTTTCTTCTTTGGAGCCAACAATGAATTTGGCTTTCTCTCCGGGTTCCAGCGGAGTGGTTGTAATGAGGTTAAACCAGTTGATCGTATTTGCCGGCACTTCGCTTCCGCTGATGGAATGAACCGTAAAATATTTGATGTCCTTTACATCTTCGCCATAGGCATCTTTACTATGCGCCTCCATTACATATACGCCTTGTTTCCATGCGCTCAGGTTAGTGATCTTCACCGAATCGTTGGTGTTTTTTAAAGCCGGTGAACCTGTTTTTTGAGGAATGGATACGGAGGTATTGGAGAACGATTTCTCAAACACTTTTTCTCCACGCTTCCACTTATACATATTATTC
>DASWNK010000012.1:0-22782 GCA_036399275.1 Bacteroidia bacterium | reverse complement strand
ATTAAAATGGAGCAAATCTGCGAGCCTTTCATCAGAAGAAAAGCAGTTCGCCACCTGGAAAAAAACCGTGTGGTTATTTTCGGTGCAGGAACCGGTAATCCTTATTTTACAACCGATACCGCGGCTACATTGCGTGCCATTGAAATTGAAGCA
This sequence comes from Bacteroidia bacterium, assembly GCA_036399275.1. GTDB lineage: Bacteria > Bacteroidota > Bacteroidia > 2-12-FULL-35-15 > 2-12-FULL-35-15 > 2-12-FULL-35-15. The sequence continues at coordinate 22,629 of DASWNK010000012.1, read as the reverse complement.
GATGTGGTTTTAAAAGGAACACGTGTGGACGGAATCTACACTGCCGATCCTGAAAAAGATAAAACAGCTACAAAATACAATACCATTTCTTTTGAAGAAGTATATGCAAAAGGCCTGGAAGTAATGGATATGACGGCATTCACCCTTTGCAAGGAAAACAAGCTTCCGATCATTGTATTCGATATGAACAAACCCGGCAACCTGAAGAAACTTATGGAAGGCGAACAAGTTGGAACATTGGTTCAGTTTTAAGATCCCCTCTCTCTTCCGGAAGAAAAAGAAAAGAAAAAACCATACATTTGTGCACAAGTACCTGATACTTGTTACCTGATACTTAATACTTATAACAAATGAACGAAGACATTCAATTTATATTAGATAATACAAAAGAGCAAATGGAGAAAGCACTTTCCCATTTAGAATCAGAGCTTGTGAAAGTCCGCGCTGGTAAAGCGAGCCCGACCATGCTGGAAAGCATATCGGTGGATTATTATGGAACCCGTACTCCACTTAACCAGGTTGCCAATGTGAATACAGCTGATGCGCGTACATTGGTTGTACAGCCTTGGGAAAAATCAATGCTAACACCAATCGAAAAAGCGATCATGGCTGCTAACTTAGGCCTGAATCCACAGAACGACGGCGTGTTGATCAGAATTTTAGTTCCTGCATTAACCGAAGAACGCCGACGTGATCTGGTAAAGAAAGCAAAATCGGAAGCAGAAGCGGGAAAAGTGGTTTTACGCACCATCAGAAAAGAAGCGAATGAAGAATTAAAAAAACTTCAGAAAAACGGAACACCGGAAGATGAGATTAAAAGCGCTGAGGTTTTAGTACAAAACTTAACGGATGGATACGTTGTGAAATGTGACAAGCATCTGGAAGTAAAAGAGAAAGAGATTATGACGGTTTAAAGAATTAGAGATTGCCGATTTGGAGAATTGGAGAGTTGAAGTGTTTGGGAGAGATGTGCAGATTGTAAGATTGGAAGATTGTCCCTTGAAGCATTTTTGATCTATATATTTAACGGCAGAAATTAAAAGAACACTTGCGTTTCGCAGGTGTTTTTTTGTTGTGATCCCGCGCATGTAATCTCCAATTCTCTAATTCTTCCTTCTCCAATTCCTCAAGCCCACACCTTGGTGCCTTCTGTGCAGTTCTTACATATATCAATCTCGGAGCGTGAGCGAAGAACGGATGCTCTGAAATTAGTGTATTTCTCGCCCTGCCACATTTCTTTAAAGGAAACAGTTTTAAGATCACCCAACTGATGTTTTGCATCTTTATCGAAACAACAAGGAACCACCAAGCCATCCCAGGTAATGACAGTTGAATGCCACAAACGCCAACAGTGGTTGAGCATTTCATTTTTGATGGAGTACGTCCCATCGGCTTGTTGCTTATAACGCGAATACTTTTCTATTGTTGGAATCAATTTGTTTCCGTTTACATAATCGTACATCTGTGCGGTTTTAAATCTCACCTCGTCCACACCAATTTTTCTTGCGAGCACCTCTACTTCATTTATCTGATGTTCATTTGGCTTAACAACCAGAAATTGAAAAATGACATGTGGCGTGCGTGATTTTAATTCCTTTTTCCAACGGATTATGTTCTCTGCTCCTTCGATCACTTTTTTCAGGTCCCCTCCTATTCTGTACTGCTCGTATGTTTCCTGGGTAGTGCCGTCAATGGAAATGATCAAACGACTTAAGCCGCTTTCCACTGTTTTGCGGGCAGCTTCATCGTTCAGGTAATGTGCGTTGGTGGATGTTGCGGTATAAATACGCTTCGAGGAAGCATACTTCACCATTTCCAAAAACTTCGGATTCAAATAAGGCTCGCCTTGAAAATAGAAAATCAGGTAAGAGATCTCTTTGTATAATTCATCAATGGTGCTTTTAAAAAAATTGTTTTGCAGCATGCCGGTTGGGCGAGTGAATTCCCTTTTACCGCTCGGACATTCCGGACAACGCAAATTGCAGGAAGTGGTTGGCTCAAATGTAACGCTGATGGGAACGCCCCACTGAACAGGTTTCTTGGTCCACTTAGAAATATAAAAGCTCATCATTACTTTTAGCGCATTCCATGCCCTGCGAAAGGTTAGTTTCGAAAGGAAAATAGTAGCATCGGAGATTCTTGCGTTCAATTGAAAAGCTTTTTGTAAAGATACCCATTTTTGCCCTTCATTGAGGATGGGATAGCTGCCTTAAAACAAAAACGCCGGTAATGAAATCATCACCGGCGTTTATAATAATAGGGAAAGCTTATTTCGTTACTTCAAATTTACCTCTGTTGATCACTTGTTTCTTCGTGTTCAACACAGTGTAAATATAAATCCCTGGAGCAAAACCAGCTGTTTCAATAGTAGCAGCATTACCCGACATCAGGTAAGCACCTACTTTACGTCCTGTAATATCCATCACCTCAACTGCTATTGCATTCACGGAGCTGATGAAATTAACGCGATCAACAGCAGGATTTGGAAATACCGAAACGTTCCCTAAGCCATCAATTTCGTTGATGCTGTTGTAACCTGACCAGGCAAAATTATCAACGTAAAATGTACTGCCTTTTTTAGCGCCGGAATGTCTGAATACACTTGATGATACAATGATGACCATTGAATCAGCAGCAGGTACAGTGCTAAAAGCAGCATCATAAACCATTGTAACTGAATTTACCGCGAACGAAGTAGTTGTAGCGTTGGTTGCATATTGTCCTTCTGCGATAGTATCTCTTGATGTACCATTCCATTTGGTTAAGTAAGCCACAACAAAAGCCGAATCGCCCGTCATTGGTGTATACTTGGATGAGAATGACAGTGTAGCCGGTCGCGTTACTCCAGCCGGAATGATGTTGCCCAATTTAAATGAAGGAGGCGAGCCTAACAGAATTCGTCCGGTTGCTACAAAACCAACAGTGTCAAAATTCTTACCCGGTTCAAAAGGGCTGGGAATCATTACAGTTGAAGGAACAACGTCGGTAACAATTTTGGCCGCAATTAATCCGGCAGGGATGGTGCCCGTTGTTTCTTTAGAAACCGTAATAGGCATTGAACCTGTAAAAGCGCTGTTTAATAAATTAAAGCTTGCCCATCCATTAGGATCTTCCATTGAGCCAAGGGAAGAGTTGATAACTGTCCAGGCTTCAAAACTAAGGTCAGAAGCGACTTGGGAAGACCCGTTAAAAGCAAAAGCAAAAATTGCCGATACTGAGAGTATTATTTTTTTCATTTTATTTATTTTAAATGTTTAACAAATATATGTTATTTTTTTCTGGATTCAAAAGAGTAAGCTAAGGCTAATTCAACGGAATAGGCGGAGCGAATCTGTGCATCAATAGCTTCTTTGTCAGAATACATACAGAAACCGCATTTTAAAGCAAACTGAAAATATATCTTTCTAATAATTGATACTTAAGAGCAAGCGCCACTTCGGAAAAAATTACTCTTTGGGAAAAACATATTCAAATTTGGGTCTGTTTCTTTTATTCAATTAATTACAGGCAAACACAAAAACAGGAAGAAAAATAAAAAAACTGTTTTAACGGCTTTTCAGTCATTACTGAATTATTAATGTCTCTTTATAACTGTTCCTTTGAGTTTGAATTTCTATAATATACATCCCTTTTGTTACATCTGACAAGTCCAAGTTTATAAGCTTACCGGGGACAACGACGGTCTTAATTAAAGAACCAACTATATCATATAATTTTATGCTTTTAATCAGATCATTTTCGTTCGTTGAAATTGTAACCATGGAGGAAGCTGGGTTAGGAAAGATTATTGGTGCTCCTGACTGTTCCTTTTCCACTTCTGTTTCAGCTATGGCAGTGCTTTCATAGACGATTTCAGATAAAACATCGAAACTGTTTACCTGTTGCAGATCATCATCGGAACCAGCAGCAACACTCTTATTCTGATACTCGCTACTTCCATCACAAGTTATAGTTTCAACAATTCCATTAAACTCCGCTCCCAATTGAACCGAAAACCCCGGTTTTAGCATAATTTCTTTACCGGCCTTAAATTTAATAATTGAAGTGCCTATAACATTTACATTGCCGGCTGTCTCTAAAATAGTTACATTATTTCCAGCATGGATTTTTTCACTGGCAATAATTGTTCTTGTTTGGTTGTTGTAATCTTTATTCTGCACATAAACATTTTTTTCAATCAATGCATTTACAAGCGGTTCAATAATCTCAACCGGAACTTCGTCATGAAATGCTGTAGTACTTGGCTTTATAACCACGTTAAATTTTGAAACACCGCCTGTAATATCTAATGAACTGTTATGAGGAATAAAGGCAGGATAGCGGAGTTGAATAAAATCTACTCTGGGATATAAAAAAGGATATAAAACAATCGATACGTTTAACCACCAATATTTATTAGGTCCGGCAATAAATGGATCTTTATTGAGCTTAGGCAAAAACGATCCCGCCTCAATTTCCGTTTGTTCAAGAAAAAAATGCTTATCCGGTTTGAGCGGGGTATGGATTTGAAGATTCAGCCATTCATCTCCGAGAGCATATCCGCTTGGCTGGTCTGTTGAGAAGGAAACACCGATCTTCTCAACAAGATGGGGATAGCCGTCACCATTCAATGCATTCAGGTAATTAAAAAAATTAGTATGAATAGCCGATGCAGGATCAAATTCATGTTCTTTTAATAGCTCTTTGGCCGCATCGTTATTTGAAGCGATATCTGAATAGGTATCACCATTGCCCGCATTTATAGTTTTTATATATGCTTGTAGCGATTCAGAAATGAAAGCTCCTTGATGGGGGGCATCCAGGCTAACAAACTTATAAAGAGGCAAAGGATTTCCATCATTTTCTGCTTTGGCACATGCTAATCTGTTGATCACGCCTCCCATGCTTATCCCCGCGGCAACAACGAGTTTATTTCCATTTATCGCAGAAACATATCTGATGGCTGATTGAAATATTGCTGCATTGTTCTTTATACTTTGAGAGTTCAGATTATAATTAACGATGTAAACATCGAATCCTTTATTTAACAAGCAATTTATCAGATCTTTCCCCGCTTCCCTGTAATATTGTTCAGGTTTGGTATTGTATGCATCAAAACCCTCGGATAAGATTAAAGGGCGACCACCTGTCGCATCATTCCCTTTCCATACCCTCATTGTATTACAGTAATTATCTACATAAAGACCATCTGATTTCGAAACGACATAAATATCATATTCCCTTAAATAGGTCGTTCCCGAGGGAACGGTATATTTGACCTTCAGATTATGCAGCCCAACACTTAAAAAGCTGGCAGCGGAATTTTGCCAGATATAATGGGTCACAGAGGGGCCGCTATACAAATTGTAATATCCTCCGTTGTCGACATTTACGTCCAAATGAACGAAACCCCATACTGGATTCGCATTAAAATCTATTTTATTATTACTTGTCTCCAGGTAAATACTATTAATTTCCGAAGGGACCAGGCAGATGGAAACTCCTTGCATGGACTTTGTTTCCATCGACCATGTATACGAAGATTCAGTAGCGGGCGAGCTGCCCAGTGTAACACTGCTTGTTACCTGATTGACCCAGTTTACAACAGAGGGAACAGATGTCGTATAGGTTGTTAAAGTATGATAGGTATCGACACTAAAATTGGATGTGGCCTTTACTCTGTAAAACCATACTTGACCTGGTAACCAGGGGCCATAATCATTTACGGAATAGTTACGCGCACCACATGTGCCACAGCCGCTGAAATTCCCATTGAATCCCGCAGTTCCTGTTATTGCCCAGGAAAATCCCGGATCGGTGGACCGCTGGATCTGAAATGTTGCATTATTCGTTTCGAAATTGGTCTGAAAGCCCACAATCACATACTCCTGGCCAAGGCAGGCCGGGCCATATGATTGCGGAAGCGTATATCCCGTCCCAACAACATCAACAATAGCTAGTGCATGTAAGCCAATAAAAATGCAAATAAGAGTTACTAATTTTTTTTTCATATTTATTTTTTAGAAGTTATAGCCTACTTTCAAATGAAAGAGCGGATGATAAGTATATCCTTGTCCATATTCAAATACTTTTGCAGAATATGCTTCTCTTTCATCACTCAATTCATTTATCTTTCCTTTCGTAGTGGAGGTAATGTATTTTACTCCCATTCCCCAACTCAGATCCCAATAAAAGCCGAAACCTTCTTTCTTATTTAAAATAAATCCTACTTTAGGAATCAGGGAATAAGCATCACGAAATACATAATAGTTGTTCACATACATCCCCGCACTGCCCATAGCATCCTCCTTACAAAACATTTTAGTTCCTTGATAAAAAAGATTAATAGAAGTGTAAAAACGTTTGTAAGCCAGGTATTTAGCCTCAACATTTAATCTTATCCCATTACTTTTAAAAGCATTTAAGCCGGGGCCGTAAAAAACGCCGGTCGAAGGCTGTGATGCGACGATAGTACTGATATTTATTCCGGCCAGTAAACGCTCATTCAGTTTTCGATCATATCCAACCGAAGCCCAATAGTCATTTAGTTGAAGCACGTCGCTTGAGAAAAAAAGAGGGTTTATGTATATAAAATTTTTTCTCAAAAGAATACCATCCGTTTGTCCGATTGATCCTAAACTAAAAAAAAGCGTAAGAAGAGTAAGGTATATTTTTTGCATTTTATTATCATTTAAGAATCTATTTATTGGTATGAGCGCTATGAAAAATACTCCTGAATTATTTTTTGAGCAATTCAAGCTCTATTTTTATCTTTTCAAATTCCCTATTCTGTTCAAGTAGATAAAGAGTCAGTTCCTCTATCTTTTGCAAAAGCTTTACCTGCATCTCTCCCACATACACGCCATTGTCAGTTTTCACCTGTTCGCGACCGGGAATATCCGGCAAATGATTATTCTTTTTCAGGTAGGCATCCAGTTCATTTAGCGGAAGTAGAACATAATCTTTGTCGAAAACATAATCGGGCCATGTAGTGCTGCTTGTTTCAATTTTTACTTCCTTAGCCCCAATAGAACCATTTACGGCAAGTCTGTAATTGTTTGGGTTGCTTAAAAGTTCTGTTCCGATTCCGACATTTCCATTTTTTAATACCGTAACCGCATTGCGCGCAAATGTACCTGTACCTGTTCCGTTTCCAATTACAAATACAGGATCAGTTCCAACCCAGGTAGTAGCAGAATATGTTCCGGTCTTGTTATATCGTCCGATCACGAAGGAGCTAAAAGATTGTGCTGTGGTATATGTTCCTGCTGCTATAGCACTTTGTCCAGAGGCGGTAGGATGATAGCCAAATGATGATGAGTACGCTCCCGATGCTACTGTACCACTCCCTGTAGCAAAAGAAGCAGTCCCGCTAGCTAAATTCCCCCAAGATATTGCAGTAGCCTTATCTCCAGTTGCCTGAGATAGATATCCACTGGCAAATGAATTAGGTCCACTAGCAACTGTTGTATATCCACACGCAAATGCTTGTGCATTACTTGCCGTTGTATAAATCCCTAACGCTGCAGAGTTGGCACCCGAGGCTTTTGTATTTTGATTAAATGCGCAAGACCCTATGCCAATATTAGCCGCATCCCATTGATCAAATAAAGGCAAAGCGCTTATTAAACCTGCCCTAAAAGCAGACTTTGTTGGAATCCACATCATCCTGGTCCCCACACCACTAGTTGGGGTTGCTCCAGTTGTAGCACCGTCAAATAATACACTACCATTATTTACATGTAATTTACCTAATGGAGTAGTTGTATTTATTCCCACATTGTTTCCTAAAGGATTGGTGTAAGTATTTGTTCCGCTGGCTGTCCAAGGAATTGTAGAGGTTTGCGCACTGATTTTGCTGATTGAAAATAATACGATAATACTTACGTTGAGAAAAAATAGTTTGTTTTTCATTTATTACTTCATTTTAGGGTATAAATTATTAATATAGACGGAGGACATCACATAGATGCGCCAGCAAAAAAAAACAAATTGTTAAAGTAGCTTTTGCAAAAGGGAGTAGTAAAAGAAGCAAAAGCAATATTGTGCATTTTAAATGCGCCGCAATGTTATAATTTTTTTGTTTAAAAAAAATATTTTATCACTAATATAGACGAAGTGTATCACACAGATGCACCAGCAAAAAAAATAAATTATTAAAGTGTAGCTTTTGCAAAAGGGAGTATACGAAGCAAAAACAATATTGTGCATTTTAAATGCGCCGCAATATTATAAATTTTTTGTTTTAAAAAAAAATATTTCGCAGTGATATTCATCAGCTCACATTCACGGACATTGGAGGCCACATCTTTCAAACAAGCGTTCCATTATCTTTTTTCTCAGTCAACCCATAAAAAAACGCCCTGAAAAATTCATTCCAGGGCGTTCCTATTATTTTTAAAAACTATTTTGCAACCGTGAATTTACCGCGGTTTACAATTGCATTGTCAGCGCCGATCACTGCAAATGTATAAATGCCGTTTGCAAATTCGCTGGTATTGATCCTCAGATTATCATTTGATACCGGATATGAATCGATCATACGACCGGCAATATCATATACCTGAACAGCACTTACTTTAGCTGATTCCAGCATAAAGGTGATATCATTCTGTGCGGGGTTAGGATAAACATTCACTGCTGAAGATACAGTGCTCACATTGATTCCTGCAGTCAAAGGTGTTTTCAACCAATCTACGCTTGTTACCGCACCTGTAGCCCAATCAATAGTAGCATCCACCAATGGAAAGCCTATGCTGTTTGCCCACCAGGAGTACTGCTTAGTAGAATCGATTGTTTCCTGAAAAAATGACCAGGCTCCAAAAGCTTTTATAAATAAACTATCCACATTTCGTTTTTCAACATGGTAACGCAATGAAGGGAAAGAACCCAAAGGTGTTGTGATTGTTCCCCACGCATCCACATTGGATGTTTTGGTGACTACTGATTTCTGACGAGCAGAATCAATTGTAAACCCGACACCCGGATCGAAGCCAAGTTCAAACATAGCTTCACTTACGTAGTTATTCGTAAAGTTGCTTAAATAAGTAGAAGGAAAATTTGTCAGAATTTCAGCAGGAGTATTCTTTTGTACAAGCGTATCTAGTCCCCCTCCAAAATCTACCTCAGCAGAATTCCCTAAAAGGGTCATTGAGCTTGCTGTGTTCGATGCATAACCGTATGCATTCTCCGGTCCTGAAAACTGAACCGCAAGATTAGAACCAGGAAATTCCGCTGATTCAGGAGCCCAGCCCGGAGCAATAAAATTCAAACTGTCTAGGCTGTGTGTTTGTAACGCTGTCATATTCCAGGTTTGATTGATCCCGGAACTTCCTGCTGAAACAGTTGGCAATGTGTCATGCGCCTGCTGAATCAGCGCTGGAGGAAAAGCAACATCTGCCGTAGTAATAGTGATTTGAGCTTTAGCACCAAATGCACCGAATACCAGAGCAGAAATAATGAGTAAGTTTTTTTTCATGTTTATGGTTTTAATTGTGAGTAATATTTTGGAAAGACAAATATACGAAATTCATCGCTGAAATAAAGTCCTTATAGATGATAGGAAATTAGACCCGGAAGGGCCTATACGAACGACTGCATCTCATGCAATTTGCTGTAAGCGCCATTGCTTCCAAGAAGCTGGAGATGCGTCCCTCTTTCAATAATGAGCCCCTTTTGCATTACAATGATCTCATCGGCATGCTGAATGGTGGATAAACGGTGCGCTATCACTACGGAAGTACGGTTTTTCATAAGCTTGTTCAGGGCATCCTGCACCAAACGCTCGCTTTCCGTATCGAGGGCAGAAGTAGCTTCATCCAGGATTAAAATAGGCGGGTTTTTCAATACTGCCCTCGCAATACTCATTCGCTGACGTTGTCCGCCGGACATTTTGCTTCCCCTATCACCGATATTGGTTTGATACCCATCCGGCATCTGCATGATAAAGTCGTGCGCATTGGCTATTTTCGCAGCTTCTGTCACCTTTTCCTGAGTTGCATTCTCTATTCCAAAGGCGATGTTATTATAAACCGTGTCGTTGAATAAAATGGATTCCTGGGTCACAATTCCCATCAGCGATCTTACATCCTTTATTTTTGCTTGTTTCAGCGAAACTCCATCAATGAGAATTTCGCCGGAAGTAGTGTCGTAAAAACGAGGAAGCATGTCGGCAAGGGTTGTTTTTCCCGAGCCTGATTGTCCCACAAGTGCAATTGTTTTGCCCTTCTGGATCTTTAAATTAATGTTATTGAGCACCCAGCCGACTTCATTTTCGCGGTAAGCAAAGGAAACATTCCTGTATTCAATCTCTTTTTCAAAGGACGTAACAGAAACAGGGGCCGGACAATCTTTAATCAGCACTTCTGCATCCAGGATCTGGTCGATGCGATCGGATGAAGCCAGGCCTTTTTGAACGTTGTAATAGGCTGTTGTAAACGATTTTGCGGGAGGCAGCAACTGAGAAAACATCACCAGATAAATGATGAGCAGAGTACCGTCCATCGAATGATCCTGGATAACCATTTTACCACCAAGGTAGAGAATCACTACCAGGACGCTGATGCCCATAAATTCGCTTAAAGGCGAAGCCAGATCCACTTTCCGGTACATCCGAATGGAAATGTTGGTGTATTCCTGATTCTCAGTCCTGAATTTTTCATTCGCATTCTTCTCGGCATTAAAGCCTTTGATGATTCTTAATCCTCCAAGGGTTTCATCCATGATCGATAACAGAACGCCCATTTTTTCCTTCCCTTTGGAAGCTGAGCGCTTTAAGCTTTTGCCGATCCGGCCGATCAAAAGCGCTGTGATCGGGAGCAAAACAAAGGCTATAAGCGTGAGTTTCGCACTGATGGCAAGCATTACTGCTAAAAACACTACAATGGTCAATGGTTCGCGAAAGATCATTTCAAGCGACTGCATGATACTCACCTCTATTTCCTGCACATCGGTTGTCATACGGGAAATAATATCGCCTTTTCGTTCCTCTGAATAGTAGGATAAGGGAAGCTCAAGCGTTTTGTTGTACAGCTTGTTACGCATGTCGCGCACCACTCCATTCCGGATAGGTGCGAGGAAATACATAGCCAGGTATCGAAAGAGGTTCTTAAACAGGAAGGTTGCGATCACAAACAGGCAAATGGTCGTTAAAATATACAATTTACCATGCTCCTGGCTACCGTCGGCAATCATAAACTTAATGTATTCTGTAATGGAATCTTTGGAAATAACCAGATGAGGCTCGCCCTTTTGTAAAATAGCATCTACTTCCTGCTGATTGTTATTTAACAATACATTTAAAAAAGGAAATAAAAGGGCGATGGAGAAGAAAGAAAAGATGACTGATAAGATGTTAAAAACAATATTCCAGATCGCATAACGCCAATATCCTTTCACATATCGCAGAACACCAAAAAATTTTCTCATCCGGAATTTAATTACTAATAATGCGCAAATATAGCATTTGTAGCTGTTTAATTGTTAATTTTGAGCTCAGAAATTATACAATGGATTCTACACGTCAGTTAAAAGTATCGAGGTTGATACAAAAGGAGCTTGGAGAGATCTTCCAAAGGGAAACACGTTTGCTTTTCGGAAATGCGCTCATCACAGTAACACAGGTAAGAGTAAGTCCCGATTTGGGGGTTGCCAAAGTGTATGTGAGCTTATTCAACGTACCCGACACGAAAGAGCTTCTTAAATTGATTCAGGTTCATACAAAAGAGATCCGGATGAAGCTTTCCGAGCGTATCGGCAAGCAAGTTCGCATTATTCCCAATCTGGTGTTCTTTCATGATGATTCATTGGATTATGCGATGCGCATTGATGAGTTGCTAAAAAAGTAGTTGTTGGTTGTTGGTTAATAGTTGTTGGTTGATTGGTTCAATCGTTCATTGGTACTGTTACACACTTTGTATATTTGTAATTAGTATCCCAAAATTCATTATTCATTGTTAGTTCACTCTCGTTCACTGGTTCCATTACACACGCAGATTTGTATATTTGTACTTATTCGTAATCTGTAACATGAACTTACCTTTTTTCATAGCCAAGCGTTATCTCATTTCCAAGAAATCACACAATGCCATTAATATCATTTCCGGCATTTCAGTGGCAGGAATTTGCATTGGTACCATGGCGCTTGTCATTGTGCTTTCTGCTTTCAATGGCTTGTCCGGTTTAGTGGAAACCCTTTACAATTCTTTTGATGCTGATATTGAAATTACCGCCAAACAGGGAAAAACATTTGTTCCTGGCTCTCCGCAATTTGAATCCTTAAAAAAATTAGAAGGCATTGCCTATTATACCGAAGTGGTGGAAGGCAATGCTTTGCTCAAATATGAAGACCAGCAGACGATCGCTACTGTTAAAGGCGTGAGTGATAATTTTGAAAAGATGAGCGGATTTGATTCCCTGGTTCGTGAAGGAAGTTTTAATATCGCAAAGAACAATATCGTTTTAGGGAAAGGGATCAGCTATGTGCTGCAGGCCAGGACAAGCGATCTTTCTTCCCTGATCACCCTTTATGCTCCCAAGCGCGGCAACGTCAGCTCATTAAATCCCGAAGACGCCTTAAATGAAATGAAAGCATATCCTGCCGGCGCGTTCTCTATCAATGATGATTTTGATTACAAGTATTCCATCATGAATATTGACAAAGCCCGTGAGCTCTTTGATTATACCAATGAAGTGACTTCAATTGAAATAAGCTTAAAACCAGGGGCCGACAAAAAGCAGATTCAAAAGCAGATTGCATCCTTGCTGGGAGATCAGTTCGAAGTAAAAAACAGAGAACAACAAAATGCCGTGCTGTTCAAAACAATGGAATCGGAAAAATTATGGACGTTCATCATCCTTATTTTTATACTGGTGATTGCTACATTCAATGTGATCGGCTCTCTCACCATGCTGATCATTGAAAAGAAGAAAGATATCACTATTCTGTTCAACATGGGGGCCGACATAAAGCTGATCCGCCGGATTTTTCTTGTAGAAGGAATGATGATCACCTTGATTGGCGCAACGCTCGGATTGATATTTGGAACGTTCATTTGCTGGCTGCAGATCAAATTCAAGCTGATTGCTTTCACCGAAAATTATGTTATCAATGCCTACCCGGTGCGCATTGACATGGCAGACATTTTGCAAATCATTGCGGCTGTTCTTCTGATCGGATTTATAGCGGCCTGGTATCCGGTCCGTGTCTTTACAAAAAAGCATCTGGCATTTTAAAATTCCATCATGTTACGATCGCTGTTTTTTTTACGTTCTTAATGCAAGATGCGGCGGCACAATTAAAAGTGTAGACAGTGAAGAAGAATCTCTCTGCGAAAGCGGTAAGAATAAATTAGCCTAAGAGCGGTTGAGTAGTTTCTGAAGTAATTTATTCTTCGGTTTTTTATAGGGATAAAACCGGTCCTTTGGAATGTTATTAAAGATCAGTGCTATTATTAATAATATAATCACTCCGGTTAAAACGGGTGAGAGCACATAGATAAAACCAAGCGCCTGAATTTTTTCAGAGCCGATGTTCGCAATCAATGCGGTGGCACCTCCCGGAGGATGAAGCGTTTTAGTGATTTGCATCATTACAATGGACAAAGAAACCGACAGTGCTGATGAGAGCCAGACTTCTCCTGGAATGAGCTTATGAACAGCTACGCCAATAAATGCACTGATGAGATGTCCGCCCACCAGGTTGCGAGGTTGTGCCAAAGGACTATTTGTTGCGCCATAAATCAAAACAGCTGTCGCACCGAAAGAACCAATCAGAAATAAATTATCGTTGAGGGTAAAATAACGGGAATTGATGAAGCCGATCAATCCAATACCTGCAAAAGCGCCCAGGAACGTCCAAAGTATATCTGCTTTATTGATAAGGGTTTCCCGGTAAACAACATAACGTGCAATGCGCATATTACGCTTTATCTTCTTTTTCATTTATTTCAGGCGGTCTCCAGGGCAGAATATTGTTTTTCAACTTTATCAAGAATAGTGATTATCTCATCGTAGGAATAAGTGGTCACCAGTTTGGTACGGTAATCTTTAAAATTCGGCAAACCTTTGAAATAATTGGTATAATGCCTTCTCATTTCCACTATCCCGGCATGATTGCTTTTCCAGCGCATGGAAAAATCCAGGTGCTCTTTGCATACGGTAACACGGTCGGAAATAGTAGGTGGTGCAAGGTGCTCGCCGGTTTTGAAAAAATGCTTTATTTCATTAAAGATCCAGGGATAACCAATGCTGGCACGGCCAATCATGATGCCATCCACACCATAGCGGTCGCGCATTATTTTTGCTTTTTCAGGAGAATCCACATCTCCATTCCCGAAAATGGGAATTTTTATTCTTGAGTTATTTTTAATGTCGCCAATCAGCGACCAGTCTGCTTCTCCTTTATACAACTGCGCACGCGTGCGACCATGAATAGTTAAAGCCGAAATACCAATGTCCTGAAGACGCTCTGCCACTTCCACCACATTTTTTGTATTGTCGTCCCATCCCAAGCGGGTTTTAACGGTGACTGGCCTTGTCGCAATCTTTACAATGGCGGAAGTCATTTCTACCATTTTGGGAATATCCTGTAATAATGCCGCACCGGCGCCTCTGCAGGCAACCTGTCGCACCGGACAGCCATAATTAATATCAATCAGGTCGGGACGGGCGTTATCGGCAATAATGCCGGCTTCACGCATGGAATCAATGTCGGAACCAAATAACTGAATGCCAATCGGACGCTCATATTCAAAAATATCGAGCTTCTGAACGCTCTTCGCAGCATCCCGGATCAAACCTTCCGAGGAAATGAATTCGGTATACATGAGATCGGCACCATTTTTTTTACAAACGGCACGGAAGGGCGGATCGCTTACATCCTCCATGGGAGCAAGCAATAAAGGGAATTCCCCCAGTTCTATGTTACCAATCTTTACCATTGTTGAATTTTTTCGTTATTCGTATTCATCCGTTATTCGTAGATTTACAAAATTACTAAAATAAGGCTAGCAATGCACAACATAGAACAAGAACGACATTCCTGGATCAAATTCGCTGTTATTTTTGCATGGATCTTTATTTATGTCCTGATCAGCATCGTAGCCAGCGACAATAGTCCGGAAGTTAACCTGAACGACGTGAATATGAAAGGCTTTCTATACGCCAGCCAGGTTTTTGGCGTAGTTATCCTGTTCATCCTCCCCGCTGTTTTGTTCGCTTCCTTGTGGACCCGCGCCAGGATCCATTATCTGGGAATTACCACTAAACCTGCTTTCTCAACACTTTTATTGTCAGGACTCGGGATCCTGCTTGCATTGCCGGCAATCAACTGGCTGGCGCATGTAAACGAACAGATGCATTTACCTTCTGCCTTGGCGGGAATTGATGAATGGATGAGAAGCAATGAAGCCCGCTTATCAGAAATGACGGAATTTCTCACAAAAGGCACTTCTGTGAATAGTCTGCTGGTAAATCTGTTTGTAGTTGCTTTCATGGCAGCCCTGGGAGAAGAATTGTTTTTCAGGGGTATGTTGCAAAAGGTATTAATTGAATGTTTTAAAAACAAGCATGTCGCCATCTGGATAGGCGCGGCTCTCTTCAGTGCATTTCACATGCAGTTCTTCGGCTTTTTACCCCGGATGATCATGGGCGCGTATCTGGGCTATCTCTTCCTCTGGAGCGGTTCCTTATGGCCCGGAATGCTTGCACATTTTATTAATAACGGAATGGCGGTATTCCTTATATGGCTATCTAACCGCGGGCTCATTTCGGCTGATGTCGATAAGACCGGAATGCAGAACAGTCAGTGGATTTATGTTTTCACCAGTGTAGTATTGGTTAGCGTTACGCTCGTTATGGTTTACCGTATAGAGAAGAGAAGAAAGCTGGTTACGATTGAAGGCAGTAATTGATTCCATGGGCTTTATAACGTTCTCATTTAATTTCCCTGATAGATTAACATACCCAAATATTTAAAACCAGAGTTTCCATCCAAATCACCAAAACTTTATTACATTTGCAATCCTTAAAAAACCGGAGAGGTGTCAGAGTGGCCGAACGAGCATGCCTGGAAAGCATGTGTACCTGCAAGGGTACCGCGGGTTCGAATCCCGCCCTCTCCGCAAATCGAAAATGCCCCGCGTAGCGTGGCATTTTTTGTTTTTATTCGTTGCCAAGCGTCCTTCACGCTTGAGCATAAGAATAAAAACAAAAAATGACAAGGGGAGCTGAAAGCGAACCGGGCATTTCTGATTTGACGCCCCACTCTTTCGGGATCATGAGCGAAGCGAATAATCCCAACCTCTTTTTGCCATAAGAATAAAAACAAAAAATGACAAGGGGAGCTGAAAGCGAACCGGGCATTTTTGATTTGGCGGCCACCCTCTTCGGGATCATGAGCGAAGCGAATAATCCCGCCTTCTCTTTCCTATAAGAAGAAAAACAAAAAATGACAAAGGGAGCTGAAAGCGAACCAGGCATTTTTGATTTGACGCTCCACTCTTTCGGGATCATAAGCGAAGCGAATAATCCCGGCTTCTTTCCATAAGAATAAAAAACAAAAAATGCCAAAGGGAGCTGAAAGCGAACCGGGCATTTTTGATTTGACGCCCCCTTCTTCGGGATCATGAGCGAAGCGTATAACCGACCTCTTCGCTTATTCATTTTTATTGATTCATTGAATTCAATTGTGCCTTATTAAAGGCTCATTCATTTGAATCGGCTTTTGTTTGAAAGGCAGATTATCATTAGTATATTTATACCATGAAGAAAATAAATTTACTTTTTGTAATAGTGATTATTATAACTTCTTGCACTGGACAAGTACACCCCCCCAAGCCAAAAGAAATGGGCTATGGAGACCAAACCAGTAATAGTCCGGCAAAAAAGCTTTTAAAACCCTCGGGCATCGGATCTGGCGCTAATGTGCATTGTGCTATTCAGGATAAAACAGGCAAACTTTGGTTTGGCACAACGGGAGGAGGCGTTTATATGTTTGACGGGGAAGCGTTTACAAATTTCACCGTGAATGATGGGCTAAGCAATAATTTTGTTTGGTGTATTACAGAAGATACTACCGGCAATATTTGGTTTGGCACAGGAGATGGCGCGTGCCGTTACAATGGCAAGACTTTCACGGCAGTTCCTATCTCCGTAATTAGGAATGACAATTTTTCACCTCTTAGTTCTTCCAGTGAAGCAAAGTTAGATTCTTATGGTAACCCATTAGAAGAAAATGGAATATGGGATATCTTTCAAGATAAAAAGGGGACATTTTGGTTCGGTACCAGTGACGGGATCTATCAATATACAGGTGGAGTTTTTAATCGCTTTCTGATTAATGATACTAGTGGACTTAAAGTTAAAAAAGTTGAACGTATTTTAGAGGATAAGGCCGGAAATATTTGGTTTAGCGGGCGGATGAATGAAGGGGTATTTTGCTTTGATGGGAAATCTTTAACCAGCTTTAACCCTGATGGGAAAAACTGGTTCTGGCCTGTATTAGAAGATCGAACAGGCAACATCTGGTTTAGCAACTGGACTAGTGTTTACCGCTATGACGGTAAAATATTCACCAGCATTACTAAACAAAATAGTTCATGTATGAAGGGAAGTACTTGCATTATTCAGGATAGAAATGGAAACATTTGGTGCGGCAACGATGGCGAAAATGGGCTATGCCGTTTTGATGGCAAGTCGTTTATCCATTATACACAAAATGAAAGTCTCAGCAACAATTCTGTTTGGTGTATTGTCGAAGACAGTGCTGGAAAACTTTGGATTGGAACAAGAAATATGGGATTGAACTGCTACGACGGAAAAGCATTCACCATTTTTTCGGAGTAGCCAATTCAATGTTAGTTCGTCTGGACTTTACTGCTTAAAATAGTCGAAAGCTTTTCCATCATAACGACCCACGCCTCCAAATTTACCAAACCAAATATTTCCTGCTTTATCTTCGGTGATCTCAAAAATCTGTGAATCACTACCCTCATTCTTCTCTAATATCTTTGTGAAAGATTTCATGTCATATTTATACATTGCCATTCCTTTTTCTTCGACTGCACTCAGCCAAAGATTGCCGGCCTTATCTTGAAAAATATAACTTATAAAATTCGTCATTAATTTGCTCAGCGTCCCTTTATCAGTTGATGGATCATAACAGTACAACCCATCCTCGCCGCCGATCCATACCTTTCCATCTTTATCTTCCTTGATACAGCGGACATTCTTAAAAGACATACCTTCCTCGTTCTTAAAATCAGTAAAGGACTTACCATTATAACAACTGATCCCTGATCGGGTAGCAATCCATATTTTCCCGCTCTTATCCTGTATAATCGAATTAACTCGATCACCGCTAAGACCATTCGCTGTTGTATAATTGGAAAAACCTTTCTTAGTTGTTAAAGGTAAACCTGACAAGGTTGTGACACCAGCTCTAACACTTGGCCTGTGTGCTGCTGAAGTATCATATCGGCTTACTCCGTTGTCCGTACCAATCCAAATGTTCCCCGTTCGATCTTCCATAAAACAGCTAATTATATCATCCGGAAGTCCGCCCTCTGTTGTGAACAGAGTAAAAGATTTCCCATCATACTTATAAAAGCCTCCCCCAACTGTGCCGAACCAAAGGTTACCGATTTTATCTTCCATTACAGAAAACATATGGAAATGGATAAGATTTTCCTTTAAAGTATAATTGGTGAATACTTTACCATCATACTTTAAGATACCCTGAAAGCTCATAATCCAAATGTTTCCTCTTTTATCTTCGAGAATATTGCGGGTGATACTTATTGGAGCAACCTTTGAACTAGTGTCCGTTGTTTCAATAAAATAAAGGTCCGTTTTGAGCGGTTGACTGTAAGAAATACTGACAATTAATATTAACAGCAGGGAGCATATTGGTTTCATAATTTAAAGATAATTAAAATTAAAAAAGGAAACGGGTAGACATCAACATAAAACTGTGCGCCCCACCTTTCGGAATCATGACGAAGCGAATACTCCCGCCATACTCTCCCAAGCGTCCTTCACACTTACCGAAGGCTTCTTAACCGAGAAATTTGAACTGAATGACAAAAGCAAAAATTCCTCTTGCTTATAATCCTTGTTAGCAGTAGCTATTCTTTAATCATTAATTCATGATTTACTATTCTCATGGCAAAATACGGATTGTTGGAACAAATTCAGTTCTTTTATATTCTGATAAATTTTTAAGTAATGAAAATTCCTTTTCGCGGGTAATAACTTCTTCCAACTGCACTTCTTCTTGTTGAACTATTTTTTCTTTAATTTCCGCTTGATTATTTGAACAACTAGTTGAAAATACTATTAGTGAATAAAAAATAAATTACTTGCATCTATTTTCATAAGTGTAAAATTTATTGTTTTGAACTTACATCTCTTGCTTAGCGCGTTCTTCAATCGCTTTTATAAATTTAGTCTTTGCTGCAGCATATTCGTTTCCGTTTATCCAGTCTTTCCGGGCAAGTTGTCTTTTTAAGGAAGCATATTCATTTTTTATAATTTCATTTTTTCTTAAAAAGTCACGGAATAATATATGTCGCTTCCAAAATCCCCCACCGTTCTGCACTAAATGAATATGAAAATTATGTTCACCTGTTTTTCTAAAATACCGTCTTTCGGGAATTATTGCATTATACTCTTCTACATATTCGTAATTAAGCCCGACAATTCCATCTATTAATTCAGTTGGGATTAAAAAACTCTTCAGCCCACAAAGTATGTCAATAATGGGCTTTGCACATAGGTCTTTAATTGAGGTACTTCCAATATGTTCAATCTGGGAATCGGGAGGTAAAACATTTTCTAAAAGATTTTTTTCTTTTAAAAAAATGCCTTGCCAGTTGGGATTATATTCAGATAATTCTATTTTCATTTTTTTGACTGACGTACAATTGCTGCTACCGTTTCAAACATCGTCCTCTTGGCTCATCACCCTCATGAAGCACAATTCCGGAATGCAGGAAAGTTGCAGCCTCTTCAGAATCTTTCACTTTGGAAGCACAGCGTTCTAACATTTCTGATTCAAACTCAGTTAATACACTTTTTCTTAATCCTGCTTCTCGCCATTGAGATAAGGGTCTGCATCCTTTTGCTATCGCCCGAGCCAGCGCCAGCGCATCCAGCAGAGCCTGATTTGCCCCCTGTCCTTTGAATGGACTCATCGGGTGAGCCGCATCTCCGATCAGCGTCAAGGCCCCCGCTTGCTGCAACATTTCCGAATCGAGTAATTCCCGATCATACACGGGATAGCCAGAAATCTGAGCTTCCTGGGTTGCTGCTAAGATCTGAGGAACGGGGTCATGCCACTGAGTTCTGCGACATGCTTCTTCCTTGAGTGCCTGAGCTCCCCGAGCACTCAAGGCCTTTGCTTCTTTTTCCGGCATAGGGAAACTAAGTTGCCACATCACCGAGTCGGAGGCATAAGGCATTATGTAGATACGCTCATTGCCGTTGGCGGTTTGAAATACTGTGGCCGAATCCAGCAAAGAACTATCAAGACCTTCGAGCGCTGCCAAGGGACAAATTCCCAATATCACAATACAACCCAGGTAACGCAAAGGGTTAATATTCTCAGCAATCAGCAAGCTCCGCACCGAACTACGAATGCCATCGGCACCAACCACAAGATCCGCTTTAGCACTCTTAATCTTCCCGCCCACTTGAAAGCTCAGCTCAACACCTTCTCCCTTACATTCCTTAAAACTTGTCAACTGGTGCCCCCATTGTACCGCATCCTGTCCGCCGAGTTGCTCCAGCAATGCTAAGCGCAACGACTGACGTGCGATATGTACATTCGTACGCTTCGCCGATGTTTTTCCATCTGGCTGCATCCACTTCCTCATTCCCCATTCACCGATCACTTTTCCTTCTGTCGTATGAACAACATGTCTGGTTGAAATCACTCCTTGTTTTAAGGAGAAAATACCCAATCCCTCAATCGCTTTACTCGCTTGTTGCAACGTCAGTCCATAGCCCTGAGATCGAACATCGAAACTGCTATCACGCTCATAAAGGGTAAAAGGGATCCCGCGATGCAAACAAGCCACCGCCAGCGCCACACCTCCTATACCACCACCAATAATAGCAACATGTGGGTAGTTTTCTTTATCCGCTGTGGGAGGACTGGCAGAATGAAGCAAGCCGGATCCCGAACAGTTCAGGCAGGAATACAGGTGATCCTTAGGACGAACAGGAGCCGTTCCTTCACTTTTCGTTTTTTCAAACTGATCGAATGCCATTTGGTAACGAAGCCGCGTCTTCTTGCGAAGCCTACGGCTTTTTTTGCCGCGTCCCTGACATTCCGGACAAATAGTCCAGCTATTAGCCGCTTCGTTTTCCACCTTTTTCAATCTTGATTATTTAGTATGATCTTGACACTGTAAATGTACGAAATCAGCATATTGCAAGGGTGCTGGTGCGGTTTTATTTATAATTTACATTTACAAACTTATCGAAAGCCTCAATTATTCTTGGTGCTAGTGGGTCGTTGTTAGTGCCTTTTTATAAGCCAATTCAAATGGTCTGGGATAGTCAAATATGAGCCGAAGAATTCCATCGCTAAGAATCACCTTTGTTGTTAGAGTTCGGCCCGTCAGATCAGTTTGCGTAAGTGTTTGGTCCTCAACATTAACAACAAATCTCCCTTCTTCAACATCGTCTGTTACTTTCCCGCCTCCTTTTATTTTTCGGTTCGTATATGTACTGTCAACATTAAACTGAATAAACATTTTTTTGAAATCCACCAATTTAGCTTCTACATTTTCAACTAGTTTGAGACTGTCGGAAATTGTGTAATTGGGTTTTAATTTTTTAAGATTCCAAAAACTATACTTCATCATTACCCTTGGGTTCGTGACATCGTATATTAGTGACGAATCCAAAGATTGTTGATACAAAACCCATCTCCCAACAATACTGTCTATTGTTAATTTTTGTGCATTGGAATATGGAATAATTGAATTTAAAAGTAAAGTGAAAATTATTATTTTTCTTGTCATTTACAAGTTTCTATAATACAATGTTCTACTAACGCTTGGGCCAACTTAGCTTGCCAACATACGTTTACTTATTCTTAATAAACTTTCCAGAAGAAATCACAAAGCCGCCGAGTTTGTCCAAGCTATATAGATAAATGCCGGCCGGATAATTATTAATATCAAGTGATACTTTGTTCGCATTGACCGCAATTTTCATTTCATCAACCTGACGTCCGATAGTATTATAAACTTTTAAAATCCGTTCTTCAGCAGTGTCATTTCCAAATTGAATACTAACATAGGCGGAAGCAGGATTGGGATATGCATTTATTTGCCCGCTTTTTGAATATATATTATCAATTCCTACCGGCGGTACGTCCCAAACAAAAATACTATCGAACATTAAGCCGTCTTTAAACGTTTGAACTCCATCGCTTATAAATGAAAAGCGAAATAAAACGGTGTCGTTGTATTGAATATTGAAAAGAGGGCCGAGCGTTGAGATGGAAGCCCGGTATTGTTTCCATCCGGCGGAATTGCCAGTGAACACTGGCTGGACATATGGATTGTTCCAGTAAACATAACTTGCATAAGCAGGATCTGTTAAATCAACCCAGGTTGTTCCGTTGTCCGGGGAGAATTC
>DASWNK010000011.1:0-14806 GCA_036399275.1 Bacteroidia bacterium | reverse complement strand
GATGTCGGCTCGTCACATCCTGGGGCTGGAGAAGGTCCCAAGGGTTCGGCTGTTCGCCGATTAAAGTGGCACGCGAGCTGGGTTCAGAACGTCGTGAGACAGTTCGGTCCCTATCTGTTGTGGGCGTTAGAAATTTGAGAGGACCTGACTCTAGTACGAGAGGACCGAGTCGGACGGACCGCTAGTGTACCAGTTGTGGTGTCAACTGCATCGCTGGGTAGCTATGTTCGGATGAGATAAGCGCTGAAAGCATCTAAGTGCGAAACTCGCCTCAAGATAAGATTTCTTTAAAGGGTCGTAGAAGATTACTACGTTGATAGGTTGTAAGTGTAAAGACAGTAATGTCAAAGCTGAGCAATACTAATTACCCGTTAGCTTTCTTATTAGAACTCGTATCTCTTACATTTAGTTTTTTTATTATTGTTGTATTTTCTTTCTTTATTATGTCAATCTTATTGTGTCCGCCAAAACGGACTATGATTTTAGGTGACTATAGCGGTGAGGTCCACCTCTTCCCATTCCGAACAGAGAAGTTAAGCCCACCAGCGCAGATGGTACTACAGTAATATGTGGGAGAGTATGTCGTTGCCACTTTTAAATTAGCCTCAATTCTTCACTGAATTGAGGCTTTTTTATTTTTATTAATAGTATTTTTGTGCAAAATTTTTCTATGAAATGCCGAATGCTGCTATAAAATTTTTCTTCCTTTTCCTTATTTCTCCTTTTATTCTCCTTGCAGGTAATGGCGACTCTCTCGAGCTCCCCAAAAAGACAGGAAAAACCTCTTTCTTTACTGAAAATCAATTCGGATTTGCAGACTCCGCTCATTTTATTGATGAATCCCTCAGTGGGTTTCAGAATTACCTGGGAAGAAATCATCTGGGTAACAGCGGACTTGCATTTAACGACCTCCTTCTTCGTGATCTAAACGGAAAAGCGGAATTCAATTACTTTAAAAATAATTACCTTCCTTATTTCTACACTCCTAAAAGCTTAAAGTTTTACGATACTCATTCTCCTTATACCGATCTACTTTATGTTATCGGATCCAAGAAGGAGCAGGATTTTAAAATGACCTTTTCTTATAATGTAAAAAAGAACTGGAATATTACAGCGGACTTCTTCCGGATAAGATCTGAAGGTTTTTATCTCCGTCAGAACACAAACAATAATTTTATCGCGTTTTCCACCAATTATAAATCAAAAAATAATCGCTACTATTTACTGGGAGGTGTTATGTACAATTTCGTGCAAAACTTTGAAAATGGCGGTATTGCTGATGATTCTGTTTTTGAGAACGAAGTAGGCGCTGACAAAAGACTGATCGATGTAAATCTGACTTTCGCTAAACGGAGTCTGCTGAACCGAAGTGTCTTTCTGAAGCAATATATCAATTTAGGGCTGAAGTCAGCTGATACGTCAGCTAATGCAGCCGTTATTCCGAACAGTCAGCTTGTTCTTACTACACTGGCAGATGATTACCTGATGAAGTACGAGGATGAAAATCCGCTATCAGGTTTTTATTCGAATATTTACAATGATTCATCTCGCACATTCGACTCTGCCTATACGTTTAAGCTGGAAAATGAATTAACCTGGAAACGGATTGATAACGGTAAACACAGAGGATTCAAAGATTTGCTGGGACTCAGCCTGAGTGTGAAAGATCAGTTTGTAAATGTTAAGCAAAGGGAGATCGATTCTACGTTCAATAATGTGATCGCCGGCTTCAGCTTATACAATACCTATTCAACCCGCCGGCTTTGGTTGGTACTTTCCGGAAAATATGCTCTTACCGGTTATAACCAGGATGACTATGGTGTGGAAGGTTCAATCAGAAAGGGAATAAAAGATAGTCTGACTGATCTAAGCATTCATTTTAGCTCCAAGCTGCAGGAGCCTGATTTTATTTATCAGCATTACTCTTCCAACCATTTTAAATGGAACAATGATTTTGAAAAGATACAAACGAATCGTGTGGGATTGAACTTTAGTATGAAGAAGTATAGGTTGTCTGTAGGCGCTGATATTATTGAGTATTCCAAGCCAGTGTATTTTGACAATTACGGAATAGCAAAACAATATGCAGGAAGCGTTGCTGTTGCAAGTGCTCATTTGAAAAAGAATTTCACTTTTTTTAATTGGCATCTCGACAATACTATACATTACCAAAATGTTCCGGATTCAGTGGTGATCCGCTTGCCGGAATTGGTACTTGAGCATTCCCTGTATTATGAAAATGATTTATTTAAAGGCGCTATGCACATGCAAATCGGCGCTTCGGTATTTTTTGTTTCGGAGTATTATGCAAACGCCTATATGCCTGCCACAGGGCAGTTTTATTTGCAATCGGATAAGAAATACGGGAACTATCCTTTCGTTGATTTTTTTATCAATGCACGTGTAAAAGCTGTGAGGGTGTTTTTTAAGATTGATCACCTGAACAGCGGATGGTCGGGAACAAATTATATGATGACTCCGCACTATCCCACAAACGACAGAGCTTTCAAGCTGGGGATCTCCTGGAGATTTTACGATTAATCAACCTGTTTCAAACAATTTTCACATTTGCACAAATGACAGAAGATAAATTAATTGATGAGTGGATTATTAGGACTCCAGTTCATAGGTTGATCTTTGAATATCTTTATGGTTATGACAAGGAAGGGAAAGGGGTATTTGACGAATTCAGACTAGACGTAAAGATTGAATTAATTAAGAGACTTGGAATGTTCCATGCTATTGTTTTCATATTGTTTAGCATATTTTATGATGTGTTTTTTTTGATTTACTTCAGACCAATTTTTGGAGATTACTTTGAATTAACTGATTCCGACATAGCTTGGGGCGTATTCTACTCAGTTGTTTTATATCTTATTGTGTTTTGGTTTATCGGTTATTTTTTCTATTCAGTTCTTTTTTCAATGGCGTTTTTATTGGTTGCAATTGTTGCATACAGAGCAATAAGTAGGTTGATTTCTTATTTGAATTTAAACAAAATTTGGTGGTAAAAGTCTGCCACTACACAGGCCTATACACCCGGATTTGTAGTTTCGCTCCTGTCCGTTATCCGCATTTAAGTTTTTTGCTTTTTCTTTTTTGCGGCAGGAAAAAGAATGTTGTTCAGGATCAACCGATATCCGGGAGAATTTGGATGAAGGCTTAAATCGGTTGGAGGATCCTCTACACGGTGCTCATAATCTTCAGGATCGTGCCCGCTGTAAAAAGTAAAAGTCCCTTTTCCATATTCACCATGAATATAACGGGCTTCGTTTGCCGCTTTGTTTTCTCCTAAAATCAATACATTCGGCTTGATGAAAGATTTGTCGAATCCAACAGTCTGTCCCCAGAATCCTTTAATGATCTGTTCGTGATTTTGGCAAAGCATGGTCGGTACAACATCCCATTTTGCAGAAAAATCAAACAATGTAAAAAGGTCATTCGTTTTTGTAATGCCGTATTTCTGTTTACGGGTTGTATAGGTATCAATGTTGGATTTTGTGTACTCATTCGGATTGGTGCTGAGTGTGAAATCCTTAAAGGCAAACGTTTTTGAGTAATCCACTTTTTTAACGTAGCCGGGCGTGGTACCGTCACCATCAAACATGCTTTCGCAGATATCCAGTCCGTCGGCTGCAAGTGCAATGTCGTAGCTATCAGGAGCAGAACACATCGCAAACAAGAATCCACCGCCTGCTGTAAAGTCTCTTATCTTTTTTGCAACAGCGAGTTTCATTTCCGAAACTTTATTGAAGCCCAATGCTTTCGCGCTAGCTTCCAATGTGCGCTGTTGATCCTGATACCAAGGCGCATTGCGATATCCGAACCACAAACGACCGTACTGTCCTGTAAAATCTTCATGATGAAGGTGCAGCCAGTCGTAGGTCAGCAATTTATCCTTGATAATCTCTTCGTCATAAATAACTTCATAAGGAATCTCTGCATAGGTAAGAACCAGGGTTACGGCGTCATCCCAGGGTTGCTTCATTTTAGGAGAATAGACTGCTACTTTGGGCGCTTTTTCCAATTTCACATCTTCCATGTTTACTTCCGGGTTCGCGATTTCAGCAAGAATGGAGGTCGATCTTGAATCGGCGATCACTTCAAATGAAACTCCGCGGATGGTGCATTCACTTTGAATGGATTTTGCATCTTTGATCATGAAACTTCCGCCGCGATAGTTCAGCAGCCAATGAACCTCCACATCCTGCTTCAGCACCCAATAAGCGACGCCGTATGCCTTCAGGTGATCTTTCTGATGAAGGTCCATCGGGATCAGGATAAAAGATGCTTGAGATAAAAAGGCTATGAATGTGAAAAATAATAGGCTGATAAAACGTTTCATGTGAATGGAATAATGTTTTTTTAAAGCCGCGATAATTGTACCAAACTAGAATGGATGATCTTCTTCAATGTCATTCATTTTAGAACCTCTGATCACGGAATTCGATTGTGTATCAAAATCACTTGAAGGCGAAAGTGATGATCCTGCACCGTAATCCACATTAGAATCCAGCATATCCAGATCGGCAAATTTGGTGAACTGGCCAATGTAACGCGTTTTCGCAGAATCCACCGGACCGTTACGATGCTTTGCAATGATCAATTCGGCAACTCCAACGGTGGAAGCACCATTTTCGTCTTCTGTAATATTGTAATATTCCGGACGGTGAATAAACATTACCATATCGGCATCCTGTTCAATCGCACCGGATTCACGTAAATCCGAAAGTTGCGGACGTTTGTCACCACCTCTGGTTTCAACGGCACGACTTAACTGAGATAAAGCGATTACTGGAATTTCCAGCTCTTTCGCCAATCCTTTTAATGAACGTGAAATAGTAGCAATTTCTTGTTCCCGGTTTCCTTTTCCTTCTCCACCGGCTGTCATCAACTGAAGGTAATCGACAATGATGAGTTCAATTTTATGTTGTTCTTTTAATCGTCTTGCTTTCGCACGCAGCTCAAATACTGAGAGTCCGGGCGTGTCGTCAATAAATAGCGGCGCTTCCGCTAGTTTTTTGATCTTATCATTCAGCTGTTGGAATTCGTAATCTTCCAGGTTTCCTTTTTTTAATTTTTCGGAAGACAACTCCGATTCGCTGGCAATAAGACGGGTTACTAACTGAAGCGAAGACATCTCCAATGAGAAAACCGCTACCGCTTTGTTAAAATCAACTGCCGCATTACGTGCCATGCTCAATACCAATGCGGTTTTACCCATCGCCGGACGGGCAGCTATGATCACCAGGTCGGACTTCTGCCAGCCGGATGTTAAGCGGTCCAAAGCTGTCAATCCGGAAGGAATTCCGGAGAAATTGCCTTTGTTGTTTTTTGTTATTTCAATCTGATCAATAGCCTTACGGATGAGCGTACTCATCTTATCGTAATTCTTTTTAATATTTCCTTCAACGATGGAGAACAGATTTTTCTCCGCATTGTCCAACAAGTCAAAAACGTCGGAACCATCTTCGTAAGCATCGTTGATGGTTTTTGTAGAGATGCGGATCAATTCGCGCTGGATAAATTTCTGTGCAACGATGCGTGCATGAAACTCTGCATTGGCGGCAGAAGCCACACGATTTGTCAATTGAGTAATGTAATAAGCACCGCCTACAAGGTCGAGCTCTCCGGTCTTTTTTAATTCCTGCGTAACCGTTAAAATATCCACCGGTTCCGAACGGGTGAAAAGCTGTTCGATTGCATGAAAAATACGGGAATTGGCATCCTTATAGAAACTTTGTGGCTTCAGGATGTCAATAACATTGGTTAAAGCATCTTTCTCCAGCATCAGGGCGCCAAGCACCGCTTCCTCCAGTTCAACCGCCTGGGGAGGCATTTTCCCTATATCCATCAATTGCTGGGTTCCAGCGGGTTTATTGACTCTTCTTCGGGAATTTATATCGTTTTTAGTAGTAAAATCATTCATAGGACAAATTTACCAAAAATTGAAAGAATTCATATTTAAATATAATTTTGAACAGTCCATAAACATGTTATTAACATTAATTATAACCTGTTATGGTGAGTATTGTTGTAATTGATTAACTTTATTGAATGAATGTTGTGAACAAAATATATTTTCTCTCCGTCTTTCTGCTGGTTTTGAGCCTTTTTTCCTGTAAAAAGGATGAAGATGAGTTTGGCCCGAAGGTAACATTCAGCAGTCCGGTTGAGAATCAATCCTTTAATGTATATGATTACGTAAGCGTGACGGCTACGGTTACAGATGATACAAAAATTGAAACGGTTTCGGTGAGTTTGACGGATGCAAATCAGGCTGCGGTTCATATCACTGTTCCTGTAAGCGTTTCTTCTCCTTCCATGACGCTCAACATGCAGTATTTATTGGATAACATTCACCTGGAGAGCGGGTTCTATTATGTCACGATAACTGCGTCGGATGGCGCACACCATACCAATGCTTACCGGAAAATATACATTACGGCTGCCCCAAAGGTTTTAAAGCAGATCTATCTTGTGAGCAGCGCCGGCAGTGCTCAAACCAACCTATCTACAGTTGACAGCACTTTCAGTTCCATCAGCCCTTTCCATGTTTTTACCGGTGATTACCTTGGATCATCCCTGAGCAGCTATCACCAGCAGGCATATGTTTGTGGTAATTACACGGGTGATTTTACTGCATTAATTTTACAATACAATACCAACCGGTTCTCAATTACATCCACAACATCTTCCAATCCTTATTTTACCGGCTATGCCAATAATGATCTGCATACTTATATTGCCCGTTACGACGGTAGTATCCGGGGTTATGATTATGCCGGCACTGTTTCCTATGCGGCTACAGCGCTTGCAGGCAGCTACGCACAACAGTTATGCTTTAACAGCGGATATCTGGTAGCGGAACAAAAAGACAAACTCTCTTCATCAAAGAAACTCGTTACGTATTTTCCTACTGGTAGCGCGGAAAAGAACTGTATGCTTTCGCAGGATGTAGTTGCTTTTTGTGAAAAAGACAATACAAATGTGTTTGTATTCGGGAATGTGGCAGGGCAGGGCGTAATGCAATTGTTCGATCGTATTAATAATAATCTCTGGAGCCCTTACCCTTTTCCTTTGCCTGCGGGAAGTCTTTTAAGCGCGGTGAAGATTGATGCGGATACTTACCTGCTGGGGCTTTCGGATGGGACTATTTATAAATATCAGTATTCCTTAAACAGTGTTACCACCTATATCAGCGGTTATACTGCTGTAAAGCTGAAATACGATGAGCTGAACAATAAGCTATATGTGGTGGAAGCAAACCGCTTGACTACTTTTAATTATTCTACTGCAGCAATGGCGAATACGATCAATTCGGTGGAAACCATTCAGAATGTACACTTATTGTATAATCGCTAGTTTTTCCAGCTCTTCTTTGTAATCGTATTGAAGGTCTTCATGAAGCTTTGCGTAAGCTGATTTTATTTTCTCAACCTCACGATAATATAAGTTGCTGATGATCTTGCTCGCGTCAAGATTAATGCGGGTTGCTTTTGTTTTTTTACAGAAATACAATCTCAGCTCCAGCTCGCTTTCTTTTTTGCTGGAGTTTTTGATGAATTTATTCAGCTGGCGAACGATCTTCTGTAAGCCTTTCTTTGTAGTCCAGGTTGTCTTTCTGTTGATCTCAAGAAACAATTCATCAAGCTCTTTCTTTACTTTTTGTAGGTACTCTTTCTCATCATCCTGATCAAATAGGAGGTAGGAGAGCAGTTCTTTGTTCTCCTTTTTGTGCTTAGCGAGGCGCATGCAAAGTTCCAGCACTTCTTTCGGCTCAAGCGTTTTCAGCTCTTTTTGGATTTCATTGATGGAATGTGATTTCATAGTAGTAAGGTAAATGAAAAAGCCGACACACGACTGGTGCCGGCTCATCTTCCTGGTCCATTCAGGTTAGTTTTTTATCTTTTGTTTTAAGCAGATCCATTTCCTTTTTTTATTAAAGGCGACAGCTAGAGCAGCATCAAATCTATTTTTTTACCGGAACAGTTAATGTAATAACAACTTTATCCTTGCCTGTTTTGCTTTTCTTCATAATGCCATAATCGCCGCTGAACAGGGTGATTGTTCCTTTGAATGTTCCAGAGCCATCCGTTCCTTCGGTAAAAGTAAAAGGGATCTCGATGGTTTTTGTAGAGTCTTTTATTGTGAGGGCGCCGGTAGCAATAAATTCATCGGCATTGGCTTTGATAGCTGAGGAAACGAAAGACGCAGTAGGGAATTTTTCGGCATTAAAGAAATCGGCCGATAATAAATGCTTGGTTTTTTGAGCATTTCCTGCATCCAAAGTGTTGATATCCATGGTAGCTGAAATTTTTGCAGCCGAAGGGTCTTTATAGTCGAAATCGATGCTGGCTTTCAATCCGCTGATCGTTCCTTTGGTGCCTTCATCCGGCAGCTCAAAGTTTACCGTTAAGCCTTCGGGCGAAACGTTCCACAGAAGAGAAGCGCTAAACCCGCTTGAAATGATTATCACTAAAGCAATAATAAAGAAGGATGATTTTTTCATTAGTGTATGATTTTATGGATTCCTGTTTTTTTTATAAAAATACTACTTATTTGATCATTCTTGAGAATATGATTTTGAATTGTAACTTTTTGCAGATTGCTCCGTCTCATCCCTAAAACGCCACTTAAATACTTGAAAAAATGAAAAATCTTACTTTTCTATCTGCGCTTTGCCTGTTTGCAAGTGCTTTATTCCTTGTCAGCTGTGACGATATGAATCTTACAACCGGCGATGGTTCCGAAAAGGTCGTAGCGAATGGGAAGCTGGCAGTTATTGAAGTGCAGCCAGGCGCTTTTAATCAGGTGAAGTTAAATGGCGTATTCAATGTTTTTTTGATTCAAGGTGAAAAGGAGTCGGTGAAAATGGAAGCCGATGAAAATGTGCTGCCATTTATTCTTACATCCGTTGATAATGCAGTGCTAACGGTAAAAATGAAGAACGATATAGCCATCAACAAAATGAAAAAGATCAACGTGTATATTACTTTTGTTAATCTTTCGAAGGTAAGCACCGAAGGAGTTGGCATGCTTAATTGTGCCGACCGCATGACGTTTAAAGAGATTGAGCTGGATTGTAAGGGAGTAGGCGCAACACGACTGGACCTGGTGGCAGAAAAATTAACCATCCATTCGGAAATTGTAGGCGCCATGTTTTTGAAAGGCCTTGTTACGGAAGTTGTGATCGATCATAAAGGAGTAGGTGCCATTCGTGCGTTTGAATTGAAAGCAGAGAAACTGACCTTGAATTCAGAAGGCATAGGAACAGCGGAAGTATACGCTTCCAAAGAATTGAATATTCATTCGAGCGGATTTGGCGGCGTTCAATACAAAGGAGATCCGGCAACGAAAAATATTAATACAGAAGGGCTGGGTAAAGTTGCCCGCGTCGATTAGTTTTTATTTTATTACTTTAAATGCGAAGTGTCCTATACCTGTTGCCATCCATGTTCGCAGCCAGATAGGCATCAGCATTTCAGTTCCCCTGGCGGTTGAAATGTCACCCAGATCAATAATATCGTTCCAGCCGAATTGGTGTAAGATTCCCGTTACTTCTTCTTTGGCAGCAGCGTTGTTTCCGCAAACAAACATGGTTGGATCGCCCGCGCTTTTCTTTGCGTCCACCATTATCAGGCAATTGACAATGTTGAGGGTTTTTACCACGTTAGCTTTCGAGAGAAGTTTCTGAACTTCTTCACCAAGCGAATTGGTATTACAATATTCCGGAATTAAGATCGGCGGCATTCCTTTTGAAAAATCGAGCGGGTTGCTGATATCGATCACCGTTTTGCCATTAAAGTTATTCACGTTTGCCGATCTCAGCATTTCCAGTGTTACTTCTCCTTTTGTACAAATAAATATCAGGTCGGCAAATGCGGCGGCATCTGCGAATGTTCCCTTTGAAGCATTTGTACCATTGGCTGCAACCCAGGCCTTTGTTTTTTCGTTGCTGATTGTTCTGCTGCCCATCATCACTTCATGGCCCAATTCAATCATTTTTGAACCGATGGTGCTTCCAACCATTCCTGTACCCAGTATTGCTATTTTTTTCATATCGTTTATTTAGATTGTAAATATAAAAAATTGCATCAGTAGGATTGGGGAATTATACGGCCAGGGAGAAAGGCACAAAGATTTAAACGAGAGTGACAGAGCGAATCTTTTGGGGGTGCTTTAAACAGCTGAGATCATACCCATAACAACCTGAAGCAGGTAATACAGACGAAGGGAATAAAGGTTCAATCTACGGGCTCCGAAAGGGGCCTTTTTAAGCTGTATATAATGTTAATGAAAAATATACCCACATGAACATAGTTAGAAAAGCTGGTCTGGTAATTCTTATAGGCGGTGTCATCCTGCTTGTTGTCGCTGCTGTAGATACCATCAAAGAAAAAAAGCATGATACCAATGAAGAAAGAGTGATGTCCCATCCTTTCCCATGGTCGCCGCTGATAGGCGGAATTCTCGTTGCTACCGGTATCATCATGCTTAGCAGGAAAGAAAGAATCTGAGAAGCAGAAATCAAAAGGCCTTGCTGTATGCAAGGCCTTTTGATCAGATCCCCATGGTTCCGCCTGAGAGATCAAGCCCGTTCATGTCATCTTTATAATCATCAGTGCTTTTCTGATTTGTGCTTGTAGTTGCCTTTTTGTTTCGGTGATGGAAATGCTTCCTTCCGAAAAAATAGTCGCTTTCCTTAATAAGCATCATTGTTAAAGCAAAAGCAAGGGAAGCAGGTATTACAAGCGAAAGCATAATAACCGTATCCATAAAATTGTTTTAAAGGTTAAACTTAATTTGCATGATTTAGGAAATGCTGATCGATCGGGCATTGTTTTCTTTGTTTTTTTGCAAAGAGATTTTCAAGATGCCGTTTTCGTAGCGGGCCTCAATCTTTTCTTCATTTACTTCTTCGGGCAATGAAAAGCTTCGTTGGAAGGAGCCTTTGATAAACTCTTTTCTAGTGTACATCTTTTCATTGCTTTCTTCTTTGGCTTGATGCTCGGCGGAGACGAGCAGCATGCGTTGGTTGAGCTCGATCTTAAAGTCGGTTTTTTCATAGCCGGGTGCCGATAGCTCAAGATTAAACTTATCTGCTTCTTCCGATACATTTACTGCAGGAACAAATGATGCATACTCCTGTGTAAAGAAATCATCTCCAAAAAAATCTTTCATTATCCCCGAAAAATGGGCGTTGTAGCTTGTTGGAGTGTTTGAATGCCCATTTTCGAAGGGCTTTTTCCATTTAATAACTGTCATAATCAGGTCCTCCTGTTTTTTATGGTTAAACAATTTATTTATTTACGCGCATAAAAATCAAATGGTATTCCATCATAAAAAAACTGCCAAAAATTCATTTCAATAGCCTTACGGGAAGGCTAGAATCTGAAAAAATTTCAGACAGGAAGCAGGGAAAGAAAAAATGGCAGCTGTTCATTTCAGGGGGCGCCGCTCATAGGTGGAATCCTGGTTGCGACCGGTATCATCGTGCTTAGCAAAAAAGAGAGGATATGAGAAATGAATTAAAGGTTTTCGGGCGGGTTATCCAGTGTTCTGATAATTGCTCCTAAACCATTTTGCAGGCCTTTAAAAAAATTGCCGTTTCTGAACGACTGCGTCATGTTTTTCGCCATAATCTCTTTGCAGACCGGCCCTGTTAGAATTTCTTCGGTGATATCATCGCCAAAGATGGCAACCTCGCGTTTTGCTTTTGAAACAATCACCAGTACAATTTCTTCGTCTTCACTCGACATCCATTCATCCATTAAATGATAGCCTGCAAGATCGGAAGTATCGTGCCGTTCAATGCTGTCGATGGTAACCAGATGAATGCTGATGCCTGTCCTGGCAGTAAAGGCGGTAACGGTATTGTTCAATGTGCTGATTTCCTCTTTGCTGAGAATATGCTCGAAATCATTGGTCCAGCCTTCTGTTAAAGGAAATTTTCTTTTAGGATACAATGTTTCCTGTTCTGCTGCAAGTTCTTCTTCCCTGGCTTCTATTTCTTTTAAATATTCTTGTTCATATTGCTTAAAGTCTCCCGGTTCAAGATACACTCTGTTTCTCTCCAGCTCCATTTTTTTATACAAGTCTTCATTCTCCTGATCAAGCCAGGATGCTTCAAATGCTTTGATGAATTCCGGATGATCACGGTATTCAATTTTCATGAGTGTTATTGCGGAGGTAAAAAACAGCAAAATAGCCACAGCAACGAAGATTCCGCAACGGATCATTGCATGAATATAAAACACATGCTTTGTTGTAAGGTACTTGATGTAAGAGATGATAAAGATAATGATTGCAGGAGTCATGCCTGCGATCAACATTGCCTGTGCGCCAGGCCACATCTGTATTTTAAACGTAATGCCTACACAAATCATTGAAAGGGGAATTCCCATTAATGCGGCACCTACTATTTTCATGGTACTTACCGATGCATAGGCCGCCTTGCTGAATATATTTCTGAGGCGGATGGAATTGAACAGCGCAAAGCCGAAAAAGAAATAAAGACAAGCAAGCAATTGCGTTGCTATGACAAAAAGCACGCCTCCACCCGGAATGAGGAAGAGCTTAAATACAATTGCCAGGATGGTTAATGCGCCGAGAATTTTTTCTGTTAATTTCATAAGATCAATTTCGGATACTACTGTTGATTGTTTCTCCTGCACCAAAGTTAACAAAAAAGAAAAGTGAAGTTGAAGGCGATTGCAGACCCTGAATTTAACCTGAAGATCTATTTTCTTTCGCGGAAAACATTATAACTTACAGACAAAGACAAGAGATTTGTTCTTGATTTTTGTTTTCCAGTCACTACGCCGGATTCATTGTAGATGTTTTTGTCTTTTAAGTTTTCAAAGAAGTCTTTTGAATAACTAAGGTTGATGGATAATGTTTCAATACAGGAATTTTAATTGCAATTATTCCAGCTAAATTGAATCGGTTGAAATCGGAATAATTTAATCGGCTATATTGATTCTTCGTTTTTAAAAGGTACTCAGGGGTTAACCCTACTGAAACAAAAAAATTGCTCCTGGCTCCAAACACAAAATGACAGCTACTACCAAGGAGGGTGCTCAAATAATCCGCGGTGGTTTCGGAACGACTATATGCCGTTTCAATTAGTTGCGACTCTTTATTATAGGGTGATAGTTGATAATATTGAATTTCATGGCTGTACTTCAAGCCGATATATGAAGGATGGTCAATAGGCGAAGTTAGGACTTGCACTTCATAGCCAAGCTTTTTAATTTCTTTAAAGGTGTAATTGCTTCCTGCTGTAACGGCGATGCTTCGTACTTTCTTAGGAACTACTAGCGTATCCTTCTTAGCAGGCTTGGCAACTTTTATTGTTCCTGTTTGTGAAAACAGTAAGCTGGAAATAAAGCATAGTAGAAGAAGGAGGGAGGCTTTTCTCATAAGGTTGTTTAGCTCTATAACGGAATGTCTGGCAAAAGATACTCGCAACTTTTTATTCTACGCTGATACGGTATTTGAGCTTGTTGGCGTATTCACGGCCTATTTTATTTCCGTAATCTTCATAGGATTTTTTTGCCCAAAACAATGCTTCTTTTGTATTGCCCAATACTTCGTAAGCCACCGCTAAGTTCAGACAAGCTTTTCCGGCGTTGGCACCAGATGCTTTTTTGGCAATGTCCATCCATACTTCCGAAGCGCCTTGCCAGTTGGCAACTTCCGATTTGCGGAAAGCGGTTTTGAATTGTTCCTTGTATGCGCCTTTCCCTCTTTTATACATATCCCGTTTTACGTAATAGTAGCCGGGTAAAAAGCGTCCGCCATATTGTGATCCTGCAGCATAGGCTGTTTTCGGAAGCGCTTCGGGAGGCGGAATATTCAGGAATCCTGATGTATTGAAGGTTAGGAAATTATTGGTCTGATACTGGTCGATCACCTTCTGGTCAGCAGGAAGGTATAATCTCCAGTAGCTGCTCACATTCATGCGGATCTGGTTGGGAGGTTTCGGAGTATCCAATGTTCCGGAGAGGACATTGTTGATTTGGTTGTTGACGGTGCTTAATAAAATATCTGAATTCGAATCAAACATTTCCAATACCAGTAAAGCATCTGCGTGAGTGGAATCACAGATCTGTTTTACCAGGTTCCAGTCCAGCACATCGGGTGTTTGTCTTGTTCCTGTGCCTGTAAGCCTGGTTTTGGCTGGAAATACAATGGAGAGTTCTCTGAAACCATTCAGCTGATCAAAAACTCCTTTGAGGCATTCGTCCGATGCCAGCCGGTCGGAACCCGCAACTTCCCCTGTGATAATGGCTTCTGTTACAGAGTTGTGCTTTTCTTTTTCTTCTTTCGGAGGAAGCGACCTGTTAACAATTGCAATTGTCTTCAGGTTTTCCGGCAGGACCGCGTCCGGAGCCGTGGGATATTTTAACTGCACATAGCCGTATTTCGAACAGCTGCTGGCAATAACACTAATGAAGAGGAGTAGAAAGTAGAATTTTGATTTCATGTTTTATAAATTGCTCTTAAATATTTAGCAAGAAACAGGCCATTATAATTATCCCTTTGGCATCTTGCTCATATCCATGTGCAATACGTTCCAGCGATGTCCGTCCGGATCGGTGAAGCCACAGCCGTACATCCAGCCTTGTACATCGGAAGGCTTGCCAAAGATGGTGCCGCCTGCCGCTTCAACTCTCTTTGCCATTTCATCCACTTCTTCCCGGCTTTCGGCATCAAAGGAAAACAGTACTTCACTGCCTTGTTTTGTGTCAGCGATTCCTGCTCTTGTAAAACCTTTGAAGATTGCTTCGGCAAACAGCAT
>DASWNK010000010.1:0-82992 GCA_036399275.1 Bacteroidia bacterium | reverse complement strand
CAGCGCAAAAGAGTAAATGAACAGCTGACCATATCAAACAATGCGATCCGTAGCCAGAAAGAAGAACTGGAAACTCATAAAAAAGAAATAACCGACAGTATCAATTATGCAAAGCGCATTCAGGAATCAATCTTACCTCCGGATAGCTATTGGAAAAACATGTTACCGGACAGCTTTATTTTTTATCGTCCGAAAGACATTGTAAGCGGAGATTTTTATTGGATAGAGCAAAAAAACGAATCGGTTTGCTTTGCAGCTGTAGACTGTACTGGGCATGGTGTGCCGGGAGCACTGATGAGCGTGGTAGGATTTAATTTGTTGACTCAGGCAGTGAACGAAATGCACTTGACGGTTCCATCAGATATTTTAAAACATCTGGATTATGGCGTTACAAAAACACTACGTCAGTCAGGCGATGGAAAAGGAGTAAAGGATGGAATGGATTTGTCGCTATGCTCACTGAACAAAAATACAAATGTATTGCAGTATGCCGGCGCATTTAATTCCCTGTATTATGTTCACAAAGGCCAGTTCCATGAAATCAAATCTGATAAATTTCCGATCGGTGTCAACCTTGATGGTAAAGTGGATAACTATACCAATCATTCAATTGCGCTTGAAAAAGGAGACTGCATTTATCTTTTCAGCGATGGTTATGCTGATCAGTTTGGCGGGCCGAAAGGAAAAAAATATAAATACAATCAGTTAAAAGGATTGCTTCATACAATTCATTTGCTTCCTGTAGATGAGCAGAAAGAAAAACTTTCATCCGCTTTCGACCTATGGAAAGGGGAGCTGGAACAGGTTGATGACGTGGTGATCATCGGCGTGAGAGTATAAATTTTCTTTGAATATTTATTATCATTCGCATTACCTTTTCTTTCAGGCCTAAAGACGGTAAACAATCCCTTTTCATCCTTCGTCGACTTAACTATATTATTAGTACTCGCTGAATTGCTCTCTGCCATTTTTAACAAAATAACTGAAACTCTTTGCAATAGCAGGCGTTAAACAAGCCAGTTCTTAATTTATTGTTTTTCATTTAAAAATGGAGGTCCCCATGGAATCGAAATTACAAACACGACTCCTTATCTGGCTTAGTTTCATCCTGATGTTTATTCAAACATCTAATGAAGCTTTTGCCTCGCACGCCCAAAGTGCTGATATTACCTATCAATGCCTGGGCGGCAATCAATACCAAATATCGCTTTCCTTTTATCGCGATTGCGCCGGTGCCGCTGCACCAACTACAGCCTCAATAAATCTTGCTTCTGCCTCTTGCGGACAGAACTACAACATAACTCTTAACCAACTACCAGGAACAGGAATAGAAGTGTCGCCAATTTGTGCGGCGTTCAATACCGAATGCACTGGCGGTACGTATCCTGGTGTGCAGGAATACATCTATCGTGGCGTTACCACCTTACCTGCCAGCTGCACCGATTGGGTATTCAGTTTTACCTTATGTTGCCGGAATGCTTCTATTGGAACCATTGCAGGGCCGGCTTCGGAAAATATTTACGTGGAAGCGCATTTGGATAATTTTAATTTTCCTTGCAACAGCTCTCCGAATTTTTCGAACGATCCTGTACCTTTTGTTTGTGTCGGCCAGCCGTATTGTTTTAACAACGGCTCTTCCGACCCGGACGGCGATTCATTGTACTTTACTTTAATTACACCTCAAACAAGTTCGACAACCACGGTAACTTATATTAGTCCTTACTCTGCATCGCAGCCGCTTGCCTCTTCACCGCCGGTTACATTCAATAACTTCACCGGCGATATGTGCATGACGCCTTCCATGTTGCAGGTAACTGTGTTTGCTGTATTAGTTCAAGAGTATAGAAATGAAATACTCGTTGGAAGTGTAATGCGCGATATTCAAATGCGAACAATCACTTGTTCCAACAATAATCCTTATGTGAACGGAATCAACAATACCGGAACCTATTCTTTGATTGCTTGTGCCGGTACTCCGATCAATTTTAACATCAGCACATTTGATGTGGATGCTGCGCAAAATGTTTCCATCACCTGGAACAGCGGAATTGCTGCCGCATCGTTTACAACAACCGCCGGCTCACGTCCTGTTGCTACTTTTAGCTGGACTCCCACTGTTGCCGATATCAGCACAAGCAGCCATTGTTTTACCATTACCGTTCAGGATAATAATTGTCCTTACAATGGCAGTCAGACTTTTTCCTTCTGCATCACTGTATCCGGATTGGTCATTAATACCAGTACTTCACCTGCCAATTGCAATGCATCCAACGGAACAGCGGATGTATCAATTGTTGCAGGAACAGGGCCTTTCACCTACCAATGGCTGCCTAGCGGTGGAACAACACCAAGTGAAAACGGATTATATGCCGGAACGTATACAGTGAATGTAACAGATGCAGGCGGTTGTTCAAGCTCCGCAACGGCAACAGTGGGAACAGGCGCTGCACCGGGAAATGTGAACATGAATTTTACCGATGTTTCTTGTTTCGGTCTGGGCGATGGTTCTGCCACCGCGAATGCCAGCGGCGGAACTCCTCCTTATACTTACCTGTGGAACACTGGTGCAACCACTTCAACTATTACCGGATTAACACCGGGTACTTATTATGTAACGGTGACTACTTCAAATGGCTGTACAAAAGATGATACGATTACCATCGCGCAGCCTGCCGCTCCATTATCTTATTCAATATCACAAACGAATGTTAGCTGTTATGGAACCAATAACGGTATGGCAAGTATTGTTGTTGCTGGTGGTACGGCACCTTACGATTATCTGTGGAATACCAGTCCGGCACAAACCTCAGCGACAGCAACTAATTTATATGCTGGAGTTCTGGACATTACTGTAACCGACGATAACGGATGTACCATTACTTCAACTATGACTATTTCTCAACCAGCCGCATTGATTGCAAATGCAATGGTGATTAACAACGTCAGCTGTAATGGATTGTCGGATGGTTATGTAACAGTTGGTGCATCAGGTGGTACCGGAGCGTTTAATTATATGTGGAATACAAGCCCGGTTCAATATGTGCAAACAGTATCAGGATTATCGCCTGGAAATTATACTGCAACAGTTACCGATGCAAACAGTTGTACGGTATCTTCTTCGATCACGATAACAGAGCCGGCTGCGCTTACTTTGTCATCGGCTGGTTTCCCGGCTACCTGCAACGGATCAACTAATGGACAAGGAGTGATCATTCCTTCCGGCGGTACTCCTACCTATACCTATCAGTGGCTTCCTTCCGGCGGAACAAGTGCAAGTGCAACAGGCTTGAGTCCCGGAACATATAATGCAACAGCCACCGATGCTAACGGATGTACCATCACTGCAACCATTACCATCACGCAACCTTCCGTGGTGATAACTACAGCAACAGGAAGCACCACCATTTGCTCAGGACAGAATACAAACATTACCGGAAGTGCATCAGGAGGTACGGGAGCTTATACATTTACCTGGACCGGTATTGGTACCGGTGCAACACAAACGGTCAGCCCTTCAAGTCCGACCACCTATAATGTGGTTGCAACGGATGCAAATGGATGCGCAGGAAATACCGCTTCTGTCAGCATAAATGTAACTTCTCTTACTGCAGCCAATTTAACAGTCTCTCCGGGATCTGCTATTTGTTATGGTAATAGTGCAAACGTTTATTCCAATGTATTTGGTAACACGGGTGCAGTAACTATCAACTGGAGTGGCGGCTTAGGATCAGGCAACGGACCGTTTACGGTTTCTCCTCCGAGCAGTACAACCTATGTGGTAACAGTTTCTGATGCTTGCGGTGCAACCATTACCTCCAGCGTTCCGGTAACGGTAAATCCTTTGCCGGTGATCAGCATCGCGCCACAATCAATTGTAAGCTGCGAACAGGCAACCCTGGTATATGTGGATAATTCAACTACCAATGCCGGTGCACAATATAGCTGGACATTCGGAGACGGTAATTCATCCAGCCAGGTGAGCCCTTCGAATACTTATTATGCAAGTGGTATTTATACCATCAATGTAATAGTTACTTCTCCTTTCGGATGTTTGAACAATGCCAGCACAACCAGTACCGTGGTGGTGAACCCGGGAACAACAGCACAGTTTTCAGAAGAAGGGCTTGATGGAACAACGCTTAGCCCGACCTATAGATTTACTGATCAATCGACTAACGCAGCATCACGCTTCTGGACATTCGGTGATGGAGGAACATCTGTTCTAACCGATCCTTTGCATACCTATCCGGATAAAGGATTGTATACGGTGTCCTTGGTTACTATTACCACAGCAGGTTGTAGAGATTCTGTTTCGAAAGTAGTAGAGATTGTTCCTTTGTTCACCTTGTATATTCCAAATGCCTTTACTCCTGATGGAAACGGAACCAACGATCAGTTCATTCCAAAAGGGAGCGAGATCAGCTCTTTCTCCATGATGATCTTTGATCGTTGGGGAGAAATGATCTTCCAAACGGATGATCTTTCAAAAGGATGGGATGGAAGGGCAAATAACGGAGACAAGGTCGCACAACAAGGGGTTTATGTTTATAAAATTGAAGTGCGCGACTTCTCCCAAAAACACCATGGTTATACCGGACATGTAACACTGCTTGCGAATAATGAATAATATGTTTAAGAGCTGAATGAAAGATCCTTCTCTGGGCAACGGAGGAGGATCTTTTTATTTAACAATAATTTAATTGTCTCTCATTTCCTCATAACCTTTTCGCAAGCTTGCTTTTTGGAAAAGCAGATTTTACAATTTCATTGTAATAGATCAGGAATTTAAATGCGTAGGTTGGCGACGTGAATTTTTTATTCAGGCGCTCATAGTCGGTAAGCATAAAGCGATAGCCAATATCAGCACCAACGCCCGCCCATTTCACAAATTTATATTCAATAGAGATGGCTGGTTCGTATATGAAATTGTAATCCTTATCGATAACGATCCTTTTTCCAAGTAAATTATATTTATAATAGGTCTGCCCGAAGCCAAGCTGAAGTGGCATGCTCAATTGCCAATGTCGTGTTTGATAAAAAATATATTCGGCATGCAATGAAAAATAAAAGAGACGGAGCATTGCAGTAGTTTTTTCTATTTCTCCAAATGAATTCACCGTATAAATCTCTTTGTCAAAATCGCTGGAAGGCGGATTGAGCTGATTATAGCCAATGCCGAAGTGCAGACGTCCTCCATAATTCAAACCGGCCTTTAAACCGAATATTTTTGCCCTGCTGTTTTCGATAAAAGAATTTCGGGTATCAAATTTTCCGAAGAGGTGGGGCTTTTGCTTCAGGCATTGACGGATGGTATCCATGGTTGGCTGTGCGTAACAGGTTGCCGTCAGGCAAAGAAAA
The DNA here is from genome assembly GCA_036399275.1 of Bacteroidia bacterium. Classification (GTDB taxonomy): domain Bacteria; phylum Bacteroidota; class Bacteroidia; order 2-12-FULL-35-15; family 2-12-FULL-35-15; genus 2-12-FULL-35-15. The sequence goes on along the minus strand of DASWNK010000010.1, from coordinate 77,634 downwards.
AATAGTATGTAAAGCAGTTTGCGCACAGTACAAAGATAGTTCAATAGAACGACCTAAAGCAGGAAAGAAAAAAATCCCCTCGCTAAGCGAAGGGATTTTAAAAATATAATCTTGTTATTAATCTGATAAGTCTTAGTGACCGCCACCATCAATTTCACCTTCAGCCAAAGGAACTGTTTGAGGAACAAAATCGCGTTCCTGTCCAGGCTTGCTGTAGTCGTATGGCCAACGGTGAACTACCGGTAATGCTCCAGGCCAGTTTCCATGTGTATGTGCCATTGGTGTTGTCCACTCCAATGTGTTGGAATTCCAAGGATTCTGAACTGATTTCGGTCCGCGGAACATAGAGTAGAAGAAATTGAATAAGAATACCAACTGAACAACAACCGCTAACATCGCAAAACAAGTAATGAATACGTTGATGTCAACCAGGTTGTCGAACATCGGGAAAGCGCTGTTTGAATAGTATCTACGAGGAACACCTGCAAGACCTAAGAAGTGCATTGGGAAGAATACACCGTAAGCAGCAATGAATGTGCCCCAGAAATGGATGTATCCTAATGTCTTGTTCATATGACGCAGGAACATTTTAGGGAACCAGTGATAAACACCGGCGCACATACCTAAGATCGCAGAAACACCCATTACAATATGGAAGTGGGCAACAACGAAATATGTATCATGGATAGGAATATCCAGCGCTGAATCGGCAAGGATGATACCTGTTAAACCACCGGAAATGAAAGTAGAAACCAATCCGATTGCGAATAACATAGCAGGAGTGTAACGGATGTTACCTTTCCATAAAGTGGTGATGTAGTTGAAAGCTTTAACCGCAGAAGGAATAGCGATCAGCAACGTGGTGAACACGAATACAGATCCTAAGAACGGATTCATACCAGTCATAAACATGTGATGTCCCCAAACGATGAAGGAAAGGAATCCGATCGCCATGATAGAACCAATCATCGCACGGTAACCGAAGATCGGCTTACGGGCGTTTACAGAGATGATTTCAGAAGTAAGACCCAATGCCGGTAAGATGATGATGTATACTTCAGGGTGACCTAAGAACCAGAATAAATGCTCGTAAAGGATCGGGCTACCACCTGTTTGTTCTAAGGCTTGTCCGCCAATGTATATATCCGATAAGTAGAAAGAAGTTCCGAAGCTTCTGTCGAAGATCAGCAAAAGCGCTGCAGATAATAATACAGGGAAGGAAAGAACACCTAAAATAGCTGTTACGAAGAATGCCCAGATAGTAAGTGGCAAACGGGTCATTGACATACCTTTTGTACGAAGGTTGATTACAGTAACGATGTAGTTCAAACCACCAAGTAAAGAGGATACAATGAATAATGACATGGAAACCAACCAGAAAGTCATTCCCAGTTTAGAGCCATCCATTGCTTGTGGTAAGGCGCTCAAAGGAGGATAAACTGTCCAACCACCAGATGCCGGGCCTGTCTCAATAAAGAAAGCAGCGATCATTACCAGACTTGATAAGAAGAAGAACCAGTATGAAAGCATGTTCAGGAAACCGGAAGCCATATCGCGTGCTCCGATCTGGTAAGGGATTAACAAGTTACTGAATGTCCCGCTCAATCCGCCGGTCAATACCATAAATACCATTACGGTACCGTGAATCGTTACAAGTGCCATGTACATTCCCGGGTCAAGAATACCATCCTTACCCCATTTGTCGCCCAATATGAAATTGATGATGGCGAATTTTTCTCCAGGCCATGCTAATTGTAAACGGAAAAGGAATGACATCATCATTGCAAGGAATGCCATGATCACAGCAGTTACAAGGAACTGACGTGAAATGGTCTTGTGATCCATACTGAAAATGTATTTGGACACAAAGGATTCTTCATGGTGATGTTCATCGTGACCGTGACTATCGTGACCGTGACCGTGGCTTTCGTGATGACCGTGATTATCTGACATATGCTAAATTGTTATAGTGTTGTTTTTATGTTTGTGTTCTTATTGCCTACTTAACTTCAGCTACTTCTGTTTTTTTTGCTTCTGCAGCAGCAGGAGCGAAAAACGGTTGTTTTTTGCTTAGCCATTCTTTGTAATCAGCTTCAGTGTCTACCACAACATTCATTTGCATGTTGTAATGACTGTTTCCACAGATTTTGTTACATAACAATACGTAGTCGAATTCTACAGGCTTGAATGGCTTGTTTTCTTTTCTCGCTTGTTCAGAGCGGATCGCGTTGATCTCAGCCATCTGATGGATCACATAAGGATCTTTACGCATGTCAGCAGTGGTTACTGTTGGTGTAAAATGGAACATGGTAGTCATGCCCGGTACAACGTTCATTTGTGCTCTGAAGTGAGGGAAAAGCGCACTGTGAATTACATCACGGGAGCGGAACTTGAATTCAATTTCTTTTCCTACTGGAATGTGGATCTCATTTTTAACAACAATATCGTCGATACCTTCTTTGCTGGTAGAATCCATTCCAAGATCATTGGTTGGTGTAATCAGCCGGTAATTTGCATTTCCTAATTTATTGTCGCCACCTGCATAACGTGCTGTCCAGTCGAATTGTTTTGCATAGATCTCTACAATGGCAGATTCCGGATTAGCATCGGAGGTGATCTTGTTCCATGATCTTAATCCGAAAATAATGATCACAGCAAGAACGATTGCAGGAATAATCGTCCAGACCATCTCCAGTTTGTTATCATGCGCTAAGAAAGTTGCCACATTTCCTTTACGGCCATAGTATTTATAAGCGAACCAGAACAAAGCAATGTGTGTTACAACGAACACGAAAAACAGGATAGCCATGTTAAAATTAAACAGCCAATCGATTTCAACGCCATGCTCAGAAGCAGCAACAGGAAGCATACGAGGAACAAACTCCACTAGGTTCCAGATTGTGAAAGCAAAAAACGAGAACAAGAAAAGCAGCATTAATCGCGACTGTGTGCGGTTATCCTTGTCTGTGATCTCTTCTGGTTTTGTCCCTTTTAAACTGGATGCAAGTTCGAAAACCCTAACCAAATAGCCAATTGCAAGAGCAGATAAAATGATGGCAACGTAAACTAAAAACTTTATCATAGTGTTGTGAATTGTTAATTCGTGATTTGTGTTCGCTTATAGATCTTAATCGTTCAGTATTAGTAATGATGGTGTAAACTTTCGTCCAGATAAGGATGTTTTTCTACCATTAGCGGTCGTTTAGTTAATGCTCTGTTAACAACAAAGAGCATTAAGCCAAGGAAACCTAAAGCTGTTCCGATTTCCATCCATCCCAAAAAGTGATGTCCGTGAACGGTACCTGGCATAACCATCATGTATACATCCAACCAGTGACCAATGAAGATAATGCATCCTACAAATACCAGGAAGAAATAATTACGTTTTGCATCGCGGCTCATCAATAGGATCATCGGGAATACAAAGTTCATTGCAAATACCGTCCACATTAATCCCATATATCCGAAGTTGTGTAAACGATCCTGGAAATAAATGATTTCTTCAGGGATATCAGTATACCAGATCAGCATGAACTGACAGAACCATAAATAGCTCCATAAGAAACTTACGGCGAATACCCATTTACCAAGATCATGAATATGACTGTCGTTTACTTGGGTTAAATAACCTTTGCGTTTCAGGTAAAGAACAAAAAGAATAATGGTTGTCATGGCAGAGATCCACATTCCTGCGAATGCATACCATCCGTACATTGTGCTGAACCAATGAACATCGATGGACATCATCCAGTCCCATGCAGCAGTAGAAGAAGTTACGGCAAAGAACACAAGGAAAGACGCTGCTTTGCCCATTGTTTTGTAATGCAATTTTGTTCCGCCCTGAAGATCCTGTTCAACAGAATTCTTAATGAATCCTTTTTGAAACCAACACCAAACACCTATATAAAGGATGGCTCTTAACCAGAAGAACCAGTTGTGATCACCAAAGTAACCGTGTTTGTTTGCAATCACTTCATCGTAGTGAGGAGAAGTAGGATCAACAGTTGCCGGATCCATCCAATGGTATAAATGGTGTAATTGGAACTGACCTGCAAGCAGGATTAATATGATGATAGCGCCACCCACAGGTAAATAGGAAGAAATCGCTTCATAAACTCTTTTTACAGCAACAGACCATGCAACTTCCGCAGCGTATTGCAATGCCATGAAGAACGTAGCAAGCAAACCTATGCCCATAAAGAACCATCCGTTCACGAGTAAATTCGCCCACATGCGCGTGCCGGCATGATAATCTTCGTGACTGGCTCCTTCAGGACCGTGGTCCGTCATAAAGCCAGCAATGATGGTAACTAAGCCTATAGCCATTAAACCAAAGGTGATATTTTTGGTTTTCTTAGTAAACGTATAGTTGTTATTATTCATATCTGTTTGCATTTTCTTATTCTCAAAAATATCAGTTAAATTTTATTATTTTAAATCCAGGTCCTTTGCTGCTGCTTCACTTGAATCAGCTACCGGTACAGGGATTTCAACGCCGTTCGGAAATTGTAGTTTCTGAATATACAAAACTACTTTCCAGATCTCTGTCTTGCTCATCAAAGGTGCATGTGCTCCCATGATTCCTTTTCCATAAGTAATGGAGTGGAACATTTTTCCTTCCGGTAAGGCCATCAAAGCAGCGCTTTTGTATGATGGAGGAGGTCCGGATAACTTTGCAGCTACCAAGCCGTCAGCTTCTCCGCCGGCGCCATGGCAATGAACACAAAATTTACCATACAACTCTGCGCCTTCAGTAAGGTTAGCATCTGTTTTCTGAAGCGGGTTACGAAGATTTGCACCGGCAGCTTCATATCCATCAAGTGTATTTGGATAAGCATAAGGCATATAGCCTCTTGGAATAGTTCCGGCAACAGGCATTCTGTTTGCTTGTAATGTATCTCCTGTTTCTTTTCCATTTATGATGGAAACATAAGCCATGTTGGTTTCCAAAGATGGTGAACGGTACATATCCGGCATGAATTCTACGCCCGGGCTGTTCGCATCTTTTTTTCCGCAGGATGAAGAGGCAATGGCTACACAGCCAAATACCGCCATTACAGAAATAATTTGTTTTACCTTTTTGTTCATCGTTGTATAGTATTCTGTTAAGATCTTATTTATATGATATTTCCGAAGCACCACCATCTCTCAATAATGATTCGATCTTAGATTTGTTTTCTTCTTTTGTTTCAATGATCATCAAAAATTTATCATCTGTTGTTCTCGGATCAGGATTTTTCGCTTTTACTCCCGGAAGCATCCAGCAACGCAGGTAATAAGTGATTACCATTCCATGTCCAGCGCAAAGTACAGTTGATTCGAAGGTAATTGGAATGAATGCCGGTACGTTCATATAGTAAGCAAAGCTTGGCTTACCTCCAATGTCAGTCGGCCAGTCGTAAATCATCATGTACCACATCATCAATGTTGCTAGTGATGCTCCTGTAAGACCATAAATGAACGCACAGATCGCGATCCATGTTCTTGGAACACCAATTGCAGCATCAAGTCCGTGAATAGGGAATGGAGAAAAAACATCTTTCACTCTGATTCCTTGCGAACGAAGCTCATGTGCTGTTGCTAACAATGGCTCTTCATCGTCGTAAATTGCATGTATTGCTACTGTACTCATAATTCGTGTTTTATATTATTCAAATATTCTTAAAACTCTAATTCTACTTTTCAAGCTTCCTCGGTTTTCGACTCCTCACTCCTCACTCCCAACTCCTGACTCCGCTTAATGGTGTGCGTGTTTCGCTTTGTCTTTATATTCCTGTCCGGATGATTTCAGAATGGATTTTAATTCAGCCTGTGCAATTACCGGGAAGTATCTGGAGAACAAAAGGAAGAAGGTAAAGAACATTCCGATGGTTCCTGTAAAAATTCCGATATCAACGAAGGTTGGAGAATACATCGTCCATGTAGATGGAATGAATGTACGGCACAGTGTAGGCACAATGATCACAAAACGCTCGAACCACATACCGATGTTTACAACGATCGACATGATAAAAGTGAACATTAAGCTGGTACGTAATTTTTTGAACCAGAACAGCTGAGGTGAAATTACGTTACAAGTCATCATGGCTGCATATGCCCACCAGTATGGACCTGTTGCACGATTCAGGAACGCGTATTGCTCATATTCAACACCTGAGTACCAGGAGATGAATAATTCTGTTAAATAAGCAACACCTACGATGGAACCCGTAACAATGATTACAATGTTCATGTATTCCACGTGTTTGATTGTAATATAGTTTTCTAAATGGTAGATCTTACGAACAATCAACAAAAGCGTTAATACCATCGCAAATCCTGAGAACACCGCTCCGGCAACGAAATAAGGAGGGAAGATGGTGGTATGCCAACCCGGTACAACCGATGTAGCAAAGTCCATGGATACAATCGAGTGAACCGAGAATACAAGTGGTGTAGATAAACCTGCAAGTACTAAAGATACTTCTTCGAAACGGCTCCAGTGACGAGCGCTTCCGCCCCATCCGAAACTCAGGATGCTGTACATTTTTTTAGCGAATGGCTTCACCGCTCTGTCGCGAACCATTGCAAAGTCAGGAACCAAACCGGTATACCAGAATACTAAAGAGATAGAGAAATAAGTAGATACCGCAAAAACGTCCCATAATAACGGGGAGTTAAAATTCACCCAAAGAGATCCGAATTGATTCGGCAATGGAAACAACCAATAATCTAACCATGGGCGACCAGTGTGTAATAACACGAAGATAGCAGCACACATTACGGCAAAGATGGTCATTGCTTCTGCTGAACGGTTGATCGCCATACGCCACTTCTGACGGAACAGTAACAATACCGCAGAGATCAATGTACCAGCGTGACCGATACCGATCCACCAAACGAAGTTAGTGATATCCCAAGCCCAGTCAACACCATTGTTGGATCCCCAAACTCCGATCCCGGTACCAATTGTGTATGCTAAACATCCGATACCCCACATAAAGCAAATAATGGAAATCGTCAGTAGGATGTACCAATACTTGTTAGCCTTGCCCTCAATTGGCTTCACAATATCTTCGGTGATCTGATGATATGATTTGTTACCAAGAATTAACGGCTCTCTAATTTCTGATTCGTGCTGCATATGATATTATTCTTATTTTTATATTATTAAGTTCAATTGAAGAATCTTGATTATTCAATTGGTTTTTAATGCGTGCTTTTTTCTTTTACAGGTTCTTCCGAATGTCCATGAGGTTTTTCGTCATGCCCTTCTGGACCTCCCTGAGGAAGATAGCCGGCTTCAGGGTGATTTCCTGCTTCAATCGCCTCCTCTGCGTTTCTTACTTTTGTTAAGTAAGATAAAGTAGGTTTAACACCCAGCTCTTCCAACAGGAAGTAGTTACGCTCGTCCTCTTTTCTCAATACGGAAACTTCACTTTCTTCGTCATTTAAATCTCCGAAGATGATCGCGTTGGTAGGGCATGCTTGCTGACAAGCAGTTTTGATGTCGCCATCAGCTAATTTGCGTTCTGCTTTTTTAGCATCCAGTTTACCACCTTGAATACGCTGAACACACATGGAGCATTTTTCCATTACACCGCGTGAACGAACAACAACATCCGGGTTCAATACCATACGACCAAGATCATCTTGTGTCGGGTTGAATGTGAAGTCGCTGTTTTCGTTGTAATTGAACCAGTTGAAACGTCTTACTTTATAAGGACAGTTGTTAGCGCAGTAACGGGTACCAACGCAACGGTTATAAGTCATGGAGTTTAAGCCGTCGGAAGTATGGTTGGTAGCGATTACCGGACATACTGTTTCACAAGGTGCGTGATTACAGTGCTGGCAAAGCATTGGCTGGAAAACTACTTTTGGATTTGCAACTGCAGGATTCTCCATTTCCAGGTACATCTCAATTACTCCGGTATCTTTGGCAGCTTCTCTGGTCATTTCGCTGCTATAGTAGCGGTCGATGCGCAACCAGTGCATTTCACGTGTCTGCATTACCATTTGTTTACCTACAACGGCAACATTGTTTTCTACTGTACAGCCAACAACACAAGCACCGCAACCGATACAAGAGTTTAAATCGATGGTCATTCCCCAGCGGTTAACCGGTTTATCATGCTCATTCCAAAGATCAACACTTGCCGCTTTTACTTTACCGCTGTGTGTTACCATCATTTCCGGATGGTTACCTGATTTCTGGTCTTTCTGATATTCAGAAAGGATAGTTTCTTTCACGATCTCGCGGCCCATCATAGTATGGTGGATCTGAGTTCCTGCTATTTCTGTTGTCTCATTTGCACTTTCCACAGCTACGTTCAATACTTCGTATGCCATGGTGCCATTTACAAGCTGTACAAATGGGAACGCATTTACACCAATCACGTTTCCGGTCTGAGTGCTTAATTTTCCTGCTTTATCACGGCCATAACCTACAGCGATACCCACTGTTCCAGGAGCCTGGCCCGGCTGAGGAACAACCGGTAGTTTTACTGTAAGTCCATTAACGGTTACATTCACAACAGATGCAATTCTGTCCTGACGCTCCATTAAGTTGTAGTTCTTCGCTTTCATGTCTTCAGGAGACATGGTCACATAATTGTCCCAGGTGATCTTCGTGATAGGATCCGGTAATTCCTGCAACCAAGGGTTGTTCGCCTGGTTACCATTTCCGATACCTACTTTTTCATAAATAGCTAATTCAACTGTTCCGCCTTTAACAGCGTTTATTTTTTGAGCAGCTTCGCCAAGATCAACTTTAGCAACCGCTTTTACTTCTTCTGGCTTTTCTTCTTTTTTCGCTTCTGCTTTGATAGCAACAGGTGCAACTTTTACGCTGTCCATGGCTGGCATTGCTGCCATGTCTCCACCTTTACCAACTTCAATGGCTCCATCATGCAGGGAATTGTTCCAGAATTCTGGGAACATCATGTATTTCCCTTGCATAGGATATACGCGTTCCGCCCATACTTTCTGGATATAAGAATGATAATCTGAATTATTTCCAGACCAGGCCATTAACGTTTCCTGTGCCTGGCGTGTTCCTGAATTCTGAGCAGCAAACAAAGGAGTGATGGTAGGTTGACCTAAGCTGAAATGCGCTTTTTTAGGATTGTAGTCGTTCCATGATTCAAGGAAATTGTGATCAGGACAAATGTAATTAGCTAAAGAAGCAGTTTCATCCGCTCTGTCGGCAAAAGATATTTTCAATCCTACTTTATTGTACGCTTCAGCAAATTTCAATGCTGCAGGAGCAGTGTAAACAGGGTTGGTGTTATAAGTAATTAATGCAGCCACTTTTCCGGATGCCATTTCAGCAACAAGTTCTGCGAAAGCAGCATCATCTCCCTGGTGCAAGTATGAAGGGTTTTCGATGTCAATTGTTTTTCCGTAGTTGTCAAGCATTTGGTTAATGCCATTTACGACCATCTGAACGTGCATGTCATTTGATCCGGCAACCACTACTGATTTTCCTTTTGCTTCTGCAAGCTCTTTAGCAGCTTTGGCGATTTGCGCATCACAAGCCAATGCAGAAGAAGGAAGAGAAGAGCCTCCGACAATTTTCGCAACAGCGTTGTATAGATTCACCGCTACTTTTCCATGTTCGGAAACTTTAACCGGTACGCGCTCATCAGCATTTGCCCCTGTTAAGGAAAGGTTAGACTCAAACTGGATGTGTTTCGACATCTTTAATTTGTTCTTACCCACTTTACGTGTCTTACCGTATTGGTTAGCCGATTCAATCGGTGCAAGCCAGTTTCCAAGGAAATCAGCAGCGATACTCACGATCACATCTGCGTTTTCGAAATGGTAAGAAGGAATTACTTCCTGTCCGAATGTTTGTGCATTTGCTTTTGCGATACCGGAATAAGAAACGGCATCATAAGTAACAAGTTTTGTATTTGGATATTTTGCTGCGAAATCAGCAATTACAGCCTTTGTAGAAGGACTGATAATAGTAGAGGATAAAATGCGGATCGCATCGCCTTTTGCTGCAATGGCAGCTAATTTAGCGCCGATCTCTTTGTCGACAGTGCTCCAGGTAGCCGGAGTCCATGTATCACCGGATCTGGTAACAGGACCAGTTAAGCGGGATGAATCATACAATGAAAGGATAGCAGCCTGAACACGGGCACTTGTTCCGCCCATGGTTACTTTTGATAAATTGTTTCCTTCTATTTTGATAGGGCGGCCTTCACGTGTTTTTACAATGATAGCAGCATAATCACTTCCATCGTGGAAAGTAGAAGCATACCAGTTGGCAACACCAGGAGTGATTTCTTCCGGCTTTACAACATAAGGAATCGCTTTATTAACAGGAGTTTCGCAAGCAGCCAATGAAGCAGCCGTTACGCTAAATCCTAAAAATTTAAGGAAATCTCTGCGGTTTGTTCCATTGTTATCTGTAAGACCTTTATCTCCCAGAAAACTTTCTACAGGCACTTGTTCTGCAAATTCACCTTGTGATTTTTGAACAAATTCCGGACTGTTATTTAATTCTTCCAGTCCTTTCCAGTATTTTTTTGTTGCCATATCGTATATAAATTCTAAATCTTAAATTCTAATATTATTAATACTCACTATTAATAGTGACATTTAGCGCAATCAATTCCACCCATTTTATCAACAGTGATCTTACGCTCACCTTTTGGAGCATGCTTGAATTTTTCCGCTAATCTTTTGTGGATGCTTTCATAATAAGGATTGTCTTTCATGCCCGGTACTTCAGTTGTTCTGTGGCATTCGATGCACCAAGCCATTGTTAAAGGCTGTACTTGTTTTGCTACAGTCATATCTTTCACATCACCATGGCAGGTAGCACATTCTTGCTTACCCACTTTCACGTGCTGCTGGTGACTGAAGAACACGAAATCCTGTAAGTTGTGAACCTTTACCCATTTGATAGGGCGTTGCGGTTTATTGTATGATCCGCTTTTTACATCAAATCCGGCAGCTTCGTAAATCTTGGCAATCTCTTCTGTTCCGCCTGGCAATTTTCCTTTTTGAATTCCTTTGTGGCAATTCATACACACATTTACGCTAGGGATACCGGCAGTTTTACTTCTTTCAACTCCAGAGTGGCAGTACTGGCAGTTAATTGCATTGTCGCCGGCATGAATTTTATGTGAGAAAGCAATAGGCTGTTCCGGCTGGTATGATCTTTTCTGTTCAGGGTTTGCGTATACACCAATATCTTTCAGTGCATACCATCCTGCGGACATTAATCCACCAAGGATGAATAAAATAACAACAGCAGTAGTACGTTTATGAGTGCTTACCCATTGTTTGAATTCTGTCCATGGACCAACAGTTTCTTCTTCAGGAAGGCCTAATTTTTCGTTTTGTAAATTTTTTAAAGAATGACGAACAGCACGTAAAACGCCAACAATGATAATCAGGAATGCGATAACGCCGATCAATACCGCTAAAGGATTCATGCCTTGTTCTGCCGGGGCACCACCACCGCTTGCATCCACATTTGGTCCGTTTACTTCAACTGGTTCTTTGTAATCCTTGATATAAGCAATTACCGATTTGATTTCATCATCGCTCAAATTGGTGAACGTGCTCATTTGAGAAGCGTCAAAAGCACTGATTTTAACCGCATACTGATCGCCGGCTTTAATAAGCGCATCATTGTTTTTGATCCATTTTAGCATCCATTCCTCGCTTGGAACACGTGTCATAACACCTTTCAGGCCCGGTCCGGTGATTTTGTTATCACCCATACTATGACAAACAGCACAGTTCTGTTTGAAGATTTTTTCGCCGTCTGGTTGAGCGAAAGCGGGGTTAATACTTAGAAAGAATGATAAAAACAGGAGGGAAAAAATTGCCAAAGTATGCTTTTTTGGCTTCGCGAAAATTGTATCCATATTGATTTTTAACTATTTAACTCCGTTGGAAATCTCTACTAATAGAGAGAGTACTGTTACTCGAGCGACAAATTTATAAGAAACATTAATCGGCGATTCAAAAAACGTTAAAATTTTATAAAAAAGGTATAATTTATATTCATTCTAAATAAGGGTGCTCTTGTTTTCGTTTTCCAAGGGAAAATTCATCTTCAAAAACACGATATCTATCAAAAAAAGAGCGGGTTTTGTCGATTAGCGTTTTGGTTTTTTTAGAGAAAAAACGTTAAAATAATAGGTATGGTTTTCGATACATGAGATTTTAGATTTACCTTTGTTCTACGATGACTAACTTGACTGTTTTTAAGTCCCTTTTTATTTTATTTTTTATTTTTTCGGCCAGCGAAATTCTGCTTGCACAGAAAATTGCCGGTGATACCGGAAAGGTCGAATTCGTGCAGGAATATAAGGTGAAGGAATTGTTGGCAAAGCATGCCGAAGTGAATGCGAAAGCACCAATAGAAGGATATCGTATCAAAATTCATTTCGGTGCAGATAAAAACAAGGCGAAAGAGATCAAAGCTAAATTCATTTCTAAATTTCCTGAATTTAAAGCGTATGAAAAATACGATCAGCCGAATTTTAATATCCGAGTAGGTGATTTCAGAACCAAACTAGATGCTTACAAGGCGCTGAAAGAAATTCAGCTGGAATTTCCTTCTGCCTTCCTGGTTCAGGATGACATTGAGTTACCTGATCTGGATTCGGAAGCAAGCAAATAAGAATCATCCTAAAAGATTTATCAAATTGCAGCAAAGGTTTTCTCTTTTTTTTGGAGATTATTTTTTTATTCTTTACATTAGCGAAATAATACATTTCTCTAACTAAATCATTCATTAATTTAATTAATTCCCCATGAAAAAAGCTACATTAATTATGTCAAGCTTGTTTATTGCGGGCGCTATGAGCGCTCAAGGTGTAGCAGGTGACGACAAGGTTGAAATGATAAAACTGGAAAGTTTTGGCATATCAAAACCACTTACCGAAATTGCAGGTCTGGAAGCTGAAGAGGAAAATATAGCTGAAGAAGCAAAAATCCAATCAAAAGACCGTGAAAAAAGACAAGTGCAGGTATTTCCTTATAGTGAGGAGAAAGATGGTTCAGCCTTTGCAACGGATCCTTCATCTGTACAAAAAGCAGCAGGAACAAGAACTCCTATGCCTCCAATTGCAAACTGGCTAGGTCAAACTGGTGGAGGATGTCCTCCGGATCCATCCGGAGCAGCGGGTCCGAATCATTATATTCAATCGGTAAATGCGACACCTGTTAAAATATATAGCAAAACAGGCACAACCATGCTTACCATAACAAATATGGGTAACCTTTGGAGTCCTGCAGTTGCAAATATGGGAGACCCGATTATAATGTATGATAAATACGCTGACCGCTGGTTCTTAAGTCAGTTCGGTGCTGGCAATAAAGTGTATATAGCTGTTTCAACATCTCCGAATCCATTAGGTACATGGTATACTTATACGTATACCGCTGCTAGTTTTCCTGATTACCTTAAGTTTTCTATCTGGTGGGATGGATATTATATGACAGCCAACTACGGTAGCAGAATCATGATATTTGAAAGAGATAAAATGTTACTGGGTCTTACTGCAAGAGCATTCGAAAAATCATTTAGCCCTACTGTGCCTTCCGGTTTCTTTTGCCCGATGCCTGGTGATGCTGATGGTGGATTACCTGCTGTAGGAACACCTTTTCCTGTGTTTCAATATACCGATAATGCATGGGGTGGAACAGCAACCGATGCTGTTAAAATATTCAATTTCACTGTAAACTGGACTCCTACAACTCCAACAGCTACTGTTTCTCCTACAATCACTATCCCTACTGCGGCATTTGATGCATCTTATGATGCAGGCTGGAATGATATCTGGACTCCCGGAACAACTTCCAAGTTAGATGGTATTGGCGGGGTTCTTCATTACAGAGTACAATGGAGAAAATGGGTAGGATACAACACTGCGGTAATGAGCTGGGGTGTTAAATTGGATGCGACAAGCAAAAGACGTAGTATTAAATGGGTAGAATTACGCCAGAATCAATCAACGGGTGTTTGGTCATTGTACCAGGAAGGTGTTTACGCTCCTGCTGACGGTGCTAATCGCTGGATGGAAAGTATCTCGATGGATGATAATGGAAGCATCGCCCTGGCATATTGTATTTCTGCATCCACTACAGCAAGTCCTTCACAAGGCGCTACTGCAAACATTTCTCCAAGCTTACGTTATACCGGTCGTTTGGCTTCTGATCCTTTAGGAACAATGAGTTTTTCTGAAACAACAGCAATTGCAGGAAGTGGTACTGGTATCTGCGGCGGATCAAACCGTTGGGGTGATTATGCTCAAACAACGCTGGATCCAGATGGGCAGACTTTTTGGTATACCGGATGCTATGCTGTTACAAGCACAAGAACACGTGTGTATTCATTCAAATTGCCATTAGTTACAGGAATTGATAATGAGGCGCTTCAGCCGACTTTTACTACATTCCAATCGGAAAGTATGATCAATCTTTCTGCATCAAAATTACCTTCTGACGAAGAAATGGTAGTGGAGCTTTTTGATATCACTGGTAAAGAAATCAATGGTAAAAAAGTAGTTCCTACTGGAAATGCTTTTCAAACAACGATCAATGTTTCTGGCTTAGCTGCCGGAACATACTTGGTAAGGGTGGGTAATCCAAACTTTCAAAGAGTAGTTAAAGTATTTGTAAAATAATATTCTGATCATCTTATAAAGCACTCGTGCAAAACCATTCCATAATTGGAACGGCATTTGCACGAGTGTTTTGCTTAAAAACAATATCCTATGAAAACGATTCTATTTATTTTAACCTTGACTGTTTCTGTAACAGCAAACACAGGTTGTAAAACAAAAAAAGGAGCAACTTCTTCTACCACGACAACAACAACTACCAGCAGCTCTTCATCCACGCCGGGTACTTCAACCACTACTACTGTGACCGAAACAAATACCTCGACATCGAGCAATAATCAGGGTGCTCATGCAGGGAAAGTTTCTCATAAATACCGTGCAGGCGGATGCGAAACAGTTATTGTTATTCTGGCACATGATGATATTGCAGAAATAACGCTGATTCCTAAGGATAAATTAAATAAGGATATTGATGTAGACGGACAAACCATCCTCTTTGATTATCATCCTTTAAAAATGCCTCAGCCAGAGGGTTGTACGGTTGGTATACCTGCTGAAATAACAAACATTACAAAGCTGAAATAAATTTAGAGCACAAAAAAAACCTCCCTGCATACTTGCAGGGAGGTTTTTTATTTTGATCTGTTCAGATAATTATAACTTCGCTTTGATCTCAACCAATTCATAACCTTCTATGATGTCTCCGACTTTAATATCATTGAAACCATTGATGTTCAATCCGCATTCGAAGCCTTTGTTCACTTCTTTCACATCATCTTTGAATCGTTTCAATGAACCAAGAGTTCCATCATGAACAACAATTCCATCGCGCACAATACGCACTTTGGTATGGCGGTTCACTTTGCCATCTAATACAAAACATCCGGCAATGGTACCCACTTTCGTGATGTTGAACACCTCGCGGATCTCAATGTTGCAAGTAACTTTCTCTTCAAACTCAGGAGCCAACATACCTTCCATCGCTGCTTGAATTTCTTCAATCGCTTTGTAAATAATAGAATATAAACGAATGTCGATCTGCTCGGTATCAGCCAGTCGGCGGGCACTTACAGAAGGGCGAACCTGGAAACCAATAATGATGGCATTGGAAGCGGAGGCTAACAATACATCTGATTCACTGATCGCTCCAACAGATTTGTGGATGATCTTCACCTGTACTTTTTCAGTCGATAATTTTTGTAAGGAATCGGCCAATGCTTCCACAGATCCATCCACGTCACCTTTCACGATCACGTTCAGTTCTTTAAAGTCACCGATTGCCAGACGTCTTCCGATCTCATCCAATGTGATGTGCTTATTGGTACGGATACCTTGCTCACGTTGTAATTGCAAACGTTTTGCAGCAATCTCACGCGCTTCACGCTCATCATCCATAATGTGGAATCGATCACCAGCTTGCGGAGCACCACTCAAACCAAGCAAAGACACCGGCATTGCAGGTCCTGCTTCTCTCACTACTTGTCCGCGCTCATTGTGCAATGCTTTTACTTTACCGCTGAAACATCCAGCCAATACAATATCTCCAACTTTTAAAGTTCCCGCTTCTACAAGGATGGTACTTACGTATCCACGTCCTTTGTCCAGCTCGGATTCAATAACAGTTCCACTTGCATTCTTATTCGGGTTTGCTTTTAGATTCAGCATTTCTGCTTCCAGCAATACTTTCTCCAGTAACTCATCAATGTGTAATCCCTGTTTAGCAGAGATTTCCTGACATTGTACTTTACCACCCCATTCCTCTACAAGAATGTTCATTTGGGATAAAGCTTCACGGATCTTATCAGGATTTGCACCCGGCTTGTCAATTTTATTAATAGCGATAATGATTGGTACACCTGCAGCCTGAGCGTGATTGATCGCTTCTATGGTTTGAGGCATCACACTGTCGTCAGCGGCTACCACGATAATGGCAACGTCTGTTACCTGGGCACCACGTGCACGCATTGCCGTAAAGGCTTCGTGACCGGGAGTATCCAGGAAGGTGATGGTTTTGCCGTTCTCTAATTTTACGTTGTATGCACCAATGTGCTGAGTGATTCCACCCGCTTCACCGGCAATTACGTTTGCTTTACGGATATAATCCAGCAAGGATGTTTTACCGTGATCGACGTGACCCATTACAGTTACAATAGGGGAGCGATCCAATAACTGATCTTCGGTATCTTCTTCTTCCTTGATTGCTTCCTGAACTTCCACACTTACGAATTCCAACTGGTAGCCAAATTCTTCGGCAACAATGGCGATCGTTTCTGCATCCAATCGCTGATTGATGGATACGAACATACCAAGGCTCATACAGGTAGAGATGATCTCATTCACCGGAACGCTCATCATCTGTGCCAACTGGTTCGCCGAAACGAATTCCGTTACTTTGATGATTTTCTTTTCCGCTTCCTGCTGATCAGCAGCTTCCTGAATACGCTCACTCACCATATCCCTTTTGGATTTACGGTGTTTGGACGCTTTGGATTTTCCACTTCCGCTTAAGCGAGCAAGTGTTTCCTTTATCTGAGCCTGAATCTGTTCAGGTGTTAAATCGGCTTTTTGAGGGCGATTGGTATTGAATTTCCCTTTCGGTTGTCCAATGCTGCTTACTCCACCGTTTAGCTGGCGGCGAGGAGCGCCTTTATCAGCTGGTGTGGAAGGTTTTCCGGCTGCAGGATTAGGACCTTTGGAACTATCCCAGGTATCACCCAAGGTAGCACCGCCAAAGCTTTTCTTAATCCGTTTGCGTTTCTTTTTATTGTCGGCATTGGTTGCAGAAGAGGAAGCCACTGGCTTTTTGCGTTCTTCTTTAACCGGGAGCTCGATTTTCCCCATGATCTTAGGGCCTTCCAGCTTCTCGACCTTGGTTTCATAAAAATCTTCCTTCGGTGGTTCTTCTGCTACAGGAGGAGTCGGAACTTTTATTTCTTCCGGAACCTTTACTGCTTCTTCAATTGGTTCAGCAGTTTCTTCTTTTTTCGCTTTTGCTTTTCCTTTAGCAGGTTCTTTCGCTTTCTTTTCTTCTTTTTCTTCTTCTTTCTCTTCTTTTGTTTTCTTGGCCGGTTTTGTTTTGCTATTGATAGCATCCAGGTCAATCTTAGAAACAACTTTCAACTTCACATCCGATTTGATCACTTCTTTTTCAACTTCCGGTTCCGGTTCCACTTTTTTCTTTTCAGGTACTTTTTCAACTACAGGAGGAGGTGTATGCTGAATGTTCTTGATAATAATGTCTTCTTCTTCCTCTTTCTTTTTGGGTTCCGGTTTTTTTGTTTCATCCAAAGAGATGCTTTCTTTTTTAGCGCGGGTATTGGAGGTTACTTGTTTTGCTTCCTCTTTAGCAGCCTTTTCAGACTGGTATTCCTTTGCCAGCAACGAATAATGCTCTTCGGTGATTTTGGCCATGGGATTATTCTCCACAACATGGCCCTTGCTTTTAAGAAAGTCAGTGATAGTACCAATACTAACATTGAGCTCTTTAGCAACTTTACTTAATCGTTGTCCTTTGTTTTCTGACATATATTTTTTTAAAAATTAGTAGTGAAAAGCGGTAGAATACTTTTTAAGCCACTCGCTATTCGCTATTGCTGTTCTCTTTTATTCAAACTCTGATTGTAAAATCGTTTTTACTTCATTCACAGTTTCTTCTTCAAGATCAGTACGTTTTACTAGTTCTTCGGTAGAGAGTTCCAATACACTCTTAGCAGTATCGCATCCGATGTTTTTCAACTCATCAAGGATCCAGCTTTCAATTTCGTCTGAGAATTCTTCCAGATCCACATCTTCTGTATCAATGTCTGTATCGCGGTAAACATCAATCTCGTATCCAGTCAATTTACCTGCCAATTTGATATTGTGTCCACCTTTGCCGATAGCCAATGAAACCTGATCTGGCTTCAAAAATACTTCAGCGCGTTTGGTCTCTTCATCGATCTTCACAGAAGTGATTTTAGCAGGGCTTAAAGCACGTGTAATGAACAAGGTTGGGTTGCTGGTATAGTTGATTACGTCAATATTTTCGTTGCGTAATTCACGAACAATGCCATGAATACGGGATCCTTTCATACCAACACATGCACCAACAGGATCGATACGATCATCGTAAGACTCTACTGCTACTTTTGCTCTTTCGCCCGGCTCGCGTACGATCTTTTTAATGGTAATCAATCCGTCAAATACTTCGGGAACTTCCAGTTCGAATAATCTCTCCAGGAATGCAGAAGAAGTACGGGACAATACGATCACTGGTGAATTGTTTTTCATATCCACACGTTGAACAACGGCTTTCAATGAATCACCTTTTTTGAAAAAGTCGGATGGAATTTGTTCCGTTTTAGGCAATAGAAGCTCATTACCATCTTCATCCAGGATCAATAGTTCTTTTTTCCAGATCTGATAAACTTCTCCGGTCATTATTTCACCAACTTTCTCTTTGTATTTTTTGTATAAACTATCTTTTTCAAGTTCAAGGATCTTGGAAACCAGGTTCTGACGAACAGCTAAAACAGCGCGTCTTCCGAAATCGTTCAATCTTACAGGAGTAACTGTTTCTTCACCGATTTCCAGGTCTTCATCTATTTTTTTAGCTTCTGCTAAACTGATGTGTTTTGCCTCATCATAATCAAAACTATCCTCAGCAAATTCATCATCGACTACTTCACGGTTGTGCCAGATCTCAATGTCTCCACGATCGGGATTCACAATAATGTCGAAATTATCATCAGATCCGTATTTCTTCAGTAGCATGCTACGAAATACATCTTCAATGATGCTCATTAATGTTGCTCTGTCGATGTTCTTTACATCTTTGAATTCTGAGAATGATTCAATTAGATTAATACTTTCCATTTTTTTTAATGATTAAAATGATATTACAATTTTAGTTTCCTTGATTTGATTAAATGCTAAATTGATATGATTGATTGTTAATTGCTTTCCTTTTTTTGCAGCGGTTTTTTCTTTCACTTTGGTTTCCAGCTCAATTCCTTCTTCCGTTGCGTTAAGCAGCTTCCCGCTGAGCTTTTTGCCCTCTTTTGTGACAACATCCACCTGTTTGCCGATATTTTTCTGATACTGGCGAAGTATTTTAAATGGTTCTGTAAGTCCGGGGGACATTACATTCAGTTCAAAATCATCACTTTCTCTGTCGAGGCTTGCTTCGATATGCCGACTCATTGCAACGCAATCACCAATCGAAACACCATTATCATTATCAAGCAGAACGGTAATTTTATTTCCGGTCTTTACCGCTATATCCACAATAAAATTAGAACCTTCAGCAATCTTCTGGTCTGCCAGCTGTTTTATTTTATCTACTGTAATCATCTCGGTTATATGAATAGAAAGAGGGGACTTTTGTCCCCTCTTTGCCTTTGTTCTTCTACTTTAACGGTGCAAATATACGGCAACATTTTTGATCTGCCAAATTTATTTGCAGCAACTTAGGGAGCAGTTTTTACGTCTAAGAGATGTAAAAGCTATTGAAATTTAACTATTTTTGCTATTAAGCTACTCCCTTATTAAGATTCCGCATAAATATTTAAAAAACAATATTATGGACATCAAACATAAAAAAGCCGGTAAAAGTAGTGTAGTAAGGATATTCTGGGCTTTCATCTTTTTAATTCTGTTCTCCTGTTCTACCGGTAGCTCGTTAATTGCACAGGAAAAAACAGATTCAATAACCGACTCTTCTGCTATTGTAACTGAGGAGTCGTCCGATGGTCCTTCCATAAAAAATCTTTCTAAAAATCTTTCGGCAGGTAATGAGGAAATTGCGAGGTTGAAGGAAAAAGCCCGTCGTGATCAAATAATTCAATACATTATAATGGTGCTTGGTTTTGCGGTCGTAATCGGCATTGCCTGGTTTACAACAGCTCTAGCTAAAAAACGCAAGAAAAAAGAGGATGAACAAAGAGCTGCCCGCGCTGCAAATACAAAGCACAAGCCTCATCATCCACATCACCCAAGGAGATAGGCCATTTAATTGACTTTCACGCCTTTTTTGTAGGTCGTTTGCATCATCACATTGCCATTCTTATCATAATAAGTCCAGGTTCCATTGGGTTTACTTTCGACGCGATATCCTTTTTTGTCTTTTACCAATGTATAAGAGGTGGTGCTTTTCAGCTTTGCATCTTCATACCAGGAAGAGCAATCGCCGCTTAGTTTGCCGTCTTTGAAGGTCTGTTCCATTGATTTTACTCCGGTTTCATAGTAGTAGGTCCAAAGGCCGTTGGGTTTTTCCTCTATATAATCGCCTTCGCTATCCTTAAAACCGTATGGTGTCCAGAAACTCCAATGCCCTTCTTTTTTACCTTTTTTATAGGGTCCTTCTTCCTGTACTTTACCATTATCAAAATAATATTTCCATGCGCCATCTTTCAATTCATCTTTGTAAAATCCTTCGTAGTTAGGACTTTTATTTGGGAACCAGCCTTTCCAGCTGCCATCCATTTTCGCTGCTTTGAAAGTGCCTTCATCTTTCTTTTCGCCGTTTTCAAACCAGGAATACCAAAGGCCTTCTTCTTTCCCCGAAACATATTTTCCTTCTTCCAGTTTATTTCCGTTTTCATACCATGTAGTCCAGAGATCTGTTTTTAGATTTTCCTTATAGTTCCCTTGTTTCCATTTTGAACCGTCATTGTAGTAATAGGTCCACAAACTATCCATCAAATCATTTTTATAAAAGCCTTCAGATTCTTTTGCTCCATTTGTATACCAGTACATCCATTTACTGCTGCGCAGGTTATCGGTCAATGTTCCTTCCATCTGGATGTTGCCATTATCGTTGTACCATTTCCAATAGCCGTTTTTTTTATCATTCACAAAAGGTCCTTCACTTTTCACTTTTCCGTTTTTGAACCAATTTGTGCAAGGGCCGTTCTTCTTGCCTTTTGCGTACATCACTTTGAAATCTTTTTCAGCGGTAGGAGTGTAAAAGATCCATTCTCCATCCATACGGCCTTCCTTATAATTTCCTTCGCCTTTCTTTTTCCCGCTATCATATACCATCGTAAACCGGCCATTCCCGTTCTTAATCGGTTGTTCTCCATTCTCAAACCATAAGCTCATCAGGAGCACTTCTCCATTTATAAATTGGAGCTCCTGCTTTGCTTTGCCACTTCTGAAATATTCTTTCCATGATCCGGTTTGCTCGCCAGCTTTGTATTGTCCTTCTTTTTGCTTGTTGCCGTTGGAATACCAGCCTGTGTAGGCTCCCTCAGCAAGGTTATTGGTAAAATTTCCTTCACTTTCTTTTTGTCCGTTCTGATAATAGTAAGTCCAGGTACCTTCTTTTTTGCCCATTTTGTAGGGCTCCACACTTTTAATTTTTCCATCTTCATACCAGCCGGTCCATACACTATCGGGCAGATCTTCTTTAAAAAATGTTTCTTGCGCTTTGTTTCCGTTGATATACCAGTATTTCCAGCTGCCATGTTTTTTGCCGTTGAGATACTGTTCCTCTGATTTATGTTTTTTCCCGGTATAATAGATGATGAATTTTCCTTCTTCCTTTCCTTTAACGAATGTTCCTTCCTTAGCAATATCGCCATTCTCGTACCATGCAGTGAATTTCCCTTCCTGCATACCGTCTTTCATTTGCTGTTCACTCTTTTTCTTTGTTTGTGCAATGTCCCAGTATTCCGTTACCAGCTGGGCAAAAGAATGATCTGCAAAAATGATGATTGAAAGAAAAAGAATTATTTTTTTCATAAGATTGAAGGAGATAAAAACATATAACGCACATTTTAAAAAATGTTACGTGCAATTAATAATAATTAACATTTTAGTGTATGCTTCAAACCGCCCATGACGATTGTCAATGAACGGTTTGAAGCAGAATAAAGTTGGATTTTAATTCCCTTCCAGTACTTTTAATAATTCGTCCAGTTTAGGAGTTAAAATAATTTCTGTTCTGCGGTTCTTTTTGCGGGCTTCTAGCGTTTTTGCCGGATCGATCGGGAAGTATTCCCCGCGACCAGCTGCGGTTAAACGCTTAGGGTCCACAGAACTGTTTTTTGTGATGATTTTTACAATGGAGGTTGCGCGCATTACGCTCAGGTCCCAATTGTCTTTAATCTCTCCTTTTCCTACCATCGGCACATCATCCGTATGCCCTTCAATAGAAACATTGATATCAGTATTTTGTTCCAGTACTTTAGCTACCTTTTTTAGCGCGTCTACTCCTTTTGCTTCTACGGTTGTGCTCCCGGAAGCAAACAGCAGACTCTCGTCCATAGATACGTATACTTTGCCATTTTTCTGAGTAATCGTCAGCCCTTTTCCTTCAAAGCCTAATAAAGCATCGGATAATTTTTTTCTCAATTCGTTCGCTGCTTCATCTTTCTTTTTTAAGATGGCTTCCAATTCTGCAACACGAGCTTCACGTTTTTTTAATTCTTCATTTAATGCATCCAGATTTTTCTTTTGTGCATTCAGTTGTGCTTCCAGTAATTTCAGCTCATCCTGTTTTTTCAGAAGCTGTTCCTGGGTCAGCTGCAATTCTCCTGAAAGCTTCTTGGTGTCGGCAATATTCCCTTCCAAGAGGCGGTTGTATTTATCGAGTAATTGTTCATTGATCTGGTTGAGCTTATCATATTTGGACGTGAGGCTTCTATAGCTGGTGCCAACAATGGAGGTATCCTTTTGCAATCCCATGATCACTTTATTGTCGTCTGCCATTTGCTTGGTAGCTTCTTTGAGCTTGGTGTCACAATCAAGGCTACTGCTTTTAAGGGCAGCAAGCTCCTTTTCAGTGCTTTCACGCTTTGTCTGTTCTTCTTCCAGCTTACGCTGAGGCACACAAGAGAATAGTGCACTGCTGAGTGTTATAATTAGTGTGTACTTAAATACATTTTTCATTTTCAGGAATTTAAATTTATAATACAAAATTATTGATAATCAAGGGTAATAATACGCCCGATGTGATTGTTTATTCACATTAAAACACAGGGTCTTTGTTAATAATTTGGCTAGAGTGTAAAATAAAAAAGCCCTCTTCCGGTTTTGAAAGAGGGCTTTTTATAAGTGATAAAGCTTATTTTTTTGCTTCCGTTTTTTCTTCTTTTGGCTCAATGTACACGCGTGACATATCACGATATTCCATTGCGTTTGCAGGGAAATTTTTTACGTTTGGTTGCACCAAGCGATAATTCTCATCATAGAAGATCGGCATGATAGCACCATCATCAATTGCCTGTTGGTCAGCCTGACGGTATAGATCAAAACGTTTTTTGTCGTCTACTTCCTGCATAGCAGCTGTAAATAGAGAATCGAATCTTGCGCTCTTATAGCGGACCGTGTTCAAATACGATTTTTCAGAAAGCTTACTAGGAACGTGCGTACTGTATAAAGTAGTAAGGAATGTTTCAGGATCCGGGTAATCAGCAGTCCATCCTGATCTCCAGAATTGCGCTTTTCCATCAGAGATGTTTTCGATGTGCTCAGCGAAAGGAACTACGTTGATTTCGATATCAATGTTCAGGTTCTCTTTAAGCATTTTCTGAATTACTTCCGCAGTTTGGATATTTCTGTCGCCACCGCCACTGTTGATGTGAAGCGTTAATTTTGGGAATCCTTTTCCGTCAGGATAACCTGCCGTAGCCATCAATTTGCGAGCTTTGTCAATATCAAAACTATAGCCTTTTAACGATTTGTTATCATATTCTTTAAAACAAGGAGGCACAATACCGTAATTTCCCGGTACGCCTTCGCCCTGCAATGTGTAGTTCACAATTTTTTCGCGGTCAATCGCATAATTGAATGCCAAACGAACTTCTTTTTTATTGAAAATATCGCTTTCATGCTGAAAACCATAGTAGAAGATACTCATAGCCGGAACAACCTGCATTTCGAAAGGAGCGTTTCCTTCTTTGGCGCTTCCAAGTTCTCCAAGAATATCCGGAATCATTTCGATTGGTAAACGAAAGATCATATCAAGGTTGCCTCTTTTGAATTCCAATAACTCGGATTTCTTTTCTTTAATGAATGTGTATTTTACGGCATCCAGGTAAGGCAATTGATTTCCGAATTCATCCACATTCCAATAATTAGGATTGCGTTCCAAAATCACGGCTTCCCCTTCTTTAATGCTCTTCACCTGGAAAGCTCCTGTTCCAACGCATTTTGAACGCATATCTACACCATATTTTTCCAATGCTTCCTGCGGATAAACCCAGCATCCTGGTGTGCTCAGGATATTAAGGAATCCTGCAAAAGGGTGAATCAGATCGATTTGTATTGTATAGTCATCGAGTGCTTTTATCCCTGTAACACCATTTGCCAAAGGCTTTTTGTCAATAGTAGACTGAAAATATTCGTTCGCGCCAACTACACGATCTTTGAAAGTGTCAATAAAATGTTGGTTCTGAGGGCTTGAAGTACAAAGTTGCTGAAAGCAAAAAACAAGATCTTTTGCAGTTACCTCGCGGCCTTTACCGTCAGCGAAACAAGCATCATCATGAAATTTTACACCTTTTCGCAAATGAAATGTCCATTGGCTTGCATCTGCATTTCTATCCCATTTTTCAGCAAGGCATGCAACTACTTTTAAATCACTCTGTGAAAGCTTTACCAATCCCTCATATACCTGATTTGCAATCCGGTGGGAGGTTACCTCTGTTACGTTAAGTGGGTAGAGGTTACGAAAATCTTCTACTTCATTCATTTTAAAAACACTTCCGTAGAAAACGCCACCATTGGCCTTACGGGATCCACCGGTAGTGGTGTTGCCGTCACCGCACGATGCAAATATTCCTGCAATTAATAATGAGTAAATTACTTTTTTCATATTGTTATAAGCTAGGTATTTATTTTTCTTGAGGTACAAATATATAGATAATATGCAAATGTCATATGATATGACTGTTTTTTTCCTGCGCCCCGGAGAAACATCTTTCCGGTTTGGATACCGTACAAGCGATTCAAGCCGGTGAAACATGCTGTTCATAAGGTAAAGCGATCTCCTGCTACGGAGAATGGGCATTAAAAGTCTATTTCCAGTACAACAGGGCAATGGTCAGAATGTCTGGCTTCCGAGAGAATCGTTGCTCTTTTCATGTGTTGTCCCAGGTTGTCGGTTACCAGGTTATAATCAATTCGCCAGCCGAGGTTCTTGGCCCTGGAATTGGCTCGGAAGCTCCACCAGCTGTAATTGTGAGGCTCTTTATTAAAATGGCGGAAGCTATCGATAAAGCCTGTTTTCATGAACCCGTCGATCCATTCCCTTTCCTCTGGCAAAAAGCCGCTGCTATTGGCATTGCTCTTTGGGTTGTGAATGTCAATAGCCTGATGGCAGATATTGTAATCACCACAAATGATCAATTGAGGGCGCTCTTTTTTCAGCTCATCAATGTATTTGCGGAAATCTCCCAGCCACTTCATTTTGAATGCCTGGCGGTCTTCTCCACTGCTCCCGCTTGGATGATAAACGCTCATAACGGATACATCACCATAATCTGCCCGGATGACTCTGCCTTCGAAATCGTATTCGGCAATTCCGCAACCATACTGCACATGGTCAGGCTTGCGTTTTGTGAAGATCGCCACCCCGCTGTATCCCTTTTTCTGAGCGGGATACCAGTAATGATGATAGCCCGCGTTTTCGAATACCGAAAGATCAAGCTGACCAGGTTCGGCCTTTAATTCCTGCACACAAAGAATATCCGGGTCGGCAGCTTTTAACCATTCCATTAGTCCTTTGCTCATTGCAGAACGGATCCCGTTTAAATTATATGTTATAATTTTTGCCATTATTTTGCGTATTAAGTAGATGTACAAATGTATAAAATGCTTTTGTTCATACATAATTTGTACTTTTAAATCTGTGATACTGCGTAGAATAATTCTGTTTTGGCTTTTACTGCTTTTCTATACGGAAGGATATGCGCAATATGCAGATACTGTTGCCGTGGAGCAATTTTCAGCTAGTTCAGACACTATGCGGATCGATACTTTAAGTATTGTTCCAGGTTCATATAGGCTTGCAACTTCCGACGGAAAATTGCTGGATACTTCCTATTATAAAATAAATTATGTGGAAGGGCTGCTGATTCTGAACAAGGCAAAGCTGGAAAAGGATTCCATTTCGCCAAGCAGTCTGCATTCTTCTTATAAAACATTTCCCTACTTGTTTTCTAAGGAGGCAAAGCACAAAGATGCGAATCGGATCCGGCCCGATTTTCAGGGAAATACCAACCCTTTCAGTTATACTATTGAATCTAAGAATGATGATATATTTAAGATGGACGGCCTCAATAAAAGCGGCAGTATTTCGCGCGGAATTTCTTTCGGAAACAATCAGGATGTGGTGGTCAATTCCAATCTGAATCTTCAGTTATCGGGCCATTTGAATAACAATGTGGACATCCTGCTGGCAGCGACCGATAATAACATTCCCATTCAACCCGATGGTAATACTCAGCAACTGCAGGAGTTTGACAAGGTATTTATTCAGCTCTCCAACGCCAATACGAAGTTGATTGCAGGCGATTTCCAGTTGTTGCGCCCGCCCGGATATTTTATGAATTTTAATAAAAAGGCTCAGGGAATCAGCTTTTCAACGATACAAAAAACCAATTTAGAAAATAAAGATCTTAAAAAGCAAGGCCTTTATACAACCGGAATAAGTGCAGCGGTGTCCCGAGGAAAATTTGCCAGAAATCAGATTCAAGGAGTTGAAAATAACCAGGGGCCTTATCGGTTGAGAGGGGCCGAAAATGAACCTTTTATTATTGTTCTTTCCGGAACAGAAAAAGTGTATGTTGATGGAAGGCTTATGGACCGCGGACAAGAGAACGATTATGTGATTAACTATAATACAGCGGAGATCATATTTACCGCAAAGCAACTCATTACAAAAGATAAACGCATTGTGGTGGAATTTCAATATTCCGATAAGAATTATGCGCGCTCCCTTGTTCATTTTTCCAATGAGTATGAGCAGAACAAATTAAAACTTCGCTTGCATGTGTATTCTGAACAAGACAGTAAAAACCAGCCCTTGCAACAAGATCTGTCGCCATCCCAAAAATACCTCCTGTCGCGGGTTGGCGACACGCTATCGCTTGCTGTTTCGCCAAGCTACGACAGTGTGGCGTTTAACAACAATGAAGTATTGTATCAGAAGAAGGATACGATAGTCGGGGCACAGTTGTATAGTATCTTTTTATACAGCACAGACAGTATTCTTTCGCATTATCGTGTCACTTTCAGTAATGTGGGACTTGGAAAGGGGCATTATAATCAGATTGTTTCCAGTGCAAACGGGAAAGTATTTCAATGGATTGCGCCGAGTGTAACAGGCGATACGCTTTACGGAAGCTACGAACCTGTTGTTCAACTGGTAGCTCCAAAGCAAAAACAAATGGTGACCGGTGGTTTTGATTATGCTTTCAGTAAGAACAGCAGGCTTTCTGTTGAAGGAGCAGTAAGTAAAAATGACATCAACACTTTCTCTCCGGCAAATAGTGATGATGATATCGGCTATGCGCTTAAAGTGAATTTCGACAATGCGCATCCTTTTAAATCAAGCGATTTGGCCGATAGCACATCTCCGGTAATTCTGCTTACCAATGTAAATTATGAATACACACAACACTATTTTTCACCGATTGAACGCTACCGAAGCATTGAATTTGAGCGCGACTGGAACCGCGGAACACAGGTTCAGCAGGATGATCAGCATATTGTCGGCGCGGGGATCGGTTTGGCAAAAAAAGGACTTGGAACAGTTGGATATAAATTCAATGCTTTTTTCGAAGGTGATCAATATAATGCTAACAGGCACAATGCCTCGTTGGCGTTATCTAAGAAAGGTTTTGCCGTTTTATATGATGGAAGTCTTTTGAGTTCTGCGAGCGCAACAAATACTAATTTCTACAGACATAAAAGCGGGCTCTCGCAAAAAATAAAATGGCTGACTGTTGGAGTAAAGGATGAATACGAGCAAAATCGTTTTGCATTGAGCAAAAAAGATTCCTTATTGT
The DNA here is from genome assembly GCA_036399275.1 of Bacteroidia bacterium. Lineage (GTDB taxonomy): Bacteria > Bacteroidota > Bacteroidia > 2-12-FULL-35-15 > 2-12-FULL-35-15 > 2-12-FULL-35-15. The sequence goes on along the minus strand of DASWNK010000010.1, from coordinate 49,067 downwards.
CAAATAGTTATCAATTCTGGGAATGGCAGGCTTATGTTCAGAATGCGGATACAACAAAAAACCGCTACGGTCTTAACTATAAACAGCGAACCGATTTTGCCGTAAAGGATACGCTCGGAGAAACAAGTTTAATCAGAGCAACCTTTGCAGAAAGCTATGGCGGTTTCCTGGAGATTCTAAGTAACCCGAACAGCCAGTTAAAACTGAATGCCGCCTACCGGATCCTTAAAATAGAAGATCCCTTGCGGACCGTTCAGAAACCAGATAATTCACTCGTTGCGCGAGCAGAATATAATCTACGACTACTAAAAGGCTTGATTTTCTCCAGTACGTTTTATGAGATTGGCTCCGGGTTGGAAGTCAAAAAAGAATTCGCTTATATATTGGTGGCGGTGGGTCAGGGTGTTTATGTATGGAACGATTACAACGGAAACGGAATAAAAGAACTCGATGAGTTCGAAATCGCCTCTTTCCCTAATACGGCAGATTATATAAAGATCTACACACCTACAAGCGATTATATAAAAGTGTATAGTAATCAGTTCAGTCAGGTGCTTACTATTAAACCGGCGGTGATCTGGAATAATAAAAAAGGCTTTCGGAAATTTGTTTCGCGCTTTGCAGATCAGGCTTCATACCGTGCGGACAGAAAATCAATCGAAGATGATCTTTTGAAAGCGTACAATCCTTTTTTGGCTGAAACCGCCGATAGTACATTGGTTACTGTCAACTCTTCCTTCCGGAACACGCTCTTCATCAATCAGCTGAGCTCCGTCTTTGGCCTGGATCTTACCTACCAGGATGCAAGAAACAAAGCTCTGCTGGTGAATGGATTTGATTCGAGAGCCAATACATTTAAGGAAGCACGCATTCGGTGGAACATGACTAAAGAACTTAGCTGGAATGCCGTTTATAAAGACGGAATAAAATCCAGCCGTTCGCAATATTTTACAACGAGAGATTATTTTATTACTTATTATGAAGTGGAACCCAAGCTGAATTACCAGCCGAACACTTCTTTCCGTGCCGCTGTTTCTTTCCGTTACACGGAGAAAAAAAACAGAACCGAGCTGGGCGGACAAAAAGCGGAACTGCAGGATTATGGCGTAGAAATAAAATACAATGTGTTGCAAAAAGGAAGCTTGAACTTAAAGGCGAATTTTATCAGAATTAAGTTTGACGGAATTCAGAACACTTCACTTGCATTTGAAATGTTGGATGCTTTGAAAATCGGACAGAATATTACCTGGGGACTGACTTACCAGCGCACGTTATCGAACAACCTTCAGCTGAGCGTTACTTATGATGGAAGAAAATCGGAAGGCACCAAAATTATCCATACAGGCGGACTTCAGGTAAGAGCTTATTTCTAAAATAAAAACCTCCATTGTTGAGGTTCTTTTATTAATTGGCTTTATTCACATTATACCTCGGAATTTGTTCGTTTAAAAAAGCCCGCGAACCGTTTTTTATATTTTTTTCTTTTGCAGATAATTTAAAAGCATCCAGTTTGGTAAGATATTCCTGCGCTTTCGTAAAATCATTCAGCCATATATAAGCTTCCGAAAGATCCATCAGTAAACATTCTGTAACATCTTCATCGATTCTGGCTTTTTTGTTTTTTGGATTGCTTTCTTTCATTGCAGTTTCCCAGGTCGTAATAGCCTTTCTTAAATATTCTTCGCCCTGAGCATTTGTTTCCGGTTTACCTATCATCGTATAACCGTTTTTTGCGTTGTTCAGCGCCTCTTTAAAATCATCGTATAATTTCTTCTCGTTCACATAGCCGATCATGACGTTGCGTGAAGTAGGGGTATAACCATAATTACTGTTCAGCATCTCGTTGATCGCTTTTAAATTATCCACTACGATTTTATCTTGTACAGCAGTTATTTCAGAAGCTTTTGCTGTTTTCCAGTAGTTATCTGCTTCTGCTGCGGTAAAAAAATGTTTGGACGAGTAAGTGGAGAAATTTAGGGACGGACCATACGCTTCATCGCTTAAAAATTTTCCATCAGGTTGAATGATTTTTAATTTAACAATATGGCGATAATTGAATTGGTAGACAAAAACGGTCGAGTCAACTGTTTTACCATCCGCTTTTTTAATTTGTTTTTTTTGAGTTGCTGCCTTTGGCTCATCGTATTCAAATCCAGTTAAGTTAAACTGAAGAATTAACGCTTTTTCCGGCAAACGTGCAAAGCCATCCAGTTTAATGTATGTAGTTCCAAGCAGGTCGGTGTTAAATATTTTTTCATACAGGGGCTCCTGCGCACCATTTTTCACCGGAGGAGCAGCTTGGACCATTTGTGGACGAGGAGTTACAGCCTGCTGTTCAGGAGTTAATCGGAACCACACATTGAGGCTGCTTTCATAAGCTAGTGAATCCTGCTTACGTTTCGTCCAATATTGTTTTATTGCCAGTTGGTAATCTGTTTCTGCTTTCGCTGTGCTGCCCGCATATTCTGTTTTTTGCTTTTCAATTTTTTGTAAATAATCTGCAAGCATCAGTACCTGATAGTTTTTTACAGATTTATTTACAGGTGTTAAAGGCAGCCGCGTATAATCTACTTTTGCGTTAGCATAATCTATGTTCTGCGCCATGGCATTAAAACTAAGCAGCAGAAATAAGAATGGAATGATTTTTTTCATGTTTAAGATTTTTTTTGCGGTGCATTGTTTATCCATGATTGTTTATCCTACTTTTTAAAGATAAATAAAAGAACGAAAACAATGAGAATGATTTCCCCTATTTTTTCAAGAAATAAAAGGAATGGGGGTAATGATTTGGATTAATCTTCATTTATACCCGGATGAACGAAAAACATGATTTCTTCTGTTTCGTTTGGCAGCAGGATCATTTTTTCGAATCGTAGTCCCAATTTTTGAAGCAGCCGGATCGAACGTTCATTGTCTTTGTTGGTTATCGCAGCGATCCGATCCAGGTTAAATTTTTCTTTTGCATATTTTAATACTGCCGCCGCAGATTCGTATCCATATCCTTTGCCTTCATATTCAGGAAGAAAAGCAAAACCAATATCAACATCTTCCAGGCTTTCTCTTTTAACAATACCGCAAATTCCGATTGATACATCGCCTTCTTTTAACTTCGTCAGATAAAATCCAAACCCTGGGCTTTCATAGCTCTTCATAAGTTTGGCGATGATATACTGGCGTGCTTGTGCTTCTGTCCGGATCCCCCTGTCGCCAATGAACCGCCGCCAGGAAGGCGTATTGAGCAGCATCAGGATAAAAGCAGCATCGTCGGGCTGTAAATGTTGAAGAACCAGTCGTTCAGTTTCTGTTACCTGCATTTTACAATTCTGTTATCTGCAAAACTAGGTCTTTATTTTTAGTATGGAAGACATTATGGGGAATTTCTTCCTTGTTCATATATGCCGATCCTAATTTCCCCAGCTTAATTTCTGGCATATAAATTTTAAACGATCTGTTAGGATCATTTATGTAATAATTTGACAAAAGGAATTTTACAAAAGCCAGCGACTCTCCGTAATCGGATTTCGAGTTTAGAATCTTACAAATCATAGTATGAAAAAACAAATCACCTTTATCGTTGGATGTGTTTTTGCGGTTAGCGCGGCATCACAGGAAATATATAACGAACAAGATCCCGCTGTGAAACCGGAAAGGTATTGTGCTACATTAAAAGATGGCAAAATACTTTTGATGCTGGATAACAAGCCTGTTGATGCAGAAGTGTCGTTGTTGGATGGGAGCAAAGTTACAACTGCAGGAATTGTAGTAAGGAAAGATGGAACGGTAGTTAATATGAATGATGGTGATTGTGTTGATAAGGAAGGAAACATCAGCAATGTAAATCCAACAATCCCGATAATGAAAAGACAAAAGAATAAATGAAAGCTCATTAAAATAAATAAGCAATTAAATTAAAATTAAAAACCAAGCCCCGAAAACCATGAAAACACTCAATTATTTATCAGCCTTTTTGTTTTGCGCGTCTGTTGTCAGCATGAATGGCCAAACATCAACTACACCAAAAACCGGTCCTTCGCCTGCGGAAGAATCGAAACAAGCCAAAGCTGTGAAGGAAGAAACATTTCTGGACAGATATTATGCAATCAAAGAAACTTATCCAACCCTAAATGTTTGTTACGGATACTATGCCGCTTCTTCCCATCCGATGAAAAAATTCATGGAGCGTTACAATGAGATCAAAGCATCGTATCCAAAATTAACGGATGTATATGGTAATTATGCTGCCTCGGAATACACGCTGCCGAAATTTTCGGAGCGCTATTACCAGATTAAAGATACTTACCCCGATATCGCTAAATACCATGGCGACTATGCAGGATCCACACAGACGTTGGACGAATTTGTGAAGCGCTATCATCAAATTAAAGCTTCTGCCCCTGATTTGGCAGATGCTTATGGACAATACGCGGCATGCAGCTCAACCCTGGAAGATTTTTCTTCACGTTATTACAGTGTGAAAGCAAGCAATGCGGGAATGAAAAATTGTTATGGTGAATATGCCGGAAGCAATAAAAAATTATCCAAATAGCGCTTTTGTATTTAAGTAATAAAGAAAGCCGGGCAATCTGTCCGGCTTTCTTTATTTTAAGATAATTTTTAGTGAAGGGTTGTGAAAGGCGGATTGTTTATATGGGAGCGTCATGTTGTTATCGATTATCAGCAGGTCCAGCAATTCAATGTTACGCAAGCAATCAGGCAAAAAGCCCATCGCACCGGAATAAGCAATGTCCAGTTCTTTCAGCTTAACCATGCTGCAAATGGCGGATGGCAATTGAGTAAATTCATTTCTTCCGAGGTAAAAATATTTTAGTTTTACAAGCTTGGCTGCGGATGCTGGTAAAAACATTAAATCATTATCTCCAAGGTAAAGCTGTTCCAAGTTTTCCAGTTTCCCAATACTATCAGGCACCGCTTTTAAATCATTGTAAGACAAAAAGAGCTGCTCAAGTTTAGTGAGCTGGCAAATTTCATTGGGTAGGGAAGTTAATTTATTGTCCTTTACAGAAAGCTCCTTCAGCTGTTTTAACTGGCCAATACTCGTAGGAAGCGTGTTCAGTCGGTTGCTGCTTAGAATGAGTTTCTCCAATTTTTTTAAATCACCGATGTTTTCGGGAAGGCTCTTGAGCTTGTTTCTAAATAGATTTAACTCTTTTAAGTTACTAAGCTTGCATACTTCCGGACTTAAAGTAGTAAGGTCGTTGTTATTCAACTCCAATACTTCAAGATTCACTAATTTGGAAATAGTGACAGGAAGATCCTCCAGATGCCGGAAAGAAAGTTTAAGATGATAGACTTCCTTCGGATTGGTCATAGCCTCATCCAGGGAACGGTATATTCTATTCTTTTGGGCAAATGATGCACTTATAAAAGTAAAAAGCATCAGAACAATCAGAATTCTTTTCATTTCATTTATTGCTTATTCTATAGCATTAACAAACGGTCTCCATCGGATAATTGCTATTATAAAAATAACAAAAGAAAATGAATGTGAATAAGGAGTAATCTAATCTAACTTTTTTTCATACTTTTTTTTCACATTTTTGTTTATGAAAGTTGTCAATCCCTTGCCTGTTTCGGCAAGTCGTTTCATTTCCTCAATGTATTTTCTGCCCGCACTTTGATAAGTATAGAGATATGTTTTTCCATCATTGAACTGTACAACAATAGCTTCCGGTTTGATCTCGTATGCGTAGACGCCTGAATCGCTGTTTGTTTTTTTGTAAAGGTTCATTCAAGCACTTTAGATATCCCCTTTCTTAGCAGCCCTCTTTAATTTCTTATTTGCGATGATTGCAATTTCTACCCGGCGATTTTCAGTTCTGCCCTTTTCCGTTGTGTTATCATCCAGTGGTTGTGCTTCTCCATATCCTTTTATCGCCATCCTAATGCCTGAAACGCCCAGTGATTTTGCATAATCGGCTACTGCATCTGCTCTCTTCTCAGAAAGTTTCATGTTCAAGTCATCGGAGCCGGTATTATCAGTATGGCCTTCAATGAGCACATTGGTGTCATCATATTTTTGTAATACTTTTGCAAGCTCATCAATATTGCTTTTTGCTTCAGGCTTTAATGTGTGGGAACCAATATCAAACAAGATTCCTGAATCAAACGTAATTCGGATCCCTTCACCTATGCGTTCCACTCTTGCGCCTTTAACATCCCGTTGTATTTCATGTGCCTGTTTGTCCATGTACAATCCAATTGCTGAACCTGCAGCCCCACCCACCGCAGCACCTATGATAGCACCAATTACCGTGTTGTCACTTTTAGATCCGATAGCACCTCCGATGGCACCGCCGGCACCTGCGCCGATAGCACCTCCCGCTGTGGTATTTTTCCAGTTTTTACAACCAGTAAATGTTGTAGCGGCTGATAAGCAGATTACGATAAAAATTAGTTGAAGTCTTTTCATGATCATAATTTTAATATGATGCAATGAAAAAAAAATGCCAGTGACTTTCTATATACCTGAGCTATATTTCTTTAATAAATAAAAATGGAGCAATAAGCGCTGGAAAAATAATCATTCAATAAACTTATCTCCTATATAACGTGCTGGTTTTTAGCTGCTTGATTTTCCTGAGGCGATAAAACAAATTGTTTTCGGGAACAAAGCCTTTTTTGTGCCGTACACATGGTATCGTTCTTTACTAAAAAGGAGGTAATATGATTTTCGCATATAACCGAAATAAAGTAGTTTTTTCCTTGTTTATGCTTATTGGAATCGCTTGTATTTGCGTGTCTAAGTTTCGGGGCAGGCCAGATGTACAAAGCAGCCATATGCCATCAATTACCAATGACCTTGCTGAAATACAAAAGCGGGGAAAGCTTGTTGCGCTTACGGATAACACTTCTACCAGTTTTTATATTTACAAAGGCGATCCTCTGGGCTATGAGTATGAACAGTTGAATTCGTTTGCAAAGGCCATTGGCGTGGAACTTCAAATAGTTATCGCGCATAATATGGATACCATCTTTGATCAATTGAACAGTGGCGAGGTAGATATTATAGCGGCTAATTTAACGGTAACCCAGGAGCGTTCTGCATTAGTGGATTTTTCCGATCCTTTAATGGTGGTGCCTCAGGTGTTGATTCAAAGAAAGCCTGACGGTTGGGAAAACATGTCGATGAACGTGCTCGATACTAAACTGATCAGGAACACAATTGATCTCAGTGGAAAGTTTGTAGTGGTACGAAAGGGCTCTTCTTTCTTTTCACGTCTGAATAGTTTATCAGAAGAAATAGGTGAAAAAATAAATATCGTGGAAGCGCCAGGTGAATTAAGCACGGAGCAATTGATCAGCATGGTTGCAAGCGGGCAAATCAATTATACCATTGCGGATCAGAATGTAGCATTGAACAACCAAACTTATTACTCAAACATAGATGTGGAAACGCCCATCAGCTTTCCTCAAAAGATTGCCTGGGCAATTCGGAAAGACTCGCCGGAACTATTAAATGCATTGAATTCCTGGATGAAAGAAAGGAAGAACTCGGAGGAGGATGCTGACTTGTATGCTAAGTATTTTAAAAAGAAAAAATCGCTCGGCACTGGAATTGGAAGCTATACATCATACTCTAATGGAGTTTCGAAATATAATGAGCTGATAAAAACATACAGTAAGAAAATCGACTGGGATTGGCAATTGCTTGCATCGCTCATTTACCAGGAATCGCATTTTTCTCCAACCGCCCGTTCCTGGGCTGGTGCGAATGGCTTTATGCAGCTCGTTCCCGCAACCGCTAAACATTACGGATTGGATACAATTGACGCTACAGCCGAACAAAGTCTCATGGCAGGAACAAGCTATATTCTTGACCTCGACAAATACTGGAAAAAGTATATTCCTGATAAAAAAGAACGGGTAAAATTTGTGTTGGCTTCCTACAACGCTGGCTTGGGCCACGTAATTGATGCTCGCAACCTGGCCGGGAAGTACGGAAAGAAACAAAATATCTGGGATGATAATGTTGGAAATATGATCCTTCAGAAGTCCAATCCTACTATCTATAATGATCCCATTGTTAAGTGCGGTTATTGCAGAGGACAGGAAACATATTTATATGTGAAAGATATATTGATTCGATATAACCATTATAAATCGATTCCGGAAAGCCCTCCCGAGGCTTTGGTGAAAAACTAACCGTTTTATTCTTGCTTTTTTTAGACTGGCATTGTGTTTAGCTCGTATTTTTTTGAATAAGTTAAAAGTAGCTGGATGTTTAAATTATTGTACATTTAATTAAATCTTAAAATCAAAAAAATATGACAAAAAAGCTACACGTGATCTTTTCTTTATTGGTTGTTTCCGCTTCGGGTTTTGCTCAGCAGAACGATAGTGAAATTGCGCCATTTGTGTCAACAGTGCAAACATCTGTTTCGACAGAAAGAGCTTTGTGGACTGTTCAATTAGATGTAAACCCCACAACAATTAGTCCAGGCATTGCTGCTGCGTGTTGGACAGGAACCGAGTTTTGGGTTGCGAAATGGGCGAATGATACTATGTTTACCTTAAATGCAGCAGGTGGAATTACAAGTGGGCCTTTTGTAATAGCCGGTTTAACTGGTGTTAGAAGTATTACTACGGATGGCACTACATTGTATGCGGGCGCTAATACATCTTCCATCTTCAAGATTAACCCTGTTACTAAAACAGTGATCGGTACCATCACAACAACCGTTGCTAACTGCAGATATGTGACTTATGATCCGACCTTGAACGCTGGCGCTGGCGGATTTTGGACCGGTTCATACGGATCGGACATTACGGCTGTGAGCTTAACAGGCGCTGCTTTATCGACCATTGCGGCTGCTACTCATGGCTTGACGGGAATTTACGGTATGGCGTACGATCCTTATTCAACCGGTGGTCCTTATTTATGGGCGTATGATCAAACAGGCGGAGGTATGTTGCACCAATTGACAATGTCCGGTACTCCAACAGGTCTTACTCACAATACACAAACGGATCTGGCTGGTGGAACCGGAACAGCCTTAGCTGGCGGTTTGTTTGTTTCCAATTCATTTGTTTCCGGTATGAAAACAATTGGTGGTGTCAGCCAGGGAACTTCGTTGTTTGCCTATGAATTGTCCGACCCACTGTCTGTTGGTTCTATAGATGGTAATGATTTCGATTTGTCTGTTTATCCGAATCCCTCTTCCGTTGCTTCTGAGATCAGATTTACCATTGCTTCAGAAGATTTTGTAGCCTTGGAAGTGTACAGTGTACTTGGCAGTGTAGTTTATAAAGTGAATGCTCAGCAGCTGAATTCAGGGATGCATAGCTTTGCAATTGATGGTTCTAATCTGGAAAACGGAACTTATTTTGTGAAATTGACAGTGGGAAATATAACAGCAGGCAGCAGATTTATTGTGATGAAATAACAAAATATATTTCGTGGAAAATGCCGGCACTATTGTTAGATGCCGGCATTTTTATTTTTATAAGGCCTCGTGAATGCTTATTTGGCCCAACGTTTCGACCATTCTTTTTGTTGAGCGGTAGTTAAAAAAGTCCAGGCCACTAATCTGCTTATTTTATTTCCTTGTTTCATTTCTATGGTTTTCAGTTCGACTACATTCACTTTCTCCAGCTGATAGTAAATGCCAGGGAGGTTGGCGCTTTTTGAAACAAGGGAAGTAAACCAAAAACACTTGTCGGGTAGTTGAGCGCTTTCTTTTATCATGTTAGCGAGAAAGGTTTCTTCTCCTCCTTTACACCAGAGTTCAGCATGTTGCCCACCGAAGTTCAAAACAGCAGGTGTTTTTTTTCCGGCATTCAGATTTCTTACTTTACGTGCAGTACCTTCCCGAGCTTCTGCCAATGATGCATGAAAAGGTGGATTGCAAATAGAAACATCAAATTGTTCATTCGCCTGAATGATTCCTTTGAATATTTTTTGTGAATCGGTTTGATGCCGGAGCGTAATTGCTTCCGTCAGATGATTACGTTCAATATTGTTTTTTGCGGATTGAATGGCCGTTGCATCACAATCCGAACCGACGAAACTCCAGCCATATTCATGATTGCCAATGAGTGGATAAACACAATTGGCGCCTGTTCCAATATCCAAGCAACGGATTGATGGACCTTCAGGAATTACCTTATTGTTGGAGGACGCGAGGAGATCAGCTATATAATGAATGTAGTCGGCGCGCCCTGGTATTGCGGGACAAAGATAGCCGTTTGGAATGTCCCAATATTTAATCGCATAAAATTGTTTGAGTAAAGCTTGGTTCAGGATTTTTACCGCTACGGGATCCGCAAAATCAATGGTTTCGTTGTGATAATTATTTATAAAAACAAAGGCTTCTAATTCGGGGCAACAACCGATAAGTTTTTTAAAATCATAACGCAAGCGATGCTTGTTACGGGGATGGAGATCTTCTTTTTCCAACGTCTTCTTTTTTTCCTCTTTGCTCATGATGCTGACTTAATTGATTGGCAGCTTATCCTGCCGAACAAAATTTACAACCTAATTCCTGTGATCTTTGTAAGGCCCATATACCGGAAGGCATAAGCTTAATCCCCGGGAGCACGTTGTCAAAGAATTCTTTCTTGACAGTCTCTTTATCCAGTTTTAGACTTTCCGCCAAACTGATTGCACTGTGCTCAATAGCTTGACTGCACACACAGATCAATCCTCCGCGTTTTTGAAAAAGTTCAAAACAATCATCGTCTTCTGTTTTGCATTTTGCATATAAGTTGCGGAGCGAAAACTCGCTTGTTTCGGGATCTTTCAATTCAATCCGCTTTCCGAATCCGTATTTCGCCCATAGCGGATCGGCGATTGCAAGAGGAGTTCCGCCATAACGAAGTATAATTACCAGGGAAAGATCTTTATCGGGAATACCCATATCATTATAGCTGTCCATTAGTGTCAAGGCCCAGCTTAAGGCCGCCCCGTTACTGTGTTTCCACATGTCAAACACCATTTTGTGTTTGCCTTTCATTTGCGCAAGCCATTTTTCTGCCTCAGTGGTTTGTGCCTTCAGATCTGTTTCCAGTGCGGCTGCTTTTAGAGGAGTAGGAATGGAAGCCAGTCCAAATGCTGCTGCACCGCTCAATACTGAGCTGATAAAATTTCTGCGTGTGTTTTTCTCTTTCATGACTTTTTGTTTGACAGATAGACGTTGGATCGCAAGATGGAAGCCTTTCCAAAAGTAGATAATTTACTGCTTCACCTAAATAAAAAAGGCTGTCTCTTTTAGAAACAGTCTTTTCGTTCAAATTTTATTAATGTTTAAATTTTTATTGTTGCTCCCACAGCAAGGATATACGGTCCGCCGTAGCCGATACCAAATTCTGCATTAAAACCAGCGATTCCTTTAACAAAATAGCTAAAACCAAAATGCGCCTGCGCGCTGATTGGGTTAGGATAAACACCTAGATTTTCGAGATAATTAGGTTCCATGGATTTAGGAATGGTTGTTGAAACAGTAAATAGATTATAACCAAGTTTAGCACCGGTGTACAGACTGACCTCCTCGTTGGCTATAATATAGTAGTCTCCACGGGCAGCTAGATGAATGCGAACCCAATCGTCATGATAATTGGCATTTGGCGAGCCAACATCTTGCATATTGATCCGTACGGTTTGATATCCGAAAGCCACACCGACAGAAACTTGTTTGCCCAAGCCGTAGTCGATGGCCGCATTGTACATTGGAGAAGCTTGGTGACCGGTAATGACATCACTAAAATCATAATAAGGACTTGTCAAGTATCTTAGTTCGAGAGATGTTCCTAAAAAATTGAGACCGATACCTGCTGTTATAAGAATCTTCCCCTTTACTCCTTCATCATCGGAAGCAGCCTGAGGCTTTAGCGTGAAGGGATGATTTTTATCTGGCAGAGAATTTAATCTGAGTTCATTGTCAGCGCTTAGATTCAGAGAAAGGAAGCTTAGTAGAAGGGCGCTAAAAAGAATGGAGAGGTTTTTCATGTGTTTTTGTTTAGTAGATTGTTCTTTTGCTTATGCATAGCAAACATACGGATATAAAACCATTTGCTCTTAAAGCTCACAAAGAAGATAGCTACTTAAAATTTTTGCCCAATGGTTGAAATTTTAAATAGTTGGACGCCGCCCGGGGGAAGAAATTAAAAAGAGGAACAAGCGATTACTTGTTCCTCTTTAAGTGCATGCTGAAATTTTTATTTAATGGTGAGCTTGGAAGTTGATAGTTTCCCATTTGCTTCTACTTGTACAAAATACAGTCCTTTAAAATATCCTTCCAGGTTCAATGCTGCAGGTCCGTTGGCTTTTAGCGGTTGAGAGTGAAGGCGCTGTCCCATTGCATTCAGAATGCTCAAAGAGATAGTGTTTCCATTGAATGCAGTCAGGTCAACTGATGCCGATTGTTCAGCAGGATTAGGATAGATAGTAAGAGCGGACAGGAATGGAACTTAGCGGGAGCCCGCTCATGGAATTATAGCCCGTAATTTATGTCTTGGGCATTTTGATCTTATATCCGATTTGCTTCCTGGGTTGTGGATTTTCTTTCTTTTCCATCAATTCGTCCAGGTATTGAAAAACGATTTCCATATTTTTATCGTGGTTGTCTACCTTCTTTTTAATTTTTTCTATTTCTAACCGCAATTCGGTATTGTTCATCAGCATCTGGCAGATACGTGTGAAAATGCGCATAATCTGGATATTTACAGCAATGGCCCGGTCGCTGTTTAGGACTCCGGAAAGCATAGCTACGCCTTGTTCTGTGAAAGCGAAAGGCATTTTTCGCGTTCCACCCCAACTTGATATTCCAATTTGGAATATCAAGTTTTCAAACTCTTTTAAGGTGAGTTGAAACATAAAATCGCTTGGAAACCTCTTTATGTTTCTTTTTACCGCTTTGTTTAAGTTTCCTGTATTCGCATTATACAGTTCTGCTAAATCTCTATCCAACATTACTTTTTGTCCACGAATAAAATAAATTTTATCCATTACGATTTCATCAGGCACTTTTACAATTGCTTCTTGCATTGAATGTCTTTTCGCAAAAATAGGAACCTTCACTGCCAAATCGGAGATTAGAAAATATTCACTTTGCTGTAGTCTTATACCACTAATCGGTCTTTTCCAGAAAATCGACAAATAAGTAGAAATCTTCCGCTATTGTTCCAAAGTCGGCTGGCAACGTTTTATTATGTATTAAATAGGAGTAGAATACTTGGTTAATACTTCTTTTTAAAGTATCTGGTGGAGCAAAGAGAATAGGGTTTCCAGTTCACTAACAATTTGCTTGTCCATTTTAAATGTTTTCGGCAAAATTCTTACATTTTATTCAGACAATCGTTAGCTTTATAACAACCGATGTGTGCCTGTTTAATTTTGAGGTCGCAGATTGCGTCCACATAAAAACAAAACCCCCGCAGATTGCGAGGGCTTTGAACTTTATACTTTGAACTTTAAACTAATTTTTAACTTCCACAAGCCTCGCATCCCTCCGGATTATCCAGCGAGCAGGAGATCTCAGCCGCTTTCAACGCTTCCGCTTCTAATAAAGCCTGGCGTTCTGCGCTCATTTGTTGTTGACGCTCCATGATCAATACATCTTCATTTCCCAATACTTCAGGGGTTTCTTTCGCGGCAGCAGCATCAGCTGTAAATTTAATTGCATCAGCAGCAGCTTTCGTGCGTAAGTAATACATTCCTGTTTTCAATCCGGCTTTCCAACCGTAGAAATGCATAGAAGATAATTTTGCAAAGTTTGCATCCTGAACAAATAAGTTCAATGATTGTGACTGGCAAATATATGCGCCACGGTCAGCAGCCATGTTGATGATCACTTTCTGAGAAATTTCCCAAACCGTTTTGTACAATGCTTTGATATTATCAGGAACTTCATTGATACCTTGTACAGATCCGTTTGCAATGATGATCTTGTTTTTCAGGCTGTCGTTCCAGATACCTAGTTTCACTAAGTCTTTCAATAAATGTTTGTTCACGATCACGAATTCTCCTGACAATACTCTTCTCGAATAGATGTTAGAAGTGTATGGCTCAAAACATTCGTTGTTACCTAAGATCTGTGAAGTAGAAGCAGTTGGCATCGGAGCTAACAACAAGGAGTTGCGTACACCGTGTAGTTTCACTTCTTCTTTCAATATATCCCATTCCCAACGAGGAGAAGGCGTTACATTCCACATATCAAACTGGAAAATACCTTTTGAAACTGGTGATCCAGGGAATGTTTCGTATGGTCCTTCTAATTTTGCAAGATCTTTAGAAGCTGTCATGGAAGCATAATAGATGGTTTCATGTATTTCTTTGTTCAGCTGAACTGCTTCAGGAGAATCGAAAGGGAAACGCATCAGGATGAATGCATCCGCTAATCCTTGTACGCCAATGCCGATCGGGCGATGGCGCATGTTGGAGTTACGAGCTTCAGCAACCGGGTAATAATTGCGGTCGATGATCTTGTTTAAGTTTTTGGTAATGGTATACGTTACTTCAAATAATTTTTGGTGATCAAATTTACCATCCTCTACAAAACGAGGCAATGCGATGGAAGCCAGGTTACAAACTGCGATCTCATCAGCAGAAGTGTATTCAATGATCTCCGTACATAAGTTGGAAGATTTGATGGTTCCCAGATTTTGCTGGTTGCTTTTTGAGTTACAAGCATCTTTGTAAAGCATGTAAGGATTACCGGTTTCGATTTGTGAATCGATAATGGCCGACCAAAGTTCACGTGCCTGAATAGTTTTACGGGCACGGCCTTCTTTTTCGTATTTCGTGTACAATGCTTCAAATTCAGCTCCCCAACAATCAGCCAGTCCAGGTGCTTCATTCGGACAGAATAAGCTCCATGTACTGTTTTCTTCCACGCGCTTCATGAATAAGTCGGGAGTCCACATTGCAGTAAACAAATCGCGTGCACGTGCTTCTTCTTTACCGGTGTTCTTACGGATATCCAGGAATTCATAGATATCAGCATGCCAAGGCTCTAAATAGATTGCGAAAGAACCTTTACGTTTTCCGCCGCCCTGATCCACATAACGTGCAGTATCGTTAAATACGCGCAGCATTGGGATGATACCGTTGGATGTTCCATTTGTTCCGCGGATATAAGATCCTGTAGCACGGATGTTATGGATGCTTAGTCCGATACCACCTGCACTCTGAGAGATCTTAGCACATGATTTTAAGGTGTCGTAGATCCCATCGATACTGTCGTCTTTAACAGTCAATAAGAAGCAAGAGGACATTTGAGGCTTTGGGGTTCCTGCATTGAATAAAGTGGGAGTTGCATGTGTGAACCAACGTTCACTCATCAAATTATAGGTTTCAATTGCAGAAGCGATATCATCTTTATGGATACCAACAGCCACACGCATGATCATGTGTTGAGGGCGCTCAGCTACTTGTCCGTTCAATTTTAATAAATAAGAGCGCTCTAATGTTTTGAAGCCGAAATAATCATAACCGAAATCGCGGTCATAGATAATGGTCGAATCCAGTTCCTGAGCATTCTTTTGAATGATCTCATGAACATCATCAGCAATCAAAGGAGCTTTTTTGCCAGTTTTGGGATCAATATAAAGATACAGTGCCTCCATTGTTTTGGAGAACGACTTGTTGGTGTTCTTGTGTAAGTTGGAAACTGCTATGCGGGACGCCAATAGCGCATAGTCGGGATGTTTAGTGGTAAGCGAAGCAGCAGTTTCAGCCGCTAAGTTATCCAGTTCGCTGGTGGTCACACCTTCGTAAATTCCTTCAATTACTTTCATAGCAACATTGATAGGAGTTACGTGGATAGGATCAAGGCCATAGCAGAGTTTCTGGATTCGTGCTGTTACTTTGTCGAATTTTACTGATTCGCGGTTACCGTCTCTTTTGATTACGTACATATAAATTTGTTGAGTAGGGGGTTAATGTATTAGTTTGGGGTTTTCTGTACTGTTTTAATCGTATTCGTATTATTCGCCACATACAGATTACGCTCTGATATATAACGTTTTTTTAAGCAAAATCGTGTTCATTTGCATGATTTTCATGCATTTAAAAATCTTCATCCAGTTTAAACACATTGTCTTCTTTTTTGCCCATTACACCTGATTTCTGGTATTCGGCAACACGTTTTTCGAAGAAATTTGTTTTTCCCTGTAAGGAGATCAATTCCATAAAGTCGAATGGGTTTGTAGCATTGTATGCTTTATCGCATCCAAGGGCAACCAACAGGCGGTCGGCCACAAATTCAATGTACTGGCACATCATATCGGCATTCATTCCGATCAGACGAACAGGTAATGCATCAGATACAAAGTCTTTCTCAATATCAACGGCATTGGTAATGATGGCGGTCACTCTTTCTTTCGGCAATTGGTTCTCTAATTGAGAATACAATAGGCAGGCGAAATCACAATGTAAGCCTTCGTCACGTGAAATAAGTTCATTTGAGAAAGTAAGTCCGGGCATTAATCCGCGTTTTTTTAACCAGAAAATGGAGCAGAAGCTTCCGGAAAAGAAGATGCCTTCAACTGCAGCAAAGGCGATCAGACGTTCTGCGAAAGTTCCGTTTCCAATCCATTTCAAAGCCCAATCAGCTTTCTTTCCAACACATGGCAATGTATCGATAGAATGAAAAAGACGGTCTTTTTCTTTAGGATCTTTAATATAAGAGTCGATGAGTAATGAATACGTTTCAGAATGGATATTCTCCATCATGATCTGGAAACCATAAAAGCAACGTGCTTCGGGATACTGAACCTCATTCATGAAATTAATGGCCAAATTTTCATTTACGATTCCATCGCTTGCAGCGAAAAAAGCCAATACATGTTTGATGAAATGTTTTTCATCATCATTCAGTTTATTTTCCCAATCCTGAAGATCCGGGTTCAGATCAATTTCCTCTGCAGTCCAAAAACTAGCTTCTGCTTTTTTATACATTTCCCAGATGTCTTTGTGTTTTATAGGGAAGAGTACAAATCGGTCCTTGTTCTCTACTAATATCGGTTCTTCACTCATTTCAATTGATCGTTTAATTTGATTAACTATTTGTTTTTCAGCCCCTTGTTGTCCTCGTTACTTTAGTTTAGAGGGAAAAAATTCCCTGAAAGGCTATTTCTTTCTTTTTGAGCTAATTAGTAAAGTATTGCTTATTGAATTAAAGGTGTACAAATTTTGGCAAAAAAAAGGGTTGTGTCAAGTGCATTGAATTAACATTTGATCGAAGTTATAAACACGGGAAATTAACAGACGAATGTTAAGAAAAGACCAATGTATTAGAAAACAGCCTTTTAAGTTTGAAGTGAAAAAAACTGAAAATTAAGTCTTAAAAAATTTGCGGTAACCGAAAAAAAACGCAATTACAAGTAAAGGGGCTTTAGCTGCGCCCCACTTTGAAAGCCTTTATATAAAGACATTACAGGCGGCTATTTTTTCAATTTGTCTGCCAGCTCCAATTGTTTGTACCAGTCTTTGCCATATTTGCGGATCAATGGTTCTTTCAAAAATTTGTATACCGGAACATCTAATTTTGCACCACACTCACAAGCGGGTTTACAGATCTCCCATTTATGGTAATTCACAGCATCATAATCCTTGTATTTTGTAATACGTACAGGATATAAATGGCAAGAGATTGGTTTTTTCCAGGTAATTTTTCCGTCGTAATACGCTTGTTCAATACCGCATTTGGCCACATCCTTGTCGAAGATCGTGAAAGCGCAATGCTTTCCTTTTACCAATGGTGTAGTATAATCGCCATCATCGTCGATTACAAATACACCTTGTTTTTCAATGGCTTTCACACCATCTTTTGGTAAATATGGCTTTACTTCCTCCCAAACATCTTCCAGGATAGCTATTTCCTCTTCATCGAGCGGGGCACCTGAATCGCCGGCAACACAACATTCGCCTTTACAGGCGCTGAGGTCGCAAACGAATTTTTTCTCCAGTAAATGCTCCGAAACGATGGTATTATCTATTGCTATCATGGTACAAAAATACAAATAAAAAAGCCTCCCGGTATGCGGAGAGGCTTTTATGCGTACTGAATATTTTTTTACATTTTTGTAATTACAATCGAAGCATTCACAGCTGGAAGGGAACCGCCTGTATTTGTAGGACGATTCAAGCTTCCTGCAGATCCTTTATTATGAATAGATCCGAACTGATTATTGAATATTAATAATCCCACCCATTGCTGGATGCGCGGTGCAGAAATAATATAATGTGGAAGGTGCATCCATTGGAACCTTGAATGTAAGCACGCTATTCTGTGCATCCTGATTAGTAACCCCAACGTTGAAAGCTGTTCCGGGCCATGTGGCGGTGGATGAAATGCGGAATGGATGGCTCACCATTATATTAAATCGGTAAGTTAATCCTCTTTGCAAAGTGATCGTAGGATCCTGGTTACTCCCCGAAACATAATCTGTAGCGTTATCAAATGCGTAAGCCGAAGTGCCAACACTTATAATATTAAATTGAACGGCAAAGGTTGGAGTCGCGCCAGTCGCTCCAACGGCGCCTGTAGCGCCAGTCGCTCCAGTAAGCCCAGTCGCTCCAGTTGTGCCCGCTGCACCATTAGTTCCGTTTGCACCAGCAACGCCCGTAGGTCCTGTTGCACCAGCTGCACCATTGGTTCCATTTGCACCAGCAACGCCTGTAGCGCCAGTCGCTCCGGCTGTTCCATTAGTTCCGGCTATGCCCGTAGGTCCTGTTGCACCAGCTGCACCATTGGTTCCATTTGCACCAGCAACGCCAGTAGCTCCAGTTGCACCGTTTGTTCCGTTTGCTCCAGCTGCGCCCGTCGCACCCGTTGCACCTGGTGTTCCATTTGCCGAATACAATGCATAAGGAACGCTCATTAATTGCTGTGTTCCCATTAATGAATAGCTTGTTCCGCCGGTTACGTCCATACTTACTTCTATGAAATAAGGGCCCGCCGACCAGTCGATAGCACTGAATGTTCCTGTAACAGGTGTTCCCATTCCAACCACAAGGTTTAAGATACCGACATTGTTAGAAATAACAGAATGTGTTTCCGTATAAACAATTGTTCCGAGAGCCGTATTTTGCCTTAAGCTGATTTGCAATCCGATCGGTTGGCTCACAATGGCTATGCCGGAAGCGTTTCTGGCAACAGCCTGGTAGTTGAACCCTTGCGGAGCTTGTGCAAAAGAAAAGGCAATTACAAAATTTAACAATAATAGAAGTAGTCGTTTTTTCATGGTTAGTTTGTTTTTGATATCTTATAAGTGATAGTTGGCTTATTGTTTTCTTTGATGCTTAATAGATAATTTCCTGGAGCATAGCTGCTCATATCAATTTGAACCTCTTTGACAGCACTCACTGCCTTACTTTGTAAAAGCTTTCCTTCCATGGAATAGATCTCCAGCATTGTATTTTCTTTCAAATCCGTAAACTGAACCTGCAGATAACTGACGCTCGGATTCGGAAATACAGAAACATTTGGATCAATATTTTTATCAACGGCAGTAACCAACAACTGTGGTTGGTGGAAACCTTGGGTAAGACCGCTGCCCGAACCAGTCAACGTTGCAGTAGCGGGCTCTCCAGTTGTAAAATCAATTTGCGAAGAGCCATTGTTGAAAGTGGTTCCAGAGCTTGAGATCACCTGAGGATCGAGAGATTGAGCGGTAGTGCAATTGTAAGAGGCCAGAGCCGCTATAAGGAAGTAGAGTTTTTTCATGTTTTCAAAATTCATCCTATCAAAAATAGGATAATTCCGCTGAACACGAAAAAATCCATCAATAAATTTTCTACTTTTGCAGCCATTATGGCAAACCAAGAAGACATTTTCAAAAACATTATCTCTCACTCTAAGGAGTACGGATTTATTTTTCAAAGTTCCGAAATTTACGACGGCTTAAGTGCTGTGTATGATTACGGACAAATGGGCGCTGAGCTCAAAAAAAATCTTCGCGAATACTGGTGGAAAGCCATGGTGCAGATGCATGAGAATATTGTCGGAATTGATGCCTCCATATTTATGCACCCTACTACCTGGAAAGCTTCCGGACATGTGGATGCTTTCAACGATCCTTTAATAGATAATAAAGATAGCAAGAAACGTTACCGCGCTGATGTGCTGATTGAAGAGCATGTGGCGAAGATAGAAGGCAAGATGCAGAAAGAAGTTGACAAAGCGAAAGAACGCTTTGGTGACGCTTTTGATGAAGCACAGTTTCGTGCCACCAACGCACGTGTTCTGGAAAATCAAGCGAAAGCAGATGCTATTCTTGCAAAGTTTAAGGATGCATTGGAGAAAAATGATTTAGAAGCTGTTCGTCAGATCATCATTGATTGCGAAATTGTTTGTCCGATCTCCGGCTCTAAAAACTGGACGGAAGTACGACAGTTCAATTTAATGTTCAGCACTTCCATGGGCGCTGTGAGTGAAGATTCTAACACAATTTATCTGCGTCCGGAGACGGCTCAGGGGATCTTTGTGAATTTTTTAAATGTGCAAAAATCCGGCAGGATGAAAATTCCTTTCGGGATTGCTCAGACCGGAAAAGCATTCCGTAATGAGATTGTTGCACGTCAGTTCATTTTCCGTATGCGGGAATTCGAGCAAATGGAAATGCAGTTTTTTGTTCGCCCCGGAACTGAAATGGAATGGTATAATCATTGGAAAACAACGCGCATGAAATGGCATAATTCATTGGGCTTTGGTGAAGCGAACTATCGTTTCCACGATCATATTAAATTAGCCCATTATGCGAATGCGGCTTGTGATATTGAATTCAATTTTCCATTTGGATTTAAAGAATTGGAAGGAATTCATTCCCGTACCGATTTCGATTTGAAAGCACATGAGCAACATTCAGGAAAAAAATTACAGTATTTCGATCCGGAATTAAATCAGAACTATGTTCCTTATGTGGTTGAAACATCCGTTGGACTGGACCGTTTGTTTTTAGCGGTGATGAGCAAAGCATATGTGGAAGAAAAACTAGAAGACGGAACTATTCGCACAGCATTGAACCTTCCGGCCTTCTTAGCGCCGATCAAAGTGGCAGTATTGCCTTTATTGAAAAAGGATGGTTTGCCTGAAAAGGCGCGTGAAATTATGAACCTTCTGAAATTTGATCATGCGACCACCTACGATGAGAAAGATACCATCGGAAAACGTTACCGCCGACAAGATGCGATCGGAACTCCGTTCTGTATTACTGTGGATCATCAATCATTGGAAGACAATACTGTTACTATCCGTCACCGTGATACAATGACGCAAGATCGTGTAAGCATCGATGCTCTTGCAGCAATCATAGATGATAAAGTTAGCTTTAAGAAAGCATTGCAGGGATTGTAAAATAAATTAAACTTGAACGCAGCATAAGCAAAGGCCTTGTTAATGCTGCGTTTTTATATCTTTATAAAATGAAATACAAATTCCACTTTTCGATTTTTATATTTATTTTATTTTTCTTCCAGTCAGCTTTCTCGCAGGTAATGGATGGCGAAGTAGGGCATAATGTTCTGATCTGTAATGCAGGCGCTGTAAAATCATGGGGCTATAATACATACGGGCAGGTTGGGGATGGTTCCGCTACACTGAGGTTTTATCCTGTTTCGCTTCCAAGTATATTGAATCCGGTCGCTGTTGCTGCGGGAAGTTATCATTCCTTGGTTTTGAGGAATAACGGTACAGTATGGGGTTGGGGCCTGGCACCGGGTGCGGGTTCAGGATACGCTCCGGTTTTGGTAGCCGGATTGACAGATGTGATCTCAATTGCTTGTGGCGAAAATCTTTCACTCGCTGTAAAAAATGATGGAACTGTATGGGCGTGGGGAGATAATCAATACGGACAACTAGGTGACCTCTCGACTGTCAATCGGGCGATCCCGATACAGGTTGTCGGCTTAGCAGGCGTGATTGCTGTTGCTGCAGGTAAGCATCATGCAATAGCATTAAAGGCTGATGGAACTGTTTGGACTTGGGGAAGAAATAATTATGGACAACTAGGCACGGGTTCAGTTGCATTATATTCTACATCAGCGACACAAGTTGCTGGTTTGACAGGAATAGTATCACTCGCATCGGGAGGGGAAAACAATCACACGTTGGTGCTGAAAAATGATGGCTCAGCATGGGCCTGGGGATATAATGGATATGGACAAATTGGTGATCTTACACTAATCAGTAAAAATACACCGGTGCAGGTGAACGCATTAATGGATGTCACGGAGCTTTCCACCGGGGAGCATCATTCCCTGGCACTCACTGCTGATAGCACCGTATGGGCATGGGGAAGTAATTCGTATGGTCAGTTAGGTGTTGGGCCAATTGTATCTAGTAATTCACCCCTGCAAATTAGCACTCTGAATGATATAGTAAGCATAGCAGGTGGATGGGGGCATTCGATGGCATTAAAAAATAATGGATCTTTGTGGACATGGGGAAACAATTCATGGTTTGAATTAGGCGATAGCACCGCGACCAACCGGAATATCCCGGTGCTGGCAAAAAGCGTATTATGTCCAATTACTCCACTCCTTAAATTAACACATTCTAAAGTGAATGTGCTGTGTTTTGGAGACAATACAGGCAGTGCGGCTGTGCAGGCACTTTCGGGGACTCCACCATATACATATCTCTGGAGTAATGGCCAAACAAGTCAGACAGCGATAAATCTTGTTGCCGGAACTTATACGGTTACTGTTACAGATAGCAAAGGAATAAGTTGTACACGTGTCATTACAATTACTTCATCGCCAGTGCTTGGCTACTCAAGCAGCATTACCAATATATCCTGTAATGGCGGGAGTAATGGTGCGGTGAATATAAGCGTAGGTGGTGGTGCCGGCATTGGAACAATACTATACAGCTGGTCTAATGGCGCGATAACACAAGATATCAGCGGATTAACGGCCGGGTCTTATACGCTGACAAAAATCGATTCAGTTTGTAAGGACACAACTGTAAATACATATATCGTTACCCAACCAGCCGTACTGACTTCCACGATCACTTCGGCAGGTGCGACTTGCGGGAAGAATAATGGAAGTGCATCTTCAGTTACCTCTGGTGGGACACTTCCATATTATCATTTGTGGAGCAATGGAAGTACTTCATCTTCGCTGACGAATCTTGCCCCCGGGAGCTATACACTTACAACTACGGATGCTAAAGGTTGCTCGGTAGTGACAGTTGTCAATATACCATTATTATCTCCTGCTCTTACTGCAGCCATTACATCTGTTTCTGATGTCGCTTGTGACTTGGATTCTACAGGATCGGCTTCTGCAACTGTATATTCGGGTACATCGCTATATACATACTCCTGGAACTCTTCACCGGTACAAACAACACCAACTGCTGTAGGATTACCAAAAGGGGAATATATTTTAACCATTACAGATGCAGCCGGATGCGTTTTTATCGATACAACAAATGTATCGGTAATAAATCCGATTAATATTAATGTCTCTGCTTCGGCAACACTGGTTTTTCCTGGAACACCGGTCACTTTAACAGCAACAGGTCCTTCTTCCCTTTCATGGAGCAGCGGTATTACAAACGGTGTGTCATTTACTCCCGGTTCTACGAATGCATATTCAGTGACCGGAACAAACGGAGGCGCATGCTTTAATGTGGTGACGATCATTGTAACAGTTCTTAATCCCAGTCAGATAATATCAGGGGGATTGGGGCATTCGTTAGCAGTCTGCACAAGTACTAACGCAAATGCCTGGGGGTATAATTCTACCGGCCAGATCGGTGACGGAACTTTGGTTGAAAGAGATAATCCTGTTGTCGTGTCCGGAATAACAGGTGTTGAAGGTATTGCTGCAGGCTACTGGCATTCACTCGCAGTTAAAAGTGATGGAACCGTAAGATCATGGGGAAGAAATAATGCAGGACAATTAGGCGATGGAACAGTAACACAAAGGGTTCTGCCGGTGCCTGTTATAGGCTTAACGGGCATTGTTGCAATAGCAGGGGGTAAGGAACATTCCATGGCTTTGAAGAATAATGGAACTGTGTGGACCTTCGGAAAAAACACCAGTGGTCAATTAGGCGATGGAACAACAACCATTCGTCCTTCTGCAGTACAAGTAACGGGATTAACAGGAATTGTTGCTATAGCAGCCGGTTATAATCATTCGCTCGCTTTAAAAAATGATGGAACAGTTTGGGCCTTTGGATCAAACGGGTGGGGGCAATTAGGTACCAGTGTTGTAAGTACAAGTAACATAGCTATTCAAGTGCCGGGTCTTACGAATGTTGTAGCAATTGCGGCTGGAGAAAATCACTCCCTGTTTTTAAAAGATGACGGTACCGTTTGGGCTTGTGGAATCAATAACAATGGGGAGCTGGGAGATAACACCATTATTTATAGAACAACTCCCGTTCAGGTAACCAGCCTTACAAACATAGTTGCCATTGCAGCCGGGATGAGTCATTCACTGGCTGTAAAATCAAATGGAACGGTATGGGCATGGGGATTAAACGGTTCCGGACAATTAGGGGATGGGTTTACCGTGAATAGAATTGTTCCTGTTCAAACAGTCGGCTTAACCGGAGTAGGTCTTGTGGCAGGAGGCTCTGCTCATTCCCTGGCCATTAAAAATGATGGAACAGTGCATGCCTGGGGATTAAATGTTACAGGACAAATTGGTGATGGAACAAACCTCAATTACAGGTATACCGAAGTGCAGTCCGCCGTCGGATGCAGTGTTGCAGGTCCGCTCACAATCGTCTTCTCTTCTTCAAGTACAGTATGTAGTAATGGCACTGGAACCGCTACCGCTTCAGTAGCAGGAGGGTTAATGCCTTATGTTTATTTATGGAGCGATGGGCAAACAACATCCACGGCAACAGGCCTTACAAGCGGTACGTATACTGTAACCGTAACGGATAACGCTGGAAATACACAAGTATCCACTATTACTATTACAAACGGGCCGCTTGTGTTGCCGGCAATAACTAATGTTTCCTGCTTTTCTGCGAACGATGGAGTGATTAGTGTATCTGCGTTTGGTGGAAGCGGTGGTTTTATTTATGAGTGGATGAATGGTGCTACTACACAGGCCATTTCAGGATTGTCACCTGGTGTATATACACTTAATTTTATAGACTCTGTGTGTAATGATACTTCTGTTTATTCATTTACTATTACTCAGCCTGGCAGTTTGGGAGTGACAATTACAGTAACTTCACCATCATGTGGAATAAACAACGGAGCAGCAGTGCCGAGCGTAATTGGAGGAACTTTACCGTATGCTTATTTATGGAGTAATGGGATGACAACCTCATCTGTAAATAGCTTATTACCCGGCGCTTATTCGGTTCAGATAACGGATATTAATGGTTGTCAGAGTTCAGCAATATTTAATCTTTCGACTACATCCGGTCCTGTTACAGCAACAGTTTCATCCATTTCTCCGGTTTGCAGTGGTGGAAATAATGGAAGTGCAACAGCAACACCTACTTCTGGACTTGCTCCATTCAACTACAATTGGAATACAACGCCGGTTCAATCTACACCAACTGCAACAAATTTAATGGCAGCGCAATACATCGTTAGCATCACAGATGCCAATGGCTGCAACAGCATTGATACCGTTTTGGTTAATCCAACACCTCCGGTTCCTGTAATCGCAAATTCAACTTCGACTATTATAATTCCCGGATCATCAATTACTTTAACCGGTTCCGGAGCAAATGCATACTCCTGGAGCTCCGGAATAACGAACGGTGTTTCCTTTATGCCTGTCACATCATCTACCTATACTGTAACTGGAACCACTGCAGCAGGTTGTTCAAATACATCAGCAATTACAGTTACATTAAAGTTAAAGCATAAAACTATTGCAAGCGGTAACGCTTTCTCACTGGCGATCTGTAATGATAGTTTGGGTCAATCATGGGGCTCCAATTCTGGTGGACAGCTTGGAATTGGTTCCACGATAATAGCTGCGCCGACTCCGGTGTCTATCTTAAACCTTACTTCTGTAACAGACGTTGCAGCCGGTCAATTACACGCGTTTGCTATTCTTAAGGATGGGTCCCTGTATAGTTGGGGCAATAACGTTCAGGGAGAACTTGGGATTGGTAGCACTACATCTGTTAATATTCCGCAACAGATTACACTCAGCAATGTAATTGATGTTGCCGGAGGGGTTAATTTTGGTATTGCGCTGAGAACAGATGGAACGGTTTGGGGTTGGGGTTATAATGCATTAGGAAATTTAGGTGACAGCACAAATGTTTCCACAACATCTCCTGTAATGATCCCGGCTTTCAAGGGAGTTATTGCTGTTGCCGCAGGAGCTGGCCACGCTTTAGCTCTAAAAGATGACGGGACTGTTTGGGCCTGGGGCGCTAATTATAATGGAGAATTAGGTGACAGTTCTACTATCAGCAGAAATTATCCGGTAAAAGTAAAAGGACTTTCCAATGTAGTTGATATTTCTACCTGTGGTAGTTCCAGTTTGGCTATAAAAAATGATGGCACTGTTTGGGGATGGGGAAGTAATTATAATGGAGAATTAGGAATTGGAATGTCGCCTCCGCCTTACTATCATACTTATGCCGTTCAAATGGATAGTATTAACAGCGTAGTTGCTGTAGCAAGTGGCTATCAACATTCATTAATACTTAAAAGCGATGGAACGGTTTATTCAACCGGCTCAAACGAATACGGCCAGCTTGGTGACGGAACTGCTTCAGCGGCTAATCCAAAATATTACCCCTACCATATCGCAAGTCTTAATAATGTAATAGAGATTTCGGGCGCATATCAGCATTCATTGTGTAAAAAGACAGACAAAACGTATTGGTCCTGGGGGAGAAACTGGTCGGGAGCATTGGGTGATGGGAGCGGTGCGGATCAATATTTCCCTGTTGTTGTGGCAGCTCCGCCTTCATGCATTACTGCCGGAATAGAAGAAACACATCAGCTAACAGATAATATGATTATTTATCCAAACCCTGGCAATGGAAACTTTACACTTCAATACACTGGCATTCAATTATCGTCTTTTACTATCATCAATATGCTTGGTGAAAAAATAACCGAACAAAAAATTGAGGGAGTCCAAACTAAATTCAATCTCTCGGATCAGCCCAGCGGAATCTATTTCATGAAGATAGAATCGGAAACTGGGAATCTAACTAAGAAAATTATAATCCAGAAGTAAAGGAATTTTTTACATAAAAAAAGCAGGGTCTATTCCTGCTTTTTTTATTTTTGCTTTTCTATTTCTTTAAGAAATCCAACACCTTCTTATTAATAATTTCGGGTTGATCAAAGGACAAAAAATGTCCCGCATTATTTATTGTGGCAGTTTCCACGAGCGGAATGTATTTTGCCGTTTCCAGACTTTTTTCATTATTGATAATATCATTGTCGCCAATCAGCACTAATACGGGCATTTTCAATGATTTCAGCTGATCTGCTGAGAACGGTGTCATTTGAAGAATGCAATTATCCATGTCAGATTCTTCCGTTGCAATAAAATATTGTTCGATAAATTTTTGATCCAGCTTGTCTACATCTGTAGTCATTGTTTTTAAAACAGACCGCAGGCGTTTTCTCCTCGGGAGGAGCGAATAACCAACGTTTTGGATAATATCTGATTGCGGTCGGATCCAGATAAACGCTTGTGCGGGGCTTAAAAGCGCTATTTTATTAATCCGGGTTGAATCGCGAAGCGCAATGTTGATCGCCAGCCAGCCACCACGGGAAGCTCCCACCATACTGAATTCATTTAATTTGAGCTGCTCAAAAATTTCATAATACCAGTCAATGAGCTGTTCTGTACTGCCAATCTCTTTTTCATTCATTGATTTTCCTGGTTCGAGCAGAAAGTCAATGGCATATACTCTGTACTGTTCTGAAAAAGCTTTAATATTCGGGTACCACATTGTGGAACTTGCATTCATTCCATGCAGCAGCACGAGTGGTTCACCATCAACCGGTCCGCTGATGATCACCTGCGCGGGGCCAAAGCTAGTGGCTATTTTCCGCTCTTCGAAAGGGACTTGCCAGAGGGCTAATGTTTTATTATATGCCAGTGCATAAGCCAGCTTCTGATGTTTTACGTTTGCTGTTGAATCGGTTTGATCAACCTGCACTTTTTCTTCCGCAACATCTTTTTCAGTTGTGGTACACCCCGGAGCAAATAGGACAGTTAAAAAAAATAATTTATAAAGGTGCCTCATATTATTTGATTTAAGGTTGTAAAGGTAAGGCTTATAAAACAATTGTTAAAATAATGCCGGATTTATAAACGGCTGAAGTCCTGAGCACTTGTATGGAAGGCCTGCCATTTTCCGAAAATTGTTTTAATTTAGCGACATGACAAAAATGCTTTTGCGCGTACTGTTTTCTATTCATTTTCTTAGCATCACCTGGTACTCATTTTCCCAAAGTGCAGGGAAGTATTCAAAGGAAGGCAAAGAGCTTGCTCAACAAGGAAAATCTGATGAAGCCATTAATAGATTTACCAAAGCCATTGAGCTAAAACCAACAGATGATGAATTGTACCTTGAGCGTGCGAAAGAATATGAGAAGAAGAAGGAGCTGGTAAAAGCCATAGCAGATTATGATAAAGCATTGATCATTAACAGCAAGGATGAGAAAGTATACCTGAAAGCAGCGGAGCTGAAGATTCAGCTGAAACTATGGCCTCAGGCGATGTTCGATCTTGACCGCGTAATGGAGAATGATAAAAGTAATATCGAAGCGTATGAGCAGAAAGCCTGGTGTCTGATCAATACAAAAAAGTTTGAAGAGGCTTTGGCCATTTGTGAAGCCGCCTTGTTAAAAAATCAGTATAACCATCGCTTGCATTATTTGAAAGGAATGAGCAAGGACAGTCTTAAGGATTATCCTGTTGCTGTAGTGGAATATCAACGTGCCGTTACTATCATGAAAGGAATTAAGCCAAATGATGTAAAGCCGTTGCCGGTATTCAAAACCTATTTTACTAACCTGGCCATGGCGCAAACGCGGACAGCCCTGTACGATGAAGCAATTAAAAATTACAGTACTGCTGCAACATTGGACGCTGGTGATACCATTGCTCCTCAAAATTTTAAGATTTTTTACTACCGGAGTTTTCCTTATCTGTTGAAAAACGATTTTACGAATGCAATCGGTGATCTGACCAAAGCGGTAGTAATGAACGAAAAAGACAGGGATGCTATTTATCAACGAGGTGTGGTTTATCAGATAACAAGTCAGTTTCAGAGTGCCATTAACGATTTCACGAAAAGCCTTCAGTTGGATGATAAATATGCCGAAGCCTACCGTAACCGTGGCAAGTGCTACCTGGAAGCAAGTAATTACAAAGCAGCAATTGCGGACTTCAGCAAATCAGCAGCAATCAGCAATAACCCGGAAGATATAAAGATGCTGGCGGATACAAAACAAAAATTGTATGATGCAAACCGGGAAAGCGATGCTCCGGATATTAAAATAGAATACCCTTTGATCGATTTGAATAATTTTATCAATGTGTTTGATAATCAGATTGACTTGGTGATTGAGGGATATGTAAAAGATAAAAGCCAGATAGAATTTATTAAAATCAATGGTGTAATTGTAAAGTATAATGAGGCAGAGCTAAATCCGGAATTCAAATGCCACATTCTGCTAAAGGCGGATTTGCGTAAGCTGGAAATTACCGTATCAGACATCTATCACAATGTATCCTCTAAAACGATCAAAGTGGGCCGGATCATTAACGATTCAAAAGTTAGAGTAACCTTCGCCGGAAAGATTTTGTCGGATGATGGAAATAAATTACCATTTCAGAACAGGGAAATATACTTGGTGAATGATAAAGGAGAGATCTTCTTCAAATCTAAAACCGATCCTGATGGCCGGTTTAAGTTTGACAACCTTCCCTATGATCAGGGTTATTTTTTAACGATGGATGTAACAGATAGTCCTTTGGCCAAAGCGCCGAAATTCATGATTACCGATGAAGCGGGAACTCCGGTATTGGTTTCTGCGGAAGATGGAAAACAGAAATTTAAATTTCAGATACTTCCTTCGGATTACAGCGCAATGTCTTTAATGACGCTCGATGATGCACCTCTGTTGGTGGATATTAAGGGAAAACTGATTGCAGGGAATGAAAACAAAACTCCGATTTCCAACATAACGGTGATATTGATGAATGAAAAAGGCGAAGCCGTTGCCAGCAAAAAGACGGATGGATTAGGAGCGTTCTTATTTTCCAGAATGGCGCCAAGAACCAATTACACTATCAAAACAGACAGTGTTGAATCGAAAAATATTAAAGAAAATAAGATTTTGATTACTGATGAGAATGGAAAGATTATCAAGGAGTTGATGAGAAATCCATCAGGATATTTTCAATATAGGTTATTGCCGGCGGACAAAGCGCAGCTTGTAAAGATATCTGCTACCGACCCTTGGTTAAAGGCTTTGAAGCTTTCTAAAGATAAATCGGAAATGCTGATTATTGAAAATGTCTATTATGCTTCAGGCTCTTTCGACATTCTGCCGGAAGCGGAAGTGCTGATCGATAAAGCGGTTGAAGCGCTGAAGAGTAATGCCAAACTGATTATTGAAGTGCAGGCACATACAGACGCTGTTGCCGGGGATGAATACAATATGGAGCTTTCACAAAAGCGGGCGAAAACAGTAGTGGAATATATGACTGCGAAAGGTATAGATAAAAGACGGGTAACCGGAAAAGGGTTTGGCGAAACAGAGCTTACTAATAAATGTGTAAACGGTTTTGAGTGTTCAGATGCGGAACACAAACAAAACCGCAGAACGGTTTTTAAAATAAGTTATATAGGGAATTAAGAATCCACATAAAAACAGAAAGCCGCCGGAACCTTTCCGGCGGCTTTTCTGCCCTCTAAACTAAAATGAATAATTCATTCACTTTATAAACATTCGGCTTTCACCGAATTACTATTCCTGGTTGTCGCCAGGATTTACAGTCGCATAATTTCAGGGGCTCTCTAATTCCCTTAAGCTTCTGTTAAATCATCATTCAACTTTATCAACGATTAAGATCTGCATCTAAAAACTCGGACAAACTTCCGGGCGATATTTTGGTCTCGGTTTTTTACAATAGAAATTCATCCCGATAGAGATCTCATGCGAACCTGCCGAAGCATTTGTAAGCTTGGAAACCGTTACATCATAACTGTAACCGGCTTTGAAAACGCCGTGCTGGAAACCGACCAATAGAATAAATGCATCGTTGTTGCGGTACCACAATCCACCTACTAATGCACCTTTTGTAACGTACACACCCAGGTTCAGCTGCTGAAAATCCTGTTGTTGCTGATAGATAATATTGGGTGAAACAGAGGTTTCATTTTTTTTGTCACCAACAGGGATGGTTGCACCTGCATGGCCAGTAAATTTTATAGGAAGCTTGCTTGAGTATATCAGTCCTTCATCCGGTTGTGTCAGGTGATGAGCAGCAAAGCCTACAAAAAGGTATTTACTGAACGCAACTGCTCCCGCAGAAAAATCAACGAAAGAGCGCTGTGTTCTTCCGGGAGTTTCTTCAGAAGTATATACAAAGCCTCTGCGGTCGTCAATCATATCGCCGAAGGTAAGTTTACTCCAGTCGATGGATTTTTGACCGTAAGTTGCCTGTAATCCGGCATTGATGGAAAAATTACGGGTAACCTGAATTTGTTTTGAATAGATCGCACTCACATTGGTGGTATTGAGTGTTCCTTGCCCGGCCCTGTCATTTGTTACCAGAAGTCCGATGCCGCTTTTTATTCCAAAAACATATCGGTCGATGGAAGCGCTGGTGGTTACATAAGTTCCCGAGATGCCAGGCCATTGGTTGCGGTAATTAATGCATACACGGGGACAAATATTCGAACCGGCAAGAGCAGGGTTGAGATAAAGCGGGTTGGCGTAAAATTGTGTGAACTGGGGATCCTGCGCCTTTACGGTTTTATAAGTAATCATGCTTAGTGACAACATTATAATAGTGTAGATTTTCTTCATGAAGAGCTGTTTTTCCGTTTCTATACATTAGACGGGAGCATCTTCAAACGGTTGCCTGAACGGTTTAGAAATTATTGCAAATAAAAAACCCCTGAATAACAGGGGTTTTCGGAGATGTGTTCATGAATTCCTATTTCAATGAATCGTTTTTCATTTGTTCTTTTTGCTTGCGAATGCTGTCCAGATTAAAGAATAATCCATTCAATCCTACTCCGCTGGTACCTTTTGATTTGGCCGCTTTTTTCGTGCTTTCTTTTTCCTTGGTTTCATGAATGATTCCTTTTGATGAATCGATCATATCTCCAAAAATCGGCTCATTACCCATAACACTTACTTTTTGATTTTTCGTCTCGGCATTCGAGGTATCGGTTTTCTTTTTCTGTTCTTTTTTCGCTCTTTCCGCCAGTGCCTTTTCCTTTGCCAGGCTTTCCGCTGTTACTATTGGCGGTGTATTAGTTGGCACCGGAGCGGTTGGTTTTATTTCAGGGGCTGTTATAGGGGCTGGCGTGGTCACAACCGTAGTATTGGTGGTAATTGCCGGTGGAGGTGTAGTGATCACCTTTTCCGTTTTCGTTTCGTCTTCTGCAGGAATTATTTTTTCAACGGTATCATTACCGGAAGGCAGAATCGCTTTATACACCAGAAAGCTTCCTAAAAGTATGGCAACTCCCACAATGGCTACTTTGCCATAGGGCACGTTAAAAGTACTGCTCTTGGGAGCGGCATCTAACATTCTTTCCATTCTCGACCAATCACCGGAATCATAATTTGCATCATAACTGTTAAGGGTTTCCTTTACAGTATCATCCAATTGATTGCTCCCGCTTGTGTTATTTCCCATTTGCTTTAGGTTTTAAATGATGCATCAGGTTTTTTCTTAAATTAAATTTTGCTTTCGAAAGATTTGACTTTGATGTTCCTTCGCTGATATCAAGCATTTCTGCAATCTCTTTGTGCGTGTATTCTTCTACTACATACAAATTGAAAACGGTCCGATATGCTGGCGTAAGCTCCTGGACTGCTCTCAGGATCTCGTCTTTATCAATTTGTAAAACAAGGTCGTCGTCGCTGATTTCCTCGGCCATATTGCTTGCCTTTTCGTTAGCATACACAGTGCTTACAATCAGGTAATTCTGTTTATTCTTTCTCAAATGATCAATGGCGGTGTTCACCATAATTCTTCTGATCCAGCCTTCGAAAGAGCCATTGGCCTTGAAATTTTTCAAGCCGTCAAATACTTTCAAAAATCCCTCGTGAAGAATATCTTTCGCTTCATCGCTACTTTTTGAGTAGCGTAAACAAACACCTAACATTTTGCTATAAAAGTGCTCATACAAGATTTTTTGGCTTGCACGATCATTTTTCAAACAGCCTTTAATAATCTCGGTCTCATTCATATATAAGCGTTTTCAAATGCTAAAAACACCTCTCTTCTACGAGGTAAGACGTAAAAGGTTTTAGAGGGTTGCCTGTGGTTATAATAAAAAGATCGGGGGAGTAGCACCTTTTCATCTGCTAAAATAAGAACAAATAAAAAACCACCCAAGTAATCCGGATGGTTTTTTACATTTAAAAAAACTATTGCTTTTGGATTACTGTATGGTGAACTCCGTATCAGCAATTCCCTTGTTTACATTGATTGTCTCCGCTTTTAGCTTCATGGACATCGCTCCACTGACAGTGATCACGCTTGGAAACTTAACTCCATCTACCTCTTTATACTCCAGAATCTCCGTTACGCTGGTCATTGGGCCCATTTCTGTATTACTGGTTTGGGCCGATTTTACTTTTAATTTGCTTTCCACATCATACCATTCGGTGGATTTTCTTCCTTTTGGACTGGTAACTTCGAGGATATAAGCATCTTTTCCGTTAACTTCTTCAATTCCTTTCAAATCCAGTTTGTAGCCAAGTTTAACATAATTCATTTCCGGGTTCATGATCGCTTGCGCCATCACATCATCAAGGCTTTCACCTTCGAGGTCTTTTTTCCCCTGCATGCTGCTTTGTTTTCCTGTTTTCCCATCATATACTTCTTTCTGGATTACCATTTCTCCCATTTTCACTGCCATAGCATATTTGTTAGGCGCTTTGTGATAAGTAATGATATTGATGTCCATCCCCTGAAATTTTGTGCTCATGTTCGTGGAAACATCTTTTACTTTCGCAAGATTTTTTGCACCGCCAATTGCTTTTACATATCCATCGATCACCGTTTTGGATGTTATTCCTACAGGAACCGCTTTGGGAGCGCTGGCTACAGGTTTTCCATAACCATCATAAAATGCTACTTTTTTATCTGCGCTGAAAGGCGCAAGTTTTTTTGAAAGCTCTTCTTTATCACCAACAACAAGTATAGTAGCGTTTTCCGGGCGGATGTATTTTTGCGCCATCGCATATACATCATCAGCAGTTACCGCAGCCAGGTTTTTCAGGTAGTTTGCATAATAATCTTTTGGCAGCTTATAAAGTTCCGTGTTGATTGCGAAACGGGCAATCGTTGCAGGATCTTCCAATGAGATCGCAAAGTTTCCGGTGAGGTAATTCTTAATACCATCCAGCTCATCTTGAGGAACTTTTTCGGTGCGAATGCGGTTAAGCTCGCTCATGATCTCGATCAAAGCACTATCCGTTACGGCGTTACGCACTTTCGCATAAGCGCTGAAGGACCCAACAAGTTCATCATTAGTCAAACTGGAATAAGAACCGTATGTATATCCATGTTTTTCGCGAAGATTGATAAATAAGCGGGAAGAAAAACCTGCTCCAAGAATGGTGTTCAGCACCTTCGCTTTGATCGCATCTTCACTGTTCAGTTTCAAATCAACAGGATAGGTAACATTCACTACCGATTGCACCGCACCCGCTTTGTTTACCACTGCAACCCGTGTTTTCGCGGGGGCAACTGGCATTTCAAAGCTGCTGGAAACAACGTCTGCTTTCTGCCATGCACCGAAATATTTTTCGATCAATGGTTTAATCTCAGCCAACGTTACATCGCCTACAATGGCCATATATCCTACATTTGGGCGAAAATAGCTCTGGTAATAATCTTTGCAGTTTTCGATAGTGATCTTTGAAACGGTTGCTTCCGTTGCCAATTCACCATACGGATGATTAGCACCGAAATTTAAAACTGACTTTACATTTTCAGATATAGCGTCCGGATCGTCCTTTTCCTGCGCAAGGCCCGAAAGCATTTGCGTTTTAATTTTATCCAGTTCTTCTTGCTGAAAGCTCGGGTTCAATAAAATATCCGACATCAGCTCCAACAGTTTCGTCTGTTGTTTTTTCAGGGAAGCAGCATACAATCCTTTTGGGTTTGCAGCCACAGTAGCACCGATAAAATCGATGTCTTTATCCAATTGATCTTTGCTTCGGCTTTTTGTTCCGCTGGTTAGCAATTCACTCGTAATGTCAGCCGTTCCAACCGCATCCTTTTCCAAATCAGGCTTAATGTCGAGTACTATAGAATAGGCCACAGTAGGCTGTTTGTGATTCTCTACCACAAATACTTTTAAGCCGTTCGGCAATACGAAAGATTGTGTTTCCCCAAGCTTGATCACCGGCGCTGGAGCAGCAACAGGCCGGATGCTTCTGTCGAGTTTTTTATCAGCTTTTTGTGCGAAAGCGCTTGTGAATAGAAAGGCTGCAGTTATTGAGAAGATTATTATTTTTTTCATCTGTTATGCTAATTTTTATTTCTGAATTTCGTTTGTGAATTTTTAATTACTGCTGCTTTGGCAGGTAATACAATACCACGCGGTTTTCTTTTGTCAGGTATTTTTGAGCGGCTTTCTGAATGTCTTCTCTGCTAACTTTCAGAAAACGATTAATCTCCGTATTGATCAGGTTTGCATCTTTATAATAGACATAATAGTTGGCAAGATTTTCTGCAATACCAGCCATTTTCTCATTAGCACCAATAAAATCGTTTTCCACTTGGTTGCGTAATTTCTGATATTCTTCTTCAGAGATCAACTCCTTTTTCACTTTATCAAATTCTTCATTCATTGCATTCTCCAAATCTGTCGGAGCCACTCCCATGTTGGAGATCCCGAAAACAAGTGTGAGGCCTGGATCTTCACTTGGCAGAGGAAAAGCGCCTGCGAATACCGCCTTTTGTTGTTTGTCCACAATCGATTTTTGCATGCGTGAGCTTTTCCCTTGTGATAAAATGGTGGCCAGCATGTTCATTGCATAATAATCAGGTGTGCCTTGCGCCGGTG
This sequence comes from Bacteroidia bacterium, assembly GCA_036399275.1. Classification (GTDB taxonomy): domain Bacteria; phylum Bacteroidota; class Bacteroidia; order 2-12-FULL-35-15; family 2-12-FULL-35-15; genus 2-12-FULL-35-15. The sequence continues at coordinate 12,867 of DASWNK010000010.1, read as the reverse complement.
TGTGATAAGCCATGATCACAGCAGGAAGCTGAATATTGTCAAATACGGTATCGCGCACTTCGGCAGTTTTTACGGGCTCTACAGCGGTCGGACGGGGAATTTCTTTTGTTCCTTTCGGAATGCTTCCATAATATTTTTCGATCATGGCTTTTGTTTGCGCCACATTAATGTCTCCTGCAATAGAAAGCGTTGCATTGTTTGGAACATAAAATGTTTTATAGAAATCGATGAATTCCGATAAGGCTGCTTTATTGATGTATTCCGGGGAACCTCCGGGAGTCCAGCGGTAAGGATGAACCGTATAAGCATGTCCGAACGCTTCATTAAGAATGGAGCCATAAGGAGTGTTTTCGTTTCGTTGTTTTAATTCTTCCTTCACTACTTTTCTTTGTGTTTCTACACCCACCGAATCTACTTTCAGCTGAAGCATTCGTTCTGCTTCCATCCAAAGGCCAAGCTCCAATTGGTTACTTGGAAGGATCTCGTAATAGAAAGTACGATCGAAAGAGGTATTAGCATTCATTACTCCGCCGGAGTTTTGAATGAGCTTCATGTATTCACCCCGCTTGATATTGTCAGAACCTTCAAACATCAAATGTTCAAAGAAATGCGCAAAACCAGTACGGGAAGGGTCTTCATTCTTGGAGCCCACATGATAAAGAACAGTAACTGCGACTATCGGAGTCGAATGATCTTCATGCAAAATCACATGCAAGCCATTCGGAAGATCATACTGCGTGAACTTTACGCTGCCTGTTGCCGGGGCCTTTTTGGATTGTGCCATTAAGAGGCTGCTTCCCAGCATTAAGCCCGATAATAAAATGCTTTTCAACTTCATTTTGATAAGAGATTTTAAAATTTTTATAAAAGTAAAACTTTTTTTCGTGCAATCTGATACTCATTTATAAAAGGTTACCAGATGGGATAAGCGGAAAATGGGGCATTTGCAGATTTATTGCGGATTTTGTACATCGAAAAACAGGAAAAATGATTCATGATTTTTAAACTTTTATCAAACATTCCTGTTTACATTTATGCTATGGGAAACAAAAAGCCAGATTTGGGAACAAGCTCCTATTTCTCTATTATCATTCCAACCTATAACAGGAAAGAAATACTCACCAGGGCTCTTAATTCCCTGATCGCGCAAACGGAAAAGGATTGGGAAGCCATCATTGTTGACGACGGAAGCGATGATGATACCCTGGCTCATATCTCTTCTTATCTCGAAAAAGATAAAAGAATTCGTTACCTGCATCAGGAACATTCCGGTGCAGCGCTGGCAAAGAACAAAGGGATTGCTGCGGCCCGTGGGAAGTTTTTGACTTTTCTAGATTCGGATGACGAGTACCATTGCATTCACCTGGAATCAAGAAAAGCTGTGCTGATAAAGAATACAGCTGTCCGATTTTTGTACGGAGGAATTAAAATTGTGGGTAATCATTATGTTCCTGATCGCTTCGACACGGATAAAAAAATTCATCTGGACGAATGTGTGATCGGTGGCACTTTTTTTATCGAGCGAAATCTCCTGGTTTCCTTAGATGGCTTCAAGAATATTGTGATTGGCGAAGATGCTGAGCTATTCGACAGACTCAAAGCAGTAAAAACAATTATGCTGAAAACTGAAAACCCAACCTATGTGTATCGCCACGACAGAGAGGATTCCGTGACGAATAAAATTATGATGGATTTGAAATAATATTATTTTTTCATCAACACACTGCGATAATAAGTCCTTATTATTTTCTTTTTTTTGGTCCTCTAACAGCTTCGGCAGTCAAAGGGTCTTCCGGCCAATGATGTCGCGGATAGCGTGAAAGCAGATCTTTTCGCACTTCAAAATACGTTTTGTTCCAGAAGCTTTTCAGATCTTGCGTCACCTGAACAGGCTTGTAACCGGGAGAAAGCAAATGCAGCAACACTTTGTTTCTGCATTCATTGACGGTGGGCGTTTCAAACAGACCAAATACTTCCTGCAAGCGCACGGCCATTTCAATCTTGCTTCCATCGTTAAAATAACTGAGCTTGATCAAAGAACCAGTCGGTACTTTTATTTTGGAAGGAGCCAATGTGTCCAGCTTTTGCGAAAGCTCCCAAGGCAAGGTAGAGTGCAGGATCTGATTAAAATCAAGTTTTTGTAGTTCGGGTAATTTATTTATTTTAATCAGATATGGAGCGAGCCATTCTTCTAATGTTTCCAGTAAAGATTCATTGGAAACATCCGGCCAGTTGTCCTCCGGACGCCATTTTCTCAAGCTCAATATGCGTGCCTGGAGTTCTTCTTGTGCTTCATCCCAGTTAAGAATTTTTAATCCTTCTTCCCGTATTAAATTACACAGTACTTGAATTCGTTGTTGTTCATTAATGGATGGCAAGGGCTTGCTTTCAAGCGTAATGTTGCCTACCCGTTTTTCAATGGAACCAACGATCATTCCGCGTTGCTTGTCCCAGGTAACTATTTGGCGTTCTTCGGCCAGATCGTAAAGGTCGTCGGAATCAAAAGCAGCCGCTAAAAATATTTTCCCTTCGTTGCTTCCTGCATCTAAATTTGCAACTGCCAGCCATTCTTCTTTTGCCAGCGCATCGGTTTCTGCGAGTTTCACAATTCTTCCGTTCGACAAACGATATCGCAATCCGTTTTTATCGATGCGTTTGGCGATGCGCTCGGGATAAGCCGCAGCAAGCAGCTTTCCGATGTTGAATACATTTGGATTACTATTGTCTGCTTCTGTTTTTATTGTTTTTCTCCAGGACAGTGCCAGTCGTTCTATTCTGTCGAGTGCCCGTTTGTCGGCATTGACACGTTCGCCGCTTCGGTATTTTCTAAGGATCTCTATTCGAAGCGAAAGGTCAGCACCACTTTCTTTGCCGAGCGGATCGCGCTCTTCCAGTAATGCTGCAATGTCGGAAGCCAGTGCAATGAATTTTTCCGAAGGTTTATTTCTCTGAAAGCTGATCGCTTCAATGAGCATGTGTGCAATGCGAGGATGCGTGGGCATTTGAAGCATTTCCTTTCCTCTCGCTGTGATTTTATTGTTTTGTAAAGCGCCCAGCTGTGTGAGCAATTCTTTTGCTTGTGAAACTGCAGCAGCAGGCGGTGGTGTTAGCCAAAGTAATTCATTGATGTTCTGAGCGCCCCATTGGCTAAGCTCAAGCATCAAAGGAGCAAGGTCTGCTTCCAGAATTTCGGGCTTGCGGTTTGGAATCAAATGAATGTGGGAACCTTCGCTCCACAAGCGGTAGCAAGTTCCCGGGCCCAATCGTCCGGCTCGTCCGGCACGCTGATCGGCGGCGTCTTTTGTCACTTTTACTGTTTCCAATCTTGTGAGTCCGCTTTGTATATCAAAACGAGGAACACGCGCATACCCGCTGTCGATCACTACGGTTATGCCCTCAATCGTTAATGAGGTTTCTGCAATGGAAGTTGCCAATACTACTTTCCGTTTTCCACGGGGATGCGGCAAAATGGCTTCCTGTTGTTTTTGTTGAGATAAATCGCCATATAATGGTTGTACGCAGATCTCGCTATTCTCTTCTTCAAGCAGTTGTTGTGTTCGCAAAATTTCTCCTGCACCGGGAAGAAACGCAAGAATGTCGCCCGCCTTTTCGCGTAAAGCCTTTTTGACGGCGTTGGACATTCTTAAATGCAGGTATATTTTTTCATCCGTATTTAGATACTGAAGTGCAACAGGATACTGCCTGCCCTCTGAAGTCAGGAGCGGTGCATTGTTTAGCAAGGAGGATAATTTTGCGCCATCCAACGTTGCCGACATGATGAGAATTCTCAAGTCATTACGCAACACCTGCTGCACCTGATAACAAAGCGCAAGAGCAAGATCGGCATTCAGGCTGCGCTCATGAAATTCATCAAAGATCACCAGTCCGACATTCTCCAACGTGCTGTCGTTTTGCAACATGCGGGTTAGGATTCCTTCGGTGACAACTTCTATTTTTGTTTGTTTGCTGATTTTGTTTTCAAAGCGGATGCGATAGCCGACGGTCTCTCCTATCTCTTCTTCGAGCAAAGAAGCCATGCGTGTGGCAACCGCTCGTGCTGCTAATCTGCGAGGTTCCAGCATGATGATCTTTTTTCCTGCAAGCCATTTCTCGTTGAGCAATTGCAATGGCAGAACGGTAGATTTTCCGGCACCTGGTGGCGCCTGAAGAATGATGACCGGCTCACTCTCCAACTTTGTTTTTAAGTCGGGGATTATTTCATTAATGGGGAGATCGCTGCTGACCATAGACACAAAAATAGCATAAAAGACTATGCTAACACTGTGTTTAATGCAGAAGATCTTTGTCGAAGACATGCTTCAGAATAATGTCAAAAACTTCCGGGGCCTGAATCTCCGTCTTATCAAACGCACTACTTGAAATCAACAGGGGAAAGTATTCTTTTGGAATATCTGTCGCGCCGTGAGAACCTCTTATCAATGTTGGATCTAAAGAAATCACATTCATCAAGTATCTGAATCCGAGTTTTTTCCGCAAGAGCTTATAGCCTGCTTTAATTTTTGTAAAAGGCTTTTGATCAAGAAACATTTCCAAAGGATCATAACCTGGTTTCCTATGAATATCAACGGTTTTAGCGAAGTCAGGTGCAGATTCTTCGTTTTTCCAATAATAGTAATTGAACCAGCTTTTCGCGTTGGCAACCACAATCAAATCTCCGGAACGCTTGTGTGCGAGATGATGAACATCCTTTTCTTCGGTGTCAAGAACGTATTTAATTCCCTTTACATTTTTGAGCAGTGCTTTTACTTTTTCTTTCAGAGAAAGATCGTTCAGATAGATATGAGCCACCTGGTGATCCGCCACCGCGAATGCTTTGGACGCGCCCGGATCGAGCAGCTCGCGCCCTTGTTCGTTCCGTACGCTTATTAATCCTTCCTTGCGTAAAATTCGGTTAATGTGAATCGGGTGATCGACATTGCAAATCCCATATTCAGAAAGAAGAATAACTTTTGTTCCTCTTTCAGTATAAAAGGTAACCAGCTCTTTGCACAATGTATCAATTGCAGCTAATTCTTTTCCGACCTTCGTAAAATCAAGACCGAACTTTTGAAGACAATAGTCCAGGTGAGGGAGATATATTAAGGTAAGCGTGGGGCTGTGCTTCTTCTCAATTGACATGGATGCCCTTGCAATCCATTGACTGGAGCGAATGTCGGCGCCGGGCCCCCAGAAATTAAAAAGCGGAAATGTTCCCAATTCTTTTTGAAGATCATCGCGTAAATGTGGCGGATGAGAATAGCAGTCGGGAAGCTTTATTCCATCAGCATGATATTGAGGCCTGGGAGTTACTGAATAATCTGCGCTGGAATACATGTTATACCACCAGAACATTTTGGAACAGGTAAAAGCAGCATTCTTTCTTTTAGCGCTTTCCCAGATTTTTTCTTCGCCAACCAATTTGTTGGATTGTTTCCAGAATTTTATTTCGCAGTCTTCTTTGTCGTACCAGCCATTTCCCACGATTCCATGCTTGTTGGGATACTTTCCTGTAACATAGCAGCTTTGCATAGTGGTTGTTACTGCTGGCAACACTGGATGAATGAGTGCAAGATTGTTTTCTGAAATGTATTTCTCTAAAAACGGCGTGTAGGCGCCGATAACGCTTTTGCTTAAACCGGCAATATTAATAACAACAGTTCTGTTCATATTAGAATTGGGTTGAATTCATTTTGCTTAGCACCCATTCAATCTCCCTGGTAATGGATTCGTTGATGGGTAACTGAAACGCTTCAGGTAACACGTTCCAGGTATAGGTTTCTATTTCCCAATGATCAGAGATCGTTTGCCTGTTGTGCGCCGAAATTGTTTGAACGATGGATGATTGCGTGGAGGAAAGCGTGTTATAATGCTGAGAGAAAACAGGTACATGAAAGTGGATACGGCACTCTTCAAATCTTTCATCTGTCAATTGTTCCAATGCCTGGGAGAGGTCTTTGAACTTATGTAGTTTATTCTGTTTGTCTCTCGCAACGACCTGATGCAGATAAAGAGGCTCATCGTATTTGCCCAACTCTGCAATCTTTTCAAAGCGCTTATCTGTCAGATTTATTTGAAGCGCAGAACTGAGTTGAACTTTCCCGATTAAGACATTGTTTTTTTTCAATTCATCGGATACGTTTTGAATCTCTTCATAGGCTAATGCACTGTGACAAACGTCAAAGCATAACCGCAAATGGCGTTGCAGGATTTCTTTTCTGTCGCCAATTATCCATGAACGTTCCTCTAAGGCTTTTAATCCTGCTGGAATATAGTAGCTGTTATACCATTGAATAAACTCAGCAGTGTTTTCTATAAGGCCATCTGGCTCAGGTTCAATATTCAAGTGAACTATTTTTCCAGTATCCTGATGGATCTTTATTAAATGGAGGACCGTTTCTAAAATATTGGCGGTACATTTATTAAATACCGAAATTGTTTCTGATTCTGTTGTAAACCAATGCCGGTAGGAAAGTGGTGAAGTTGAAATACTGCCTTCTAAATCTTCGGGCAATAATTCTTTTAAAATATCAAATAGTCTTATAGTGTAGTTAAGCCGTTCAGGAGTTGTCCAATCAGGAACATGTACATTTTCTTTCACCGCTTTTAAATGAAAATCTCCGAAAGGGAAACCATTTATTGTAAAGACATAACAATTAGTATCATGCAACCAGGTTTTGAATTGATTCAGATTGTCGGCTTGGAGTAGTTCTTCGCACGCGGTGTTGGATAGCCGTAAGCCGATGCCGAATGGCGCTGCAGGAGATATTTTAGATTTAATAACAGGAACAGCCTTTTGTATTTCCTCAAAATGATCCTGCCAGTTTCCGCCGGGATGGATGTTTGTGCAGTATGATAAGTGCCCGTGAGAAGTTAGCATTTAACTTTATTTAGTGTGTGCAAGGTATCAATGGATTCTTTAACAAGAACCGGATCCATTTCATTCATTTCTTTTCCTTTTCCGATCGCTTCCAAGAGCATAATGGTTAATTCTCCACCCAGGTGTTCGCGAAATTCATTCAGCCATGTTAAAACAATTTTATGATCTTTTTCGATTAGCGCAGTGTGAAACAAATCAAAACCAAGGCTTGATAGTAAATTGATAATTCTATCCTTATCGTTTTCGGATAAGATGCCAAGTTTATGAGAATAGATGCTATCAATTGCAATTCCAATTGCAACCGCTTCACCATGTCTTATCGAAAAATCAGAAAGATGTTCGAGCTTGTGCGCCAGCCAGTGACCAAAATCCAGTGGCCTGGATGAGCCGTTCTCAAAAGGATCACCGCCGGTGATATGCTGTAGATGAAGCTCTGCACATCTGTAGATAAGATGATTCATCGCTTCTTTATTTTTTTGTACGAGTAATTCCGAATTCTTTTCCAGCCAATCGAAAAACTTAGCATCCCTTATTAAAGCGACCTTTATGGCTTCCGACATTCCGGATCTCCAATCACGGGTTTCCAGTGTTTCCAGGAATTTGAAATCGTTGAACACCGCAACTGGCGGAGCAAATGTGCCTAAGAAATTTTTTTTACCTCTGAAATTTATTCCATTCTTAACTCCGACACCTGAATCATTTTGTGATAGAACAGTGGTTGGAATCCGGATGTGTTTTATTCCGCGGTGTGAAATGGAAGCTGCATAACCTGCGATGTCCAGAATCGCACCACCGCCTATGGCTGCAACAAACGAGTGCCGGTCTATTCCATATTTATTAATGGCCTCAATAATCTTTTCTACATGACCATCTTCATTTTTTACACATTCCCCTCCGGGCAATATGAGCAGATCGTGTACAAGATCAACGCAGTTGTTCTTAGAAAAGTAGTTCGGAATCTCGGTTCTCAGATAGCTGTGGCAATGGAGAACCTCCTGATCAATGATGAATAGAAGTTTCTTTTTATATTTTCTTTCGCCAAAATTATTCAGAAAATTAAACAATGCAGGATTGTCTTCCTGAAAAAGTGATTCAGTAAACGACACCTTGTAATGGTATTCAACTTTAAATGACTGCGTTATTTCTTTCATGTTATGTTACTGCAAAAAATTTCGCTATCAGGAATGAAAGAGGTAATAACAGAAGCGTGATCAATCCCAGGTAAAGGCCTCCGAATGCCATGCACCAAGCCGCATCCATTAGAATCAGGGATATTACTCCGGCTTTAACCGCTTTACCAATATTCGGTCCGACAGGATCATTTACGGCTTTTATCAGTGGGTAAAATATGAATAAACCAAAAACAGCCAGTAATATAACTGTTGCAGGAAATTGGTGCGCCGAATTGTATGCAACATACAGCTGTGCAGCAATAACGATCAGATATAAGATGCCTGCTGCATACAACGTTTTTGGGTTTCCACCATTGACTTCTCCCCGGCTCACCATTGTTATTGCAGCGATATAAACAATCGCAATAACGGAAAGATACCACCAGTCATTGATCATTTCGGGTTTTGCGCTCATTCCTAACAGCAAATTCCCTCCCCGGCACATCCCCATGTTAATAGGTCCGAGAACGGAGTTGTGTTTACCATACATATCGTAGACGACTGCTAAAAGAGCAATGGCCATAGCAATTAAACCGCTCATAGAATGATTGAGCCATGCCGCAGTACATCCGAACAGAAGCAATGAGAAGCCGAATGCCATCGCTCGGTTTACCGGAATTTTCCCGGAAGGAATTGGCCGTTCCGGTCGTTCGACCGCATCCAGTTTTGCATCAAATACATCGTTCAGTACAACACCACCTCCATATAAGCCGATGGTCGCCGCTATCAAACTTAAATTGGATACAGTGAATTCGCCGAAGTGATGAAAGGCAATGGCGTAACCAGCCAACACATCAGCAATTGCTGTGATGATATTAGCGGGACGCATTAACTGTATGTAGGGTTTTGTAATCAAGCTTCTCATTTTATGATCAGACTCTCTTTTTGGTTGTGTGCCTGTTGTCCACCACGCAATACACTGTTACCGTTATAGGTTTTTGATTGGTCAACAGATTTTATGGTTTCAAAATCTGCAGTGTTGATCTGTCCGCTTTTACCGAAAGCGTCAATTGCATTTTGAAACGTTACCATTCGTATTGTTGCATCGGAAATCCCTTTCATCTTCATCAGTGCTGCTGTTTTAGGTACTGCCAGCGGATCAGAGATTCCCCAGTCGGCTGCGGAGTTAACAAATATTCTTTCTGCGCCGTATTGTTGAATGACTTTTACCATGCGCTCGTTTCCCATTTTTGTAAAAGGGTAGATAGTGAAAGCCGCCCAAAATCCGCCATCAAGAACACTCTTAATCGTTTCTTCATTATTGTGGTCGACAATAACCATTGACGGATCTATGCCATGTTCTATGCAAATATCCATGCTTCGCTGCGTGCCTCTTTTTTTATCACGGTGTGGAGTATGAATCTGTACCGGGAGTTTGGCTTCCTTCGCCAGCTCAAGTTGCAACCGGAAATATTTTTCTTCCGCTTTTGTCTGGTCATCAAATCCGATTTCCCCGATGCCTACCACTCCTTCTTTATGGATGTAAAGTGGCAAGATCTCCATTACTTGTTCAGCCAGTTCTTCGTTGTTAGCTTCTTTGGAATTAAGGCCGATCGTGCAATAATGTTTAATTCCAAATTGTGATGACCTGAATCGTTCCCAGCCTACCAAACTGCTATAGTAATCTTTGAAAGTAGAAAGACCTGTGCGCGGTTGTCCAAGCCAGAATGCGGGCTCTATTATCGCAACGATTCCTGCTGCAGCCATTGCCTGGTAATCATCCGTGGTTCTGGAAATCATGTGAATATGTGGATCGAAAAATGTCATATCTTTAATGAGTTCCTTGTACATGTTCCATTGTAGATCCAGGTGGAATACTTCCTCTTTATTATCCTCGAAATGCGAGCAGTTTCCTTGCGTTGTTTTTTCCATTTTCATTTTATAAATCGGTCCATTCCATTTTTTCCTGCTGGTAAGCGCTATAGTGTTTAAAAAGCAGATCTTTTGCAGATCTGAAATCTGTTTGCATACAGGTTAATGTTGCAGCGTATTGTTCGTGTTTATTTTCTGAGAGAAATAACTTTTCAATGTCGCTAATTAGTCGCTGATCAATGAAAGGAGAAACGATCTCCCACACATTTGGGGGAATGGCCCGATCTGCGGCCCAACGTTCATGGGCAAGATCAGAGATCATATAGGCAAGGTCCCGGTTCGACCGCGCTTTGAGTCCATGGATTTGATGAATATTCTTTCCTCCAAAAATGGTTTTTAAAACTAATTGGTTCCAGGCAGCATCATCGAAATATAGGGAAGGGTAAGGGTTGTTAAATGCGATAGCGTCAAACACAGATCCCATGTTGCTCCGTACACCTTCTTTAGCGCGTGGCAACCAGTGTTTAGGGTAATGTAATAATGGCAGAGCACTATATAAAGTCGATAGCTCGTTGATCTCTGCCGTTTCAAAGAGGGTAGTTAGCGCATTCACATATGTCTTTTCGCTCTCTGGATTGAAATGTAAAAGAATGAATGTTCTGGCCAATTGTTGCAAGGTCCATCCTTGCGGTGGAAAGTCAATTGCTTGAATAAATTGTTCCTTGATTTCTTGCTCCAGCGTAATCGTTGACTTACTAATGTGGCGAGGTACCGCAACGAAAGCTGTTTGTAACGCCTTTTCATTTTCAGCTTGTGAAATGCTGCTTTCCAACCAGGATAGCTCCGTAACTGAGGAGTTTGATTCAAAAGTTTTTTTAATCAGATTAATTAAGTCCATTCCTTAAAAACTTTTACATTTCATGTCAGGAAATATGTTGTAAAAAATTTGTGCCATTTGGAGGCTTGAACAGAGGAAACCTCTTTACTTTTACGGGTGATAATGATAAGGCATGTTTAAAGAAGGGAATGTAGGGCTTTACCTTGGAATGAATTAAGAAAAAGGGCAAAGAGCCTATCAACAGGAAAGGTAAAGATTTCCCCGCAAAATCATCGCTAACAGCAATTGGGATCCCGTATAAATGAAAAAGGCTGTTTCTTATGGAAACGACCTTTTGTATAAAAATCTTCTTTTATAAAAAGTACTTTTCTTTTAAGAACTCGGTGAAGTCACCAAGGTTTGCCATTACCTGAAGTTCCTGGTAACGTTTGTGAAAAGACATGTCATCGGTTTGCGCATTCAATACATCCAGGCGAAAACGATCAAAGTTAACAAGAGCTTGTTTTTCTTTGATTGTTAAAGGTTCTCCGTTAAATTCTCTTTCACGCAGATCGTTAATGCTGGGAACACCACCGATATCGGCTTTTGCAAAATACTTATTTAATATGTTAGTCCTGTTTTCCATGCGATTTATCTTTACAATATTACGTTAATATCCAAGCTGGTGAACACTTGAGCGGCATTTGTTATAAACAAATGTTTGTTAATAGCCTGCCCCGATTTCCGGGGAGATACCTAAAAATAGAGGGATTTAAGGGTTTATTAATTATCAGGAATCAGATTTAAATGATAGATTCCTGCATCCGACAAAGCGATTTACTGATAAAAAAATCAGTTCAGCCTTTGGTTATATTAATCAGTATTTCAATCTTTCCCCGCGTATTCATCCTCAGCTCATCGTGCAAATCACATTCAGCACATCGCCGAATTATACTATTTTTGTTCCAATGAAACTGTACTGCCTTTTATTTATATCTCTTTTGCTGTCTTTTGCTTCTGTCTCCCAGAACATTAAAAAAAAGATAGAGGCATTGGATACAGCTTATTACCACGACGATTTTGTGGGAGCAAAGAAGTTGATCACTGAAATATATCCCCAAAGACAAGTGCTCAAAGACACGGTGCTTGTTGAGTTTTTGAGTACCTGCGGTTCGGTGTATTATAACACCAATGAATTTGTTGAGGCAGAAAAATACTTTCTGGAGGCTTCCGAAAAAGCAAAAGCCGCTTTAGGCGAAAATGAATATCACTATGCCTTGGCCATTTTTAATCTGGCAGGTTGCTATAAAGAAGAAGGGCGTTATGCTGAAGCAGAACCTTTGTATTTAAAGTCACTGCCTGTTCTGGCGCCTGCATTCGGACAAAGCAGCGTAGAATATACGCGTTGCTTTTATACGCTTGCTTCGCTTTACATTGATATGGGCCGCTATGCCGACGCCGAAGGAATGTGTGCGGCAGCTGTTAATTTTTACAAAGAGATCCTGGGAAATGAAAGTCCGGATTACCTGGGCGCTCTCGGTTCCATGGGTATCGTTTATCAGGGATTGGGAAGATATGAAAAGGCTGAAGAGATCTTTCTGGCGCTTTTAAATTATTTTAAGGCACAAGAGAATCCGAACCGGGAAACAATCATCACGCTACAGAACAACCTTGGAGAGCTATACCGCAACATGGGTGATTACGAGCGTGCAGAGCCGGCTTTGGCGGAAGCGGTGAAGATGAGCCCCGACAATTCCATTTCTGCCACCACTGCGCTCAATAACCTGGCCTTGGTTCAAAAAGCGCTCGGTAAATATGCCGAGGCTGAAATGTCATATAAAAAATCCATTGGCATTTATAAATTCTTGAATAAAACAGACCATCCTGATTATACCAACCCGCTTAATAATCTTGGAGAGTTATATCGCGTGATGGGACGGTTACAGGAAGCCGTTGATGCATTTGAAGAAGTGATTGCCCTTCGAAAAAAATCGTTGGGAACCGAACATCCGAATTATGCCAATGCCTTAAATAACCTGGCGCTGGTCGAATACGCGATTGGAAGTTATGAAAGTGCAGAAGTGCATTTGCTGGAATGTAAAGCCATTTACAAAAAGACTTTAGGAGAGAAGCATAAGTATTATGCGAACTGCCTGAACAATCTTGCATCGGTGTATAAAGCAGAAAAT
>DASWNK010000009.1:0-15814 GCA_036399275.1 Bacteroidia bacterium | reverse complement strand
AGAAAAATAAATGATCAACCCGGTAATATCTACCAACGTAGCAACAAATGGAGCGGACGAAACAGCAGGATCCAACCCGGCACGCTTCAATAATAATGGGAATAAGGATCCCATGGTATTCCCCCATAAAACAACTCCAACCAGTGAGAATCCAACGGTCATAGCAAGCTGCATCCATTGCGGGCCATAAATAGTGGTGAATTGCGCCCAGATTACCACACGAAGAAACCCAATTACTCCAAGGATGATTCCCAGGATCAGGCCCACTTTGATTTCTCTGCGGATAATCCGCCACCAGTCGCGAACGGTAATTTCTCCTAAGGCAAGTGCACGTATAACCAATGTTGAAGCCTGTGAGCCGGTATTTCCCCCGCTGGAGATAATCAAAGGAATGAACATGGCAAGGATCACAGCTTTCGCGATTTCATTTTCGAAAAAACCCATGGCACTCGCCGTAAGTGTTTCACCTAAAAATAAGATCACCAGCCAGCCGGCACGTTTTCTCAGGATCCCAATCATCGACATGTTCATGTAAGGCTCATCCAGGGCTTCCATACCTGCCATCTTCTGAAGATCTTCGGTTTCCTCTTCTCTTCTTACATCCACCACATCATCGATGGTGATTCTTCCAACCAATCGGCCCAGCGCATCCACAACGGGCAATACTACCAGGTTGTATTTGTCCATCAGGTTGGCCACTTCTTCGGCATCGGTATTTGTTTTTACGGAAATAACCTTTGCATCATAGATGTCTGAGACTTTTGAACGTGTCGAAGAAACGATCAGTTTTTTCAAATGAAGCAATCCGACTAATTTTTCATCATCATCTACTACGTAGATCGCATAAATGTTTTCTACGTTATCAGCCTGCTCACGGATCTCGCGCACACATTCTATTGCGTTGCTGTTCACATGCACACGCACAAGCTCGGTCGCCATTAAACCACCTGCAGTATTTTCATCGTAATTTAAAAGATCAACAATGTCGCTGGCCTGCTCACTGTCTTCCATGTGCGACAATACTTCATCCTGCACGTCGTCTGGTAATTCAGCAATCACATCGGCTGCATCATCGGAATCCATGTTATCAATGTGCTCGGCAATTTCTTTGGAAGTAAGTGATGCAAGGAAATCTTCACGCACATCATCATCCAGCTCCACCAATACATCGGCTGCGATCTGTTCGTCTAACTGCGTGTAAACATACTTCGCTTCTTCGATCTCCAGTTCATTGAAGATCTCGGCAACATCAGGCGGGTAAAGGTCTTTGAGCTGCTCAACGACAAAAGCTCCGTTTCGAACCTTAATGGCTTCACGGAGTTTTAATAAAAAGTCGTCGGTTAATTCAAATTGCACCTGTCTGAATATTTAGTTTTAACGGGGGCAAAGGTAAGATTTATACCTATCGGAGCATAGGTTAAGGGAAAATTAACTCTCCACCATATTGGTAAGGGCTACAAAATCAGCAACTGACAATTCTTCTGCCCGCTGCGTAAGGTACTTATGATCGAGAAATTCCGGCTTTAACTTGAATGCTTTGATGGAATTCCGCAATGTTTTTCTGCGTTGGTTGAAGCCTGCTTTTACTACTTGCTTGAAAAGCTTCTCGTTGCAATCGAGCTGCTGTACATTGTTTCGTGTTAAGCGGATCACACCCGATCTTACTTTTGGCGGAGGGTTGAATACTGTTGGTTCAACGGTAAATAAATATTCAATGTCGTAAAAGGCTTGTAATAAAACGCTTGTAATTCCATAGGTTTTATTACGCGGCTTTGATGCAATGCGCTCGGCTACTTCCTTTTGAAACATACCCACCACTTCCGGAACCTGGTTCTTATGATCCAATACCGTAAATAGAATCTCTGTGGAAATATTGTAGGGGAAATTGCCGATTACAGCAAAGGGTTCGTTGTTAAATAAATTATTGAAATCCAATTTTAGGAAATCGCCTTCAATGATCTTATTTTCCAATGCAGGGTAATTCTTTTTTAAATAGGCAATGGAATCCCGGTCGATATCGATGATGTGCGTTTCGAAGTTTGGTTCTGTAATTAAGTACTTGGTAAGAACGCCCATTCCAGGCCCAACTTCCAATACTTTTTTATAGAGGGAAGTATGCTTTAATGCTTTTACAATATCGAGCGCAATGGTCTCATCTTTTAAAAAGTGTTGTCCTAAATGTTTCTTCGCTCTTACTTGTTCGCTCACTGTTTGTTGGTTTATTGGTTCTTTGTTCTGCTATTGAATCACTTCCAGTAAGGTACGGAATGCAACAAATTTATTCGCATACCGGTCTGCAACTTCTTTCTGCAACCGTGGTGCATGGAGGCGTTGGTATTCCTTTAAATCTTCCATGGTTTTGCAGGTATACTGGAAAGAGTAGGTGGTGCCTTGCTCTTCATCCACCAATACTTTGCAAAGTTTGTTCTCTAGAAAAAAACCTGTTGCCATCACATCGGGAATGTGTTTTGTTTTCATCCACTGAAGCCATTCGTCATGAACGTCATTTTCAATGTTTACTGTTACGTTATAAATGATCATACTCTTATTACTAATTAAATTCTCTTAATTAATGCTATCGCCTCTCAGTTTCCGGAAGCGTTTTCTCGCTTCAACCACATAAAGACTGTCAGGGTATTTTTCCAGCAATTGCTGATACAACTCTTTTGCTTTTTCAATATTCTTAAATTGATTTTCATTTAACTCAGCCAGTTTAAACATGGCATCGTCACCCAGAATATCATCACCGTATTCTTTTAATAATACTTCGTAGAAAGCAGCAGCTTCCGTGTACTGGGCATGTTTTAAAGAGATCTGTGCTTTTTTGTAAATGATGTCATCTGCAAGTGCGTGGTTAGGAAAAGTTTTGTTGAGCGAATCAAGCAACATCAACGCTTTGTCATCTTTATTTCGGAATGCAAACAAGTCAGCCATTGCGAAAAGCTCAAGCGGTGCCACATTGGTATCAATGGCCAGAGCATCGCTAATCAACAAAGAGAGATTCATAGCATCGTTCGCAATAAGCTTGGCGGTTGCTCCTTTCAGTACATCCAGTTGTGCTTGTGCCCAGGCGAAATCGCCTGTATAGTAGGAGATCTTTGCCACTCTGAACTTTGCTTCCTGTCCGATCACATCATATTTAAACGCCTTTTCCACTTGAGAATAACGCAGGGATGCTTCCCAGATGTCTCCCGTCATTAAAAGTACATCGGCCAATTCAAGCTTGCATTCTGCTTGTGTGACAAGGGCCAGTTGAGGCATAGCGATTGCTTCCTCCAATAAGGCGATTGCTTCATCGGTTTTGTTTAAATAAAAAGCTTGCAGGTGAGCAAGATTCTTTAAAAGCGGCACAGTGCCTGATGATTTTCCCAGCTCACTGATAGTTATATTGAAATTCTTTTCCAGCTCTGTTAAATCAAGGGCTGTATAAGTTCCTTTGTTAACGATTTTCTGATAATACACATTCAATAATTCGATTCTTGCATTGGTGTAATAATACACATCCGGCCCTTTCGCAATCACATAATTGTACGCTTTAATTGCTACATCGTAGGCTTCATTTTGGGCAAACAGCTGGGCCAGTCCCATCACGCGATTGCCTTCTTCCTTTTTTCGTTTGTCCAATGCTTTCGCCTGAATGAATGCGCCTTCCCAGTCTTTCTGCTGGATCTGCATCCAGATCAGAAGCTCTGAAAGAATTGTTTTGTCAGGGTTTTTAGAAATACGCTTTAGGAGCTCGGTTTTTAAAAGCTCATTCTGTTTCTGATCTGCATCATTCGAAAAGCTGGTCTGCAAGCCATTCTGAACAGATTGAATGTATGAGTCCTGAATTTCCAGAACATTTAGGTATTCATTGATCATGGCTAATTTATCACCTTTCGTATTATAAACATCTGCCAGCTCAAAGCTGAAAGGGTAATTGTTTTGTGAAATTTTTCTGCCTTTCAAATAAGTGGATATCGCATGATCATATTGACGGATGCTGATAAAAGAATTAGCAACGGTAAATACCTGGTCGTCATATTTAATGGCTTTAATTGCCGATTCCCAGGCCGATTTAGCTTTGTCAGAGTCTTCAGAACGAAAATAAACCATTCCGAGATCGACAATGAAATTCAAACTCTCCGGTTCTTGTTTGATCTGTTTCTTAACGATCTTTTCTGCTTTCTTAAAATCTTTGGTTTCCAGCAGACAATTTACATAAGGCTGGTAATAAGCTTGTGGTGATTTTTTGTTGTAGAGCTTTTCGTAATAATCCAGGGCTTTGTCAAATTCTTTGTTTTGATAGAACTGAATAGCCAGCTGCTCATCTGTTCCCGGCTGGGCAGATGTTTGCAGATGTATTAATACAAATGCGAAAAGGAATAATATGTGTTTGATGTTTTTCAATCTTATTAACGTCCAAATAGTTTAATCATTGTTTGTATCCTATAATTTCCAACACGACCGCTTTTGCCTCAATATCCGTTCCGTTTCGTAAAGTTACTAAACTTCCCGGTTTTAAATGCTCTCCAAATCCATGAGGAGCAAAAAGAACAGCATTTAATACCACACTTTCACCTTGTTCAATGGGCTTTTTATAGAGTTCGATCTGGCATTCGGTCGAATAACCTTTCGCGCCCTGCACGTAGGCTTGTGGCCTATAAACGCCCATGAGCTCGTATTTGCTTATATTTTCGAGAAGCAATTTTACGACCAGATATTTTTTAAGGTAAATCATTATAGGTGTCAGGATTCAAGTATCAGGTATCAGGACTTTGGCTATGAACTGTTAAATAAACCGACTCTACTATTAAATTAAACTCAAGTATTATAATGTCACTATTTGTTACTTTTTAATATCTCAATCTCTTGTAAGCGGTTAGAATATTTGTTTCGCTACTTGATACCTGATACTTAAATCCTGCTACTTAATACTATTCAACATTTCTTTTTCAACTTCTTCACTGTCCCATTTTTTGTCGATCTCCGGCATTGCCATGATCTTTTGCATAATGGCTTCTTGCTTTTGTCCTTCCTTTAATGCGGTTGAATACCTGATATGCGGGCTGTAAGTTACCATTGAATAAAGCGGAATCCATTTGTCGGGATGTTTGCTGCTGAAATATGCTTCAATTTTTTTCTGTAATAGAAATTTAGGATCAGCGGTTTTATCGCGCATTTCTACAAAATTAGCAACAGCGAGATCCGCGATTGCGTCTGCATCCGGCTTACGCAATGTCTGGTATTCGTTTAAAATTTCGGGCCAGTTTTCCTTGTGCTTATCGATCAATTGATTCAATACAACGCAATCTTCAAAGCCGCAATTCATTCCTTGTCCGAAGAAAGGGACAATTGCATGCGCTGCATCGCCGATCAAGCCTATTTTATTGTCAAATGTCCATGGAAAACATTTTACAGTCACCAGGGAAGATACCGGGTTATTCATGTAATCATCCACCAATGTAGGCATCAAAGGGACTGCATCAGGAAATTCTTCTTCAAAGAATTTCTGAACCTGTTCGCGTGTTTTAACTGTTGCGAAAGATTTCTCACCTTCAAAGGGAAAGAATAAAGTACAGGTAAAATTTCCGTCCATGTTAGGGAGTGCGATCATCATAAAGCTTCCGCGGGGCCAGATGTGTAATGCGTTCTTTTCAATCAGAAATTCGCCGTTTGGTCCCGGAGGAATGATCAGTTCTTTATAGCCTGCAGAAATATAATGTTGGTTGTATTCAAATCTGTCGCTGGAAAGCTGCATGTTTAAACGGGATGCAGCAAATGCGCCATCAGATCCGAAAAGCAGGTCGCTGTGTGCTGTGCTGACCGCCTTTGTTTCATCATTGATGAATTCTGCTGTTAAGCTTTTTCGGTCGATGCCTGTGCAACGCTCATTAAAATGTATCGTTACGTTTTCTTGCTGTTCGGCAAGATCCATCAATCGCATATTTATTTCGGCGCGTGAAACAGAATAGATTGCCTGATTGTCTTTTCCATAAGGCTGATAAGCAGTCGATCCGTCTTTGTGATGAATAGCGCGGCCATACATCGGAATAGCAATTTTTTTAATTTCATCGGCAATGCCAACACCTTCTAAACCTTTCCAGCCGCGATCACTCAAAGCAAGGTTAATGGATTTACCTGCCGACATACTCGCTTTGCGCATATCGGGACGACGTTCGAACAGATCAATCTTGTAACCACGTTTTGCCAGGTAAATGGATAATAAAGAGCCAACTAATCCGGCACCTACTAATGTTATTTTCTTGCTCATAGTTTATATGTTTTATATTCTCGCAAAGGCGCAAAGAGCTATTATTTTTTCAGCAGATGATCGTTCATCCCCATTTTGTCTTTTATTTTCGCCAATGCCTGATCTATTCTCTTCTTGCGTGTTGCTTCCTGTTTTGCTTCTTCGATCCAGTTCACATAATCTTTGCGCTTGGAATACGACATATCTTCAAAATTTTTCAGCCATTTATTTTTTACCAGCAGCTTTTTAAAATCAGCTGGAATAATGACTGTTTTGTCTTTCGCTTCGGTAAGCTTTAATCCTTTTTCATTATTGATTACAGCTTCGGTAATGTATTCTGTCAACAGCTTTTCATCCACTTGTTTAAGGTCGGTGAACTTGATATGACGGTTATGTAAATTACCTTCATTCATTAGAAGCACTTTCTTCTTGTCTTTTAACAAAGCACCTTGAAAGAAAACGAAAGAAACATGTTTTTTAAAAAACCAGAAGCCGCAAACCATCCCATCCTTGTAGTAGTTAGGGCCCCATTTCCAATCTTCAATAATACCAGGCTCTGCTTTTAGAATAATTGCGCGTAATTTCTTACAGATGGCTTGTGCAAAGGGTGCCGCTTTTGCAATGCCTTCATCTATTAGTTGTTTGGCATCCGGGTTATGTTTTACTTTAGCCATGTTTTTCAAAATAAAGTTTCTCTAGTTTCAGCACACAATTAACTGCGCGCTTATCTCTCGTCTCTTGTTTCTTTGATTCATTCACATGTTCTGTGTAATATTTTTTGTTTGAATAACTATAGCTGTCAAACATTTTTTTTGCTTCAGGACTTGCTTCAAAAGCTTCTTTTAATTCAAAAGGCACTTCCAGTTCAGCAGTATCTTTTTCAAGGACAATCATAACAGTGGCACCGGCTTCTTTTTTAAGTGCTTTTCTTATTGCTATTTTAATTGCCAGGCAATGCTTGCCGTTTCCCATAGGCATCAAAGAAACACCTGCAAAGGCATAATCATCAATCTTCCCTTTTACCCGAACAGGGCCAGCTGATCCAAATTCTTTTTTAACATCAATCGGTGCAACGGCAAAGGTCCAGGTACCTATCTTTTCCAGTTTTGTTTTGAATTTATATTGTGTCATGCATCATGTATTACAATGCGGCTTTTAAAATTTCACCGAACCGGAACACATCTTCAAACGAATTGTACAAAGGAACCGGTGCACATCGGATCACATTCGGTTCGCGCCAGTCGCTGATCACACCAGCTTCTGTTAATTTATTGAAAAGCTCTTTTCCTCTTCCATGAGCAACAATTGACAACTGGCAGCCTCTTTGTTTTTTATCACGCGGCGTAATTATCTCTAATTTTGTACCGAGTGTCTTATTTATTTCATCAACAATGAATTCAAGATATCCGGTCAGCTTTTCGGCTTTGTTAACCAGTGCATCTATTCCTACTTCATCAAACATATCAATGGACGCTTTGTGAGCAGCCATGGATAATACCGGAGCATTACTCATTTGCCATGCTTCAGCTGTCGGCATCGGAACAAACCCTTTTTCCATTTTGAAACGGGTAGTCTTATCATGTCCCCACCAACCCGCTAATCGTGGAATGGAAGGATCGTTTAAATGTTTTTCGTTTATGTATACACCGGAAACACCACCCGGACCAGAGTTTAAATATTTGTAACTGCACCAGCAAGCAAAATCCACCTTCCAGTTATGCAGTTCCAGTTTTAAATTTCCTGCGGCATGTGCAAGGTCGAAGCCCACAATGGCTCCCGCTTTATGGCCGGCGTCCGTGATGCCTTTCATGTCAAACACTTGCCCGTTATAATAGTTCACACCACCTATCATAATGGTTGCGATCGAATCTTTGTTTTTTTCGATTGCAGATAAAATATCGTCCTGACGAATACATACTTCTCCTTCACGAGGCGATACTTCAATGATGGCATCATTTGGATCCAGTCCGTGAAATTTCACCTGCGATTCCAATGCATATTGATCAGAAGGAAAAGC
Source organism: Bacteroidia bacterium (assembly GCA_036399275.1). Lineage (GTDB taxonomy): Bacteria > Bacteroidota > Bacteroidia > 2-12-FULL-35-15 > 2-12-FULL-35-15 > 2-12-FULL-35-15. The sequence goes on along the minus strand of DASWNK010000009.1, from coordinate 7,565 downwards.
TTTTGCTTCGCAGAGTATTTTATAGCGGGTTTTTGTCGGGCGGTAAAAGCTGATCAATAATAAATGCAGGTTCAATGTCAATTGATTCATCACAACCACTTCTTCGGGCTTTGCACCGACTAACTTCGCAAGCGGTTCGGCAAATTGTTCATGATAAGAAAGCCATGGCTTACGCGCATGAAAATGGCCTTCCACACCAAAAGTGGCCCAGTCTTCCAGCTCATTCAATACATAATCCTGTGTTGCTTTTGGTTGCAGGCCCAGTGAATTTCCGGTGAAATAAACGGTTTCACGGCCGTGCATCATCGGGAAATAAAATTTATCGCGGTAGCTTTTTAGAGGATCGTTTGCGTCCTGTTGTCTGGCAAAATCAAGTGTGTTCTCGTAAGTCATAGATATTGGCGCTGTTCTCGTTTTGTTTTCCCGCAAAGTTCGCGAGGTAATTTGTAGCAGTAACTGGAATAAATGCTTTTTTTATCCGCTTTGCGACCTTTGCGCCTTTGCGAGAAATATTCACAAAATTATTGCCTTCAAAGATATATATTTGCAGCCTAATTAATTCAATAAATGAAGAGAGAAAAATCAGAGGCTTTATTCGAAAAAGCAAAAAAATATTTTCCGGGTGGTGTAAATAGTCCGGTGCGTGCATTTCGCTCTGTTGGAGGAACACCTTTGTTTATTCAAAAGGGCAAAGGATCTCATATCTGGGATGCGGACGGTAATGAGTTTATTGACTACTGTGGTTCATGGGGACCTTTAATACTGGGCCATGCCAACAATAAAGTGGTAGATGCGATCAAGAGAACGGTGGAAAACGGAAGCTCTTTTGGCGCGCCGACCGCTTTAGAGAATGAGCTGGCCGAACTGATATTGAACAATAATAAATACATTGAAAAAATTCGTTTCGTAAGCTCAGGAACCGAAGCCGTGATGAGCGCGATCCGCCTGGCCAGGGGTTATACCGGCCGGAACAAGATCTTAAAATTTGAAGGTTGCTACCATGGTCATAGTGATTCGTTACTGGTAAAAGCCGGATCGGGTTTGGTGACTTTCGGAAATACTTCATCAGCAGGCGTTCCCGAGAGTTTTGTGAATGAAACAATTGTAGTATCATTAAATAATGAAGCAGCAGTTAAGCAGGCATTTCAGGAATTTAAAGATCAAATCGCTTGCGTGATCATCGAGCCGATTCCTGCTAACAATGGATTATTGCTGCAACGAAAAGAGTATTTGGAATTTTTGCGTCAGATCTGTACAGAGAATAAAACATTGCTGATCTTCGATGAAGTGATTAATGGCTTCCGCATAGGATTTGAAGGAGCTGCCGGTTATTATAATATTCAACCGGATATTATCACGTATGGAAAGATTATCGGTGGAGGCTTGCCGGTAGGGATGTATGGTGCGAGCGCAGCGATCATGAGTAATGTTTCGCCTGAAGGAAATGTGTATCAGGCGGGGACATTGAGTGGTAACCCGGTAGCGATGGCCGCTGGAATAGCTCAGTTGACGGAATGTTTGAAGCCGGGATTTTACGGAGAGCTGGAGCGGAAAACACAATCGCTGATCAAATCGATTTTCATCAACCTTAAATCAAATACTGCCAACCTTAAAATATTTTCTATAGGAAGTATCTTCTGGATTGCCTTTACAGAGAAAGAGGTAGTTCGTTCGGCAGAAGAGATTGATGCAGATTCCATGAAGTATTTCAGAGTATTGCATCATGAATTATTGGAGCGTGGAGTTTACCTGGGGCCTTCGGGTTATGAAGTTGGCTTCCTTTGTGAAGCGCATACAGAAGAAGATCTGGTGAGAACTGCGAAAGCCTTTGCAGAAGCTCTGGAGATTGCGATGAAATAATATTTATTAAAGATATTCTGCGAAAAGCAGGAGCACTCCCTGTAGGATCATGGTGCCATCCAGTCCGGCAACAAAAAAATACTCCGATCGTTTGGAGCTGCTTGAAAATACCAATACCGCATTGATTATTGCGGAAACGAGTAGTGCGACAAAAATTTTCCATCCAAACATATTCAAGCAATATTCCAGGATGATCAGCAAAATATAAATGAACATAAACACCACAGCGAGCTGCCGGGTTTTGTTCTCACCAAGTAGCTGAGGCAAGGTAGAAATGTTATCTGCCTTGTCGATTTCCAGGTCACGGATATCAAATGGAATGCAGATGGCCATCATAAAACTAAATCGAACAATCACATGCAAAATGTCTTCAGCATCGAAAGCCTCCTGGCTAAGTAAAATAGGTACAACAGCAGTTACCACTGTCCATACAATTACTAATGTGAGCAATTTAAACCATGGGCTTTTCCTCAGCCTTACAAAAGGAATAAAATAGGCAATGGATAAAATGAGCAAGGGCGAAAGATAGAAAATGATTTTAAAATCGTTATGGAAAAAGACAATAGCGACGCCCATGAACCCCGCAAAGCTTAATGTTTTAATAATTAGTTGATTTTTAAAGATCCACTTTCTGCGAATGGAATGCAGGCTGATATCTGGTTTAGGTTGATAGAATATCCGCTGGAAATTATAGATAAAAAGCGTTGCAAAAAATGAAAGAAGAGAGTAGGGGACTAAATGATTGGAGCTGCCAAGCTGAACGATAGAGCTTTGTATCAGGAAGGCGGTTCCCAATGCAACATAAATATTGCCGAAAAGAAGAAAATTAAAAAAGCTTTTTAACGAATTCAATTTCAATATTGAAAACCTATTTTATTGATAGTTCCATGTCCTGGCTCTGCAGGATAAAAAAAGTGCCGATGCCTACAGCCAAACCGATTCCTCCACCGGTAAGAGAGCTAAGCTTCCTTTTCTTGCGGGCGACGCGTTCATACCCCATGATGTAAGTATCGTGTTTGATATACTCAATATTCGATACAGTAGAATGCTTTATTTTCACTTTTGGCAAACCCGACAAAGCGGTGAATGCAAAAGGTGGAATGGGGCATAATAAGCTGCCTGTAACTCCGCCAGCAGCGCCTATAAACATATTTGCCCAAAAAGCGCCTCTGGCCTTAAATCCTTTCTCGGCATCTTGCTCACCTCTTATAAAATAGCGCATTTCATCGATGGTAAACTCGTTTCCAATAAGAGTATCATAAACATACATGATGCTTTCCCCCTTGCTATTATTGATAGAGAAGATCCGATCATTTTCAATAATAAAATTTTTCGTGCTGTCCTTTGGGTTTCTGATCGATGTCACGCCATTGGTCGTATCAATTACTGAAGCAATTACCACGTTTCCGTTCAATAATACAATAGTGTCATTTCCTGTTTGAGAACAGACATTTCCAACGAAAAAAACAGTTAAAATAGCAAGAATCGAAAAGGTTTTAAACATAATGAAAGGAGATATTTTCATCAAAGATAACCATTCTGAAAACATAGCTTTGCTTTAATTGTTCCATTGTTAATAATTTGGGTAAAACAAAACTCATTTCTAATTATATTTGCATTCCTCAAACAGACAAACACACACACAATATGATCACAACTGATAAATTTGTAAACCGCCACAACGGTCCGCGCGAAAATGATGTAAAAGCAATGCTTTCGAAGGTCGGAGCTAAATCTGTGGATGAGCTGATCGATCAGACCATTCCTTCAGCAATCCGTTTGAAATCTCCGCTGAAATTAGCTTCTGGGATGACCGAATATAATTACCACAAACATTTAAGAGGCCTGGCTTCTAAAAATAAAGTTTTCAAAACCTATTTAGGGCTGGGTTATTCCAATACCATTGTCCCTCCTGTTGTACAGCGTAATATTCTGGAAAACCCAGGCTGGTATACAGCTTACACACCCTACCAGGCGGAAATCGCTCAAGGCAGGCTGGAAGCATTATTAAATTTCCAGACCATGATCATGGATCTTACCGGAATGGAGATTGCCAATGCGTCCTTGCTTGATGAATCCACCGCTGCAGCGGAAGCAATGGCTATGTTGTTCAGCAGCCGTTCCCGTGATCAGGTAAAAAACGGCGCAAATAAATTTTTTGTTTCTCATGAATGCTATCCTCAAACGATCGATTTGCTGAAAACCCGTTCCGCTCCATTAGGAATAGAGCTGGTGATTGGCGATTGGAAAACAGCTCAGCTGGATGCTTCTGTTTATGGGGTGATTCTTCAATATCCTTCTGTTGACGGAAAAGTGAACGATTACGCGGACTTTGTAAAAAAAGCAAAAACTGCCGGTATCGCCATTGCTGTAGCGGCAGACATTTTAAGTTTAGTATTGTTAACTCCTCCGGGTGAATGGGGTGCTGATGTTGTGGTAGGTAACTCACAGCGCTTTGGTGTTCCGATGGGTTACGGCGGTCCTCACGCAGCATTTTTCGCTTGCCGCGATGAATATAAACGAATTCTTCCAGGCCGCATCATTGGCGTTTCCGTTGATGCAAATGGCAATCCGGCATTGCGTATGGCTTTGCAAACCCGTGAGCAGCATATCCGCAGGGATAAAGCAACATCTAATATTTGTACAGCACAGGCATTATTGGCAATTATGGCCAGTATGTATGCTGTGTACCATGGTCCACAAGGGGTAAAAGGTATTGCAGAGCAGGTTCATTTGTCGGCAGTTGCATTGTCGGCAGAATTAAAAAAATTAGGCTATACAATTGAAAGCGATGTTTACTTCGATACGATAAAAGTAGTATTGCCGAAAGAAGTTTCTGAAGCGACCATCCGTAAACTTGCGGAAGGTGCACAGATTAATTTCCGTTATGCGGACAAAAGTGCTATCTGTATTGCTTTGGATCAGACAACCGATGCCGATGATTTAAACTCAATCATCGATATCTTCGCGAAAGCGGCAAGCAAAACAGCATCTAAGCTTACACAGGAAGCAGTATTTGCTCAGAAAGCAACAATCCGCTACCGTAGCTCAGCTATTTTATCTCATCCTGTATTCAATATCTATCATTCCGAATCGGAGATGATGCGCTATATCAAGCGTCTTGAAAATAAAGATCTTTCGCTGACACATTCTATGATCTCTTTGGGATCTTGTACTATGAAGCTAAATGCAGCGTCAGAGCTGATGCCGATCACCTGGCCCGAATTTGCCAACATTCATCCTTTTGTTCCTGTTGAACAAGCTGCCGGGTATATTGAAATGATTGATGAGCTTGACCGTTGTTTAAGTGAAATTACCGGGTTTGCTAAAATGAGCTTTCAGCCGAATTCAGGTGCTCAGGGGGAATATGCAGGTTTACTGGTGATCCAGGCTTATCATCAATCACGTGGTGATGCACATCGTAATATTGCATTGATTCCAACGTCTGCTCATGGAACCAATCCTGCCAGCGCTGCAATGTGTGGAATGAAAATCGTATTGGTGAAATGCGATGAAAAAGGGAATATTGATGTGAACGATATGCGTGAGAAAGCAGCCCTTCATAAAGACAATCTTTCCTGCCTAATGGTGACGTATCCAAGTACACACGGTGTTTACGAAGAAAGCATCATTGAAATTACTGATATCATCCACGAAAATGGCGGACAAGTTTATATGGACGGCGCCAATATGAATGCACAGGTTGGCTTGACCAGTCCGGGCAATATCGGTGCGGATGTTTGTCATTTGAATTTACATAAAACATTTGCAATCCCTCATGGTGGTGGTGGACCAGGTATGGGGCCAATCGGTGTTGCGAAACAGCTGGTGCCTTTTCTTCCTTCCCATTCTTTGGTAAAAACAGGTGGTGAAAAGGGTATTTCCGCAGTATCGGCAGCTCCTTTCGGCAGCTCCCTCATTTTGCTTATCTCCTATGGTTATATCAAGATGCTAGGAGGGGAAGGTGTTACAGAAGCTACCAGAATGGCTATCTTGAATGCAAACTATATCAAGGAATGTTTGAAAGGACAATACGAAACATTATACAGCGGTAAAAACGGACGTTGTGCGCACGAGATGATCCTGGATTGTGTATCGTTTAAGCGTGAAGCTGGAATTGAAGTGGGAGATATTGCTAAACGATTGATGGATTACGGTTTTCATGCTCCTACTGTATCTTTCCCGGTGCACGATACATTAATGGTAGAGCCTACCGAAAGTGAATCGAAAGAAGAGCTAGACCGTTTTTGTGCAGCCATGATCTCCATTAAAAAAGAAATTGATGAAATTATTGCGGGTAAGGCGGATAAAGAGGACAATGTGATTAAAAATGCACCTCATACTGCAAAATCAGTAATTACCGATGATTGGAAGCACAGCTATTCCCGCGAAAAAGCGGTTTATCCCTTGAAATGGGTGCAGGACTCGAAGTTTTGGCCAAGTGTTGCCCGCGTGGACAATGCATTTGGTGACAGAAATTTGATTTGTGCATGTCCACCGATAGAGGCCTATGCTGAAGCGGAGATGGCTTAAGAATATACTGGGGGCTATTTACAGGCAGTTATATTTTTGGCATAGCTGATATGATCAGGTTGTGAATAAAAAAACTGTAAATCAACGATTGGCTCTTAATTCAATGAGTATCAGCCATAACATTTCAGCGAAGCTGTTCTTTTGAGCCTTTTGAGAGGTAAAAGATTAAGGAGGATTTGCTAATTTGGCATCCCTTTAGTAGATTTGTATTTCGAATCAAAACTAAAAAAAGCAACATGAAAAAATTTTACACTTTAATTGCAGCCGTGGCTGTTGTATTTACAGCGAGTGCTCAAAACAAGGTAGGAGGCAGTTCTTCTGCACACGTTACCAATAAAAATATCAAATTAATGAACTCCGAAAACCGTGCAATCGGTGATACACTAATGTGGTTGCCATATCCGGGAGTTTTGCTTGCAAACACTGCTGATCAGGCAGCTTTCGCTATTGCTACCGAAGATATCGATGGTTTGACAACATACAATGCAGGATATGATATGGATTGGGGAGTGTATTATTCTACTGACTCTAGTGTAAATGGTGTAGGAAACCCTACTTCTAACAATTGGTACCATCCATGGGAAGTTCCAGCTCCAGCGGGGTCTGACAGCTCTTTCTATTGGCATGCAACTTCATGGTTCAATCCTGCTGGACAAGCAGATAATTGGCTGATGATGGGGCCTGTTACATTGCCTGCAGGAGCTACTTTGAAATGGACTGACAGAACGAATCCTTCTTACAGAGATGGATACAAGGTGTTTATCAGTACAACAGTATCGTCACCAATGACATTTGTTGATTTTGGTGGTGCTGCAATTTATACAAAAACAGATGCTTATCCTTCTCCGACCTATGCTACCGATACTACTTGGGTAACTAGATCTGTAGGGATTCCTGCAATGTACAGCGCACAAACAATCTACATTGCGTTTCAGCACACAGCGAACGACATGGATGTTTTGTACCTTGATGAATTTTTAGTTGTTGAGAGCACTTCAGGTGTGCAGGAATTTGTGAACGGTGCCAAATTGTTCCAAAACGTGCCAAACCCTGCAAACGGTGTTTCTTCTATCAGCTACCAGTTGGAGAAAAACGCTCAAGTTGCTTTAAATGTTTATGATGTAACTGGTAAAGTTGTTTCTACTCAGAACATGGGAGAGCAAAATTCAGGT
>DASWNK010000008.1:0-2132 GCA_036399275.1 Bacteroidia bacterium | reverse complement strand
GCTGATCTTTTATAGGGTAGTGAAAAAAGATTTCAACGCCGATTCGGTGTTTAATTCAAAAGATCCGGTAATGCTGTTCATTTCCGATATCTTTGGAAAGAACCTGACACAGGTGACACCTGATAATGAGCAGTTCGTCGATTATTTCTATTATGCTGACACACAGAAGATCCTGATAAAATCATCGATTGATCAGGATGCGAACAAGGAATTCAACGCAGGTGATGAAACAAATTTCAGGGATATGAGCATCCTTGCTCCGAACATGGGTAGGGAAATTTTTGCTAAATCCTTGAAAGATTCATTGAGGCTTAACTAATTGGAGCAGTTTTTGACATAAAAGATTCGTAAATTCGGTCAGTTTTAGTTGTTTGTTATTGGTTGCTGGTTGTTGGAAAGTTAATTCTCATTAATTAGTTGTTCGTACAATTCGTGACTTACACAGCAAACCAGATTTGTATTATTAATAGTTATTGTAATTTGTAATTCTAAAGATATGTTTAAATCAAAAAAGTTATTGTTCCTGATTCCTGCCGCAGCCCTGGCATTTATTTCAGCGACATATATCGTTCAATCCGATAAGGAAGAAGCCATCGATCAGATCCTGATGCAAAGCCTCAACAGTGTTCATTATTCTCCAATGGAGGTGAACAACGATTTTTCCAAAAAAGTTTTCAAGCTTTACATGGAGCGATTGGACTACAATAAAAAATTCCTGATCCAGTCGGATGTGGATGAATTAAAGAAAATGGAAGAGCAGATTGATGAAGACATCAATAAAGGCAGCTTTACTTTTTTCGATAAATCGTTCGACATCATCAACAAACGTGTGGAGGAAGCCAAAGTATATTATACCGATATTCTTGCAAAGCCTTTCGATTTCACGAATGATGAGAACCTTCAGCTGGATGCCGAAAAAACAGCTTATGCAAAAGACAAGAACGGCTTGAAAGAAGAGTGGCGTAAATCTCTGAAATACCAAACCCTTGCCCGTATGGTGGAGATGATGGATAACCAGGAAAAAGCAAAAGAAAAAAGTGATACGGTAAAATTGAAATCCAGAACTGAGCTGGAAGCGGATGCCCGCAAAAAAATCCTGAAAAGCAATGATGATTATTTCAAGCGGTTGAAGGAATTCGACCGCAATGATCGTATTGCAATTTACTTTAATTCCATTGCCGGAGTGTATGATCCGCATACAGAGTTTTTTGCTCCAAAAGACAAAGCGAATTTTGATATCGGAATGAGCGGACAGCTGGAAGGGATTGGTGCGCAGCTGCAGGAGAAAGACGGTTATATTAAAGTAAGCAATATTGTTCCGGGTAGCGCTTCTTATAAGCAGGGACAATTAAAAGCGGGCGATCTTATTTTAAAAGTAGCACAAGGTGCCGGTGAGCCGGTGGATGTGGTAGATATGAGAATGGATGATGCCGTGCTACTGATCAGGGGAAAGAAAGGAACGGAAGTGCGACTGACAGTTAAAAAGCCGGATGGCAACATCATTGTGATCCCTATTATCCGTGATATTGTGGTGCTGGAAGACAGCTATGCACAATCGGTTATTATCAAAGGAAAAAAGAACATCGGTTATATCAAGCTTCCTTCATTCTATGCTGATTTCTCCGGAAAAGGAGGAAGAAGCTGCGCGAAAGATATTAAGAAAGAGCTGGAGAAATTGAAAGCCGAACATGTAGATGGTATTATTCTGGACCTTCGTTACAATGGTGGCGGATCGTTACCGGATGTAGTGGATATGGCGGGATTGTTCATTGATAAAGGGCCCGTTTGCCAGGTGAAGCAAAAGGCTGCCTTGGCACAGGTGCTTGAAGACAGGGATGCTGGTGTTGTATATGATGGCCCGCTGACCGTAATGGTGAATTCCAACTCTGCTTCCGCTTCGGAAATTATGGCTGCAGCAATACAGGATTATCATCGTGGTGTGATCGTGGGTACTTCACCTTCATCTTTCGGAAAAGGAACTGTTCAGCGTTTCTTTAACCTGGATGATTATCTTCCTCCCGCTTATGCGAACCTGAAACCATTGGGTGAAGTGAAGATCACTACCCAGAAGTTTTACCGGATCAATGGTGGAGCAACACAATTAAAAGGAGTGGTTCCTGATATTGTTTTAC
>DASWNK010000007.1:0-7626 GCA_036399275.1 Bacteroidia bacterium | reverse complement strand
CGCGAAATGACATCATCGTACGAGGCAATTCCCCTTTGGGAGTATTATGGAGAATGGAAGGCGTTGATATTCCTAACCCTAATCATTTTTCCGCACAAGGGGCTACCGGCGGCCCCATCAGCATGTTAAACAATAATATTTTGGGCAATTCCGATTTTTTAACCGGAGCATTTCCGGCGGAATATGGTAACAAAACCGCTGCTGTGTTTGATATCAAGCTTCGGAATGGGAACAACGAAAAGAATGAATATACCGGGCAAGTTGGTATAAACGGTGTTGAGCTGGGCGCGGAAGGCCCTATCTCCAAAAAAAATGGCAGCTCCTACCTTGTTAATTACCGTTATTCCACCCTGGAAGTATTTAACAAACTTGGAATCAGGTTTGGCGTTTCTGCCAGTCCGGAATATCAGGATCTGTGCTTTAAGGTAAACATTCCCACACCCAAAGCCGGCGTATTTTCGCTTTGGGGAATTGGTGGCAAAAGTCAATTATCATTGCTCGACAGTGATAGAAAAGCAAGCGACTGGTCGTACATTACCGGTGGACAGGACCTTGTTTTTGGAACAAGCATGGGTGCCGCCGGACTTTCCCATCTTTATTTTTTTAATTCAAAAACATCCGGTAAACTATCCTTGTCAGCCTCCGGAACCGACCTGGATGCCTATATCGATACGCTCTCGCCAATTGACCAAACTAAATTTCAACGGAGCAAAAATAAATCGACCGAAGGGAATTTCATCGCAAATTATACGGTTACAGCAAAGATCAATGCCCGCAATTTATTCAAGGTTGGTGCTACCTGGCAGACCATTTATTTCAATGCGCAATCGTATACCTATTCGACCGCATACAACAAATACATTTACGAATTAAATGTTAAAAACTCCACAGCCGCACTTGTTCAAGGCTTTGCACATTGGCAGTTTCGTCCCGGCGAACGGATCACCATCAACAGCGGCGTACACTACCAGCAGTTTCTATTGAACAACACCTGGGCATTGGAACCCCGTTTAGGACTTCGCTTCCAGCTATCCAAAAAGCAGAATTTAAATCTCGGCTATGGAATGCACAGCCAGATGCAACCCACCATTTATTATTTTTACGACACCTATGTTCCTTCCGAGGATAGCTATTTCAAAAGCAACCGCAATCTTGATCTTTCCAAAAGCCAACATGCCATTCTGGGTTACGACTTTAATTTCGCGAAAGATTACCGCTTCAAGCTGGAAGCCTATTATCAGTATGTGTATAATGTTCCTGTTCAGAAAAACTACAGCTCTTCCTTTTCTATGATCAATGTGGGAAATGCGCTGGAAGGCATTCCATTGGTCGATAGCCTGGAAAATAAAGGCGATGGGGAGAACATCGGCCTGGAGCTTACCTTTGAAAAATTCTTCAGCAAGCATTTCTATTACCTGGCAACTGTTTCCGTTTACCAGTCGAAATACAAAGGCAGCAACAAGGTGGAGCATCATACCAGCTATGATGGCGGTTATGTATTCAATGCACTGGCAGGTTATGAGCTATCGCTTGGAAAGAACAAGAACAAGGCCTTTTCCCTTGATTTAAAATTCACCCAGGCAGGCGGCAATCGCTTTACGCCTATTGATCTGGAAAAATCGAGGATCGTTGGTGAGGCTGTTTACGTGGATCAGGAAGCCTTTTCGAAAAAGCTGAAAGATTATTCCCGTTTTGATGTGAAAATATCTTATAAAACCAACCGAAAAAAGACCTCGCAAAGCATTTTCCTGGTTATAGAGAACATCTTCGACACACAGAACATTCTGCGCGAATCCTACAACCCGGAAAGCCAGCAACTTCAACAGGAATATCAGCTGGGTCTGTTCCCTTATTTTGGCTACAAGATCGAATTTTAACAATTCGCCTATTAACCATTTATCCCTAAAAAACAACCGATTATCTGCAGGAACCCTTCACCCGGAAATTTTACCCCTTTTGGAAACAATAAATTATTACATTTACACACCTTAAAAAAAACGGCATATTATTATTCAAAAGCTACAAAATATGAGTATAAATTCCTTTCTGCGTAAACCATTTCTTTTTCTGTGTTTTCTTTTTATTTCTGCTTCCGTAGTTGCACAGGTAGGAACCATTCGCGGATTTGTATATCTGAAAGATTCAGGCGAGCCTGTTTTGTTTACCAATGTGGTTCTGAAAGGAACAACCATTGGAAATTCAACGGATGTGAACGGTTACTTTTCCATCACCCAGATCCCTCCGGGAAACTATACGCTGATGATCGCTTCATCAATGGGCTATGACAGTTTGATGGAAAACGTTACGGTGAAAGCCGGAGAGATCCTTTCAAAAAAATTATACATTACTAAGTCGGATGTTAAATTAGGCGTAGTGGAGATTTCTGCCGAGCAGGAAGCAAAACAAACTGAGACGGGAGTTTCCGTAAACAAGATTGATCCTATTACGATAAAAAAATTACCTTCCGTTGGTGGCGAGCCCGATCTGGCACAATACCTGCAAGTATTACCGGGGGTTATTTTTACCGGCGACCAGGGTGGACAGCTTTACATCCGTGGAGGATCACCCGTACAAAACAAAGTGTTGCTGGATGGGATGATCGTTTACAACCCTTTCCATTCCATTGGATTATTTTCCGTTTTTGATGCCGATATCATTCGTAATGCGGATGTATACAGCGGCGGATTCGGCGCTGAATACGGAGGACGTATTTCTTCAATTATGGACATCACCACACGTGATGGAAATAAAAGAAGGATCGCCGGAAAAGTTGCAGCCAGCCCGTTTGGAGCGAAAGTACTGGTAGAAGGGCCATTAATCCCTTACAAAGAAGGTGGAAGAGCAACAGCATCGTATATTATTTCTGCAAAGACTTCTTACCTGCCTACTACCTCAAAAGTACTTTATACCTATATCGACACTGCAGGATTGCCATTCAGCTTCAACGATTATTATGGAAAAGTATCTTTCAATTCCAACAACGGAAGCAAATTAAACCTTTTTGGTTTCAACTTCAATGACAAAGTAAAGTACAAAGCGATCCAGGATATGAACTGGAACTCATTCGGAGGAGGCGGTAATTTCTTATTGGTGCCTCAAAACTCCCCTATCCTTGTAACCGGAAATTTCGCCTACTCAGAATACAAGATTAAGCTGGAGCCGGAAGGACAAGCACCTAAAACTAGCTCCATCAAAGGATTCAACATGGGCATCGGCTTCACTTACTTTATGGCAAAAAATGAAATCAACTACGGATTGGAAGTATTGGGTTTCCGCACCGATTTCGACTTTTACAATTCTTTAAACAGGCACATTTCCCAAGCAGAAAGCACCACCGAAATTGGCGGTTATATCAAATACAAATGGGTGTCAAAACGTAAAAAACTATTGATAGAGCCGAGCTTCAGAGCCATGTATTATGCTTCTCTTGCTAATTTCTCCCCAGAGCCGCGCATCGGTTTAAAATGGAACATCAAGCCACGCATCCGATTCAAATTCGCCGCCGGAATGTATTCTCAAAATTTAATTGCTGCTAATTCCGACAGAGATGTCGTGAATCTATTTTATGGTTTCTTATCTGGACCGGACAACCTTCCTGAGCAATATACCGACGAGAACGGCAATATAAAAGAAGTGAAACACAAGCTTCAAAAAGCAAACCATTATGTTGCAGGATTTGAATTTGATCTGGGAAAACATGTTGATCTAAACGTAGAAGCCTACCGCAAGGATTTCAAGCAATTAACCAACCTGAACACCAACAAGATTTTTGAAGATGATGAAACCTCTGCCGGAGTTCCTGATGTGTTGAAAAAAGATTTCATCATTGAAACAGGAAAAGCACAGGGAATCGATTTCGTTTTGAAATATGACCACAAACGAATTTACATCTGGTTAGTATATTCATTGGGTTATGTAACACGTTGGGACGGAGTTGAAACCTACCGCCCGCATTTCGATCGCAGACACAATGCCAATATTGTCGCATCTTATACCTTCGGTAAAAACCGTAATTGGGAGTTTGATGTTCGCTGGAACCTTGGATCAGGCTTTCCTTATAAGCCAACAGGAGGATTTTATGAAGACCAAAACTTTGCCAATGGCTTGAATACCAATTACACCTCCGCCAATGGCGATCTGAATTACTTTTTTGCAGAAGGCCAGGTACACCAATTGCCTTGGTATCACCGATTGGACCTGAACGTGAAAAGAACTTTCCATTTGTTTGAACATACCAAAATAGAAGCAGCAGTTGGCGCAACAAACGTATATGCCCGTAAAAACGTGTTCTATTTCGACCGTGTAAGGTATAAACGCGTGGATCAGCTGCCGTTCTTGCCATCGGTGAGCATAAGCATGACATTCTAACGAAAACAAGGCTCTTTTAAAGGCCTGTTGGCCTTCTAACCACATAGACACATAGCGATTATCCTATGTTCCTATGTGGTTTATTTCTTTAATAACATCGCTAAAACCGAATCCATTCAAGGATTCCAGCCTTTTGTCGCTTAGTTTTTAACAAATTATCAAATATCCTTCCCCCAGCAGAAATTATTTGTAATTTTGTTCGACCTGCAAATTCCCACTGGTCAGGGTATAACCTTCATATTAAATATTATAGCTAATGTCAGTTTCGACTAAATACATCTTTGTAACCGGAGGAGTAACTTCATCACTTGGAAAAGGAATTCTTGCTGCATCACTCGCAAAGCTTTTACAAGCCAGAGGGCACACTGTTACTATCCAGAAGCTTGATCCATATATCAATGTAGACCCGGGAACACTGAATCCATATGAACATGGAGAATGTTTTGTTACCGACGATGGCGCAGAAACAGATCTTGATCTTGGGCATTATGAGCGTTTTTTAAATGTTCCTACTTCCCAGGCGAATAACGTAACCACAGGCCGTATCTATCAATCCGTTATCGAGAAAGAAAGACGCGGAGATTATTTAGGAAAGACCGTTCAGGTAATTCCACACATTACCGACGAGATCAAAAACAGAATTAAACAGCTCGGAAAAACCGGCAATTATCAGTTTGTTATTACTGAGATTGGTGGAACCGTTGGTGATATTGAGTCACTGCCATATGTAGAAGCCGTTCGTCAGTTAAAATGGGAATTGGGAAGAGATGCGATGGTGATCCACCTGACATTGATCCCTTACCTTTCCACCACCGGCGAATTAAAAACAAAGCCAACACAGCACTCCGTTAAATTGTTATTGGAATACGGTGTTCAGCCGGATGTATTGGTTTGCAGAACAGAGCATGCATTGAACCGTGAGTTGAGAAACAAGATCGCTTTATTTTGTAACGTTGCTCCAAATGCCGTTATTGAAGCACGCGATGCAAGCACCATTTATGAAGTGCCTTTGCTGATGGAAGAAGAGCAGCTTGACATTGTAGTGTTGAACCAGCTGGGATTACCAGTTTCAGAAAACACCGACCTTGGCAAATGGAAGGATTTTTTATACAAATTTAAAAACCCCAAACATGAGATCCGCATCGGGCTTGTCGGGAAATATGTAGAGCTGAAAGATTCTTATAAATCCATCTCCGAATCATTCATTCATGCAGGAGCATCCAACGATTGTAAAGTTTCCATCGAATGGATCCATTCCGAAAGTATCAATGATGAAAATGTAAACGAAAAATTTGCCGGATTGTGTGGCGTATTGGTTGCACCTGGATTCGGACAAAGAGGAATAGAAGGGAAGATAACCGCTATTAAATATGCCCGCGAAAACAATGTTCCTTTTTTCGGAATATGTTTGGGAATGCAATGTGCTGTTATTGAATTTGCCCGAAATGTATTGGGGTTCAAAGATGCCAACTCTACAGAGATGAACCCGGGAACAACCAACCCGGTAATTGATCTTTTGGAAGCACAGAAAAAAATTACCCGTAAAGGCGGCACCATGCGACTAGGCGCTTATCCCTGCAATGTATCCGAAGGAACAAAAGCGTGGGAGATCTATAAGCACAAAGAGATCAACGAGCGTCACCGTCATCGCTATGAATTCAACAACGAATATTTACAGGATTTCGAAAAGGCAGGAATGATCGCTTCGGGAATTAATCCTGAAGGAGGTTTGGTAGAGATCGTGGAGATTAAAGACCACCCTTGGTTTGTTGGTGTTCAGTTTCACCCTGAATACAAAAGCACGGTAGCTAATCCACATCCTTTGTTTGTGCATTTTGTGAAAGCCGCTATTGAAATTAAAAAAACAGGTTCACTGGTTTCCAGAACAGCCTAAAAATCATCTTATAAATTTTTATGAAAAGAAATCTACTTCTCTTAATTGCAGCTGTATTTATTGGCTTCACGAGCAAAGCCCAGGTGATGAACTGCGGAAGTTTCTGCATTCTGAATATTAACAATATTGATACCCTGAGCAATGAACTGGACGTTACCGTTTACAATGACGATACCAATTTTGTAAATTACCCGATCGTGGTTGTTGTAAACTCAATAGGCGACACGGTAGCGAACATCAACAATACGTTTTACTTTTTCGGACATCCTGCTGGTGATACGGTAGTTCATACTATTCCGACAACGCTGGACAGTATTCCTGTTGGATTTACAGGAACCGTTTATTTCAGCGACGGACTGTTTGACACCACCTGCTCTTATTCTTATCCAATGGCCTGCTCAGTAGGACTGTATGAATATGCCGCGAATAACAACTCTTTATCCGTTTACCCTAACCCTGCTTCAACCACCATCAATATCTGTTTCGGTAAGTCCAACAGCACTGCGATAATAAGCTTGTATGATGCGAGTGGAAGAGCAGTAAGGAACTTTACTACAACAGAAAAAAACATCAGCATCGACCGGGGCGACTTACGCAGCGGAATTTATTTTGTGAATGCGATCATCGGCGATCAACGACTGACCAAGAAAATAGTATTGGAGTAATAAATCGAATAAATTAAAAAAAGCCCTTCAGTAAAATACTGAAGGGCTTTTTTGTTGAAAGAAAAGTTCCGACTTTCCGAAAGGCAAGCGGAAACGAAAGGTCAGTTCGAGTGTTCTGTAGCAAAGCGGGAGAAATGCCCGCCTGAACGGATTCATTCGGGCAGGTATCGAGAACATATCACAGAGCGAAAATCTTCGCCAACAGGTTCTCGATAAATTCCTTTTTGCTTCCAGCGAAAAAGAAACACTCGAACTGACATACTCTGATTTAAACGAATTACGAAGCTGGGATACACTCTGTGAAACGCCCTTACCTCTGTGCGTCTGTGTTGAAATTAGCGAATAGCTCTGTGTTGAAATTAAGGAAACTTCACACCATCACATTCCGTGCAGTAGATTTCCGGAATAGTGGATTTGTATTTATTATTGATGGCTTTGATGAATTCATTGGCGATCAGCGAATATCCCTTCTGATTAGGATGATAACCATCAAGGCTTAAAAACCCACCGCTGACAAACTCCATATTGAAACTGACGCCATTCCATTTAATTCCGCTCACAACATTCTGCATATAGGATTTCATATCCACCAATGCGAGGTTATACTGACTCGCCTTTTGAGCGATCACCGCGTTATAAGAGCTGATCGCCTGATCGATCTCATACACTTCATTGCTGTCGAGCACATAACGATCGTTC
>DASWNK010000006.1:0-14865 GCA_036399275.1 Bacteroidia bacterium | reverse complement strand
CGGTTTGTGTGGAGACCTTCAACTATTTTAGGAGGGAGGCCAACTTGGGAAGAGTTTTCCACAAAACTTTAGCAAATGGCGCGAATAAAAAAATCGGAAAGCGTCTTCCACTTCCGATTTTTAATTAATATTGGTTTTTGGTTTACCTCGGAACAAAATGCAATTCCAGTGATTTTCCATCTTCCTTCAGCCACATTTCTTCTTCTTTTAATTTTAATATTTCATACACTCCATCAGCACTATTGTTGTCAAAGTCAAAAGAGATCTTTTCTTTTGAACTGGTGAACGTCCAGTTGCCATTTGTTACATATTCGTAGTCCACACCCAGGAATTTATATTTCGCGGAAAGACTCGCATGGCCATCTTTGGTAAGGTCCAGTTCATACCTGTTGTAATCGGTTGTTACATCCGCTCCGTTTTCCATTGCCTGGCTCACTTTCCAGTTGTTTGCAACACGTTCTGCTTTTGAACGTAAACTGATCGCTGGTCCTTCCGGATATTTTTTACAGGCTGTTACAGATAGTAAAATGATGGCGGCCATAGCAAATAATAGTTGTTTTGTTTTCATACGTTCTTGCTTTTTTAGAATAAATTTTATATTGGAATCTCCTTATAAAAAGGTGTGCCAATAGAAAATTTTCAAAAGCAAGATTAATTACAAATTGCAGGCTTGCATTAAGGTATTGTAAAATCGATGGTGGTGTTGACATTTTGTGTTCCGAGGGCCGCCAACGTAAACGTGTTTGTTAAATTGGAGCTCATCCAGTCGCCGGAAGAAAAGCTTCCATCGCCATTTGCATCATATAAGGTATATAGATAATAACTTCCCGGATGCATGTAAGTGAATGCAAAAGAATTATCGTTCGAGGAAAGAAACACATAGCGTGAGCGGTATTTGAGCTGTGTCGGGTTATAGGTAAAGCCGCTGAAAAGGGGCTGAGTGGTGATCAGCAAAAAAACTTTTTTGGCCGGATCGGGTGTAAAGCCGGCAGCGAAGTTAATGTTCACCGTTGTTTTGCCAAGATAAGGCTGGGCTGTTTCGTTATAAGGATCAGTACTGGAATTATAATAGATCGCTTCAGGCAATGCATCAAATGTGCTGCTGAAATCTTTTACCATTTGTTTCTGCGGGAAGCTGAATGCTGTTTTTGCGGCTTGTGCAGAAGTGGTATCCTGGAGCTTTGCTTTCCAGAGCATATGCGTTTGTGGACTTGATAGCGTGTTGTAAACATTGGTATATACATGCACGATCAGGCTGTCATCCTTAAAAAGCACATTGGTATACACCCGGTTTTTACCAGCTCTGAAATCTGAGAAACGATAAAAATAATTATTGCTGGTTTCCGATACGCTGTCGATCACGGCATACGCTATGCGCTGAGATCCTGCAAAGCCTCCTCCATTTCGGAATGCCACTTTATAAGCGCCTCCGTGCTTTACAATAAAAAATCCCATTAAAATATCATTGATACTATCCAGTTCATTTTTTGCGGAGACCTGTGCAGCAGAAACCGGACGAAAATCTACGATCCATTCCGGAAAGCCACCGAGCGCCGTGGTAGATGCAACAGCGCCATTCCAGATGCCCGGTAAATGCGATAAAATTCCATAGCCCATTACATTGGTGCCTGCATCAATGCCTCCCGTTGTGGTTCCTGTTGGCGCGGGCGTTTCTTCATTTTCTTTGTCGTCGTGACAGGAAATGAATACAATTGAAAAGATAAACGACAGGGCAACGATTAGCTTGGAATTTGTTTTCATGTTTAGCAGTTTGGTAATTAAAAGTACCATTATTTTCGCTTAAATTTGAGTATTATTTTAAAGTATAATTATGCCCGCAATTTCTTCCTTCGAACACTATAAAAAAGAATATCAGCGTAGCATCG
The DNA here is from genome assembly GCA_036399275.1 of Bacteroidia bacterium. Classification (GTDB taxonomy): domain Bacteria; phylum Bacteroidota; class Bacteroidia; order 2-12-FULL-35-15; family 2-12-FULL-35-15; genus 2-12-FULL-35-15. The sequence goes on along the minus strand of DASWNK010000006.1, from coordinate 12,979 downwards.
ATAACCCGGAAGCATTTTGGGCCGAGCAGGCTGAGCAATTTAGCTGGAGCAGGAAATGGGACAAAGTGCTGGATTGGGATTTTAATAAGCCCGACATCAAATGGTTTTCAGGTGGAAAAATGAACATCACGGAAAATTGCCTCGACAGGCATTTGCCAACACAAAGCGATCAGGTTGCTTATTACTGGGAGCCAAATGATCCGGCAGAGAGTAATATGGAGCTTACCTATAAACAATTACACGAGCAGGTGTGTAAATTTTCAAATGTCCTGAAAAATAATGGCGCAAAGAAAGGAGATCGAATTTGTATTTATATGCCGATGGTGCCTGAGCTGGCCATTGCTCTTTTGGCTTGTGCGCGGATTGGTGCAGTACACTCGGTTGTATTTGGCGGCTTCTCCGCATCCGCTTTATCCGATAGAATTCAGGACAGCGATTGCAACATAGTTATCACCAGCGATGGAGCATATCGGGCAACGAAAACGATTCCCATGAAAGAAGTGGTGGACGAAGCCCTGGAAGTTTGTCCTTCCGTGAAAACGGTAATTGTGCTGGAACGAACAGGGACGAATGTAATGATGCTATCCGGGAGAGATTTGAGCTGGAAGGCTGAAATCAAGAAAGCTTCCGCTGATTGTCCGGCCGAACAAATGGATGCAGAGGACATGTTATTCATCCTCTATACATCGGGCTCCACAGGCAAGCCTAAAGGTGTGGTGCATACCTGCGGAGGTTATATGGTGTATACCGACTATACCTTTAGAAATGTTTTTCAGTACAAGCAAAAGGAAATTTATTGGTGCACGGCAGATATCGGATGGATCACCGGCCATTCCTATATTGTTTATGCGCCTCTATTGGCAGGGGCCAGTTCGGTGATGTTTGAAGGAGTGCCTACATTCCCCGATGCAGGAAGGTTCTGGCAGGTGATTGATAAATACAACGTAAATATTTTTTATACCGCTCCAACTGCGATCCGAGCATTGGAAGCAGCCGGTTTGGAGTTTGTGAAACCTTATAAGCTGGATTCCTTGAGAGTATTGGGAAGTGTAGGAGAGCCTATTAATGAAGAGGCCTGGAACTGGTATAATATAAACATAGGAAAAAGCAAGTGTCCGATTGTTGATACCTGGTGGCAAACCGAAACAGGCGGGATGTTGATTTCACCATTGGCTGGAATCACAAAAACAAAACCCGGTTTTGCTACCTTGCCCTTGCCGGGAATTCAACCGGTATTAGTGGACGATAAAGGAAAGGAGATTACAGGAAACGGCGTGGAAGGAAATCTCTGCATTAAATTTCCATGGCCTTCCATTTTAAGAACTACCTATGGCGATCATGAACGTTGTCGTCAGAATTACTTTGCCACGTATCCCGGTTTGTATTTTACCGGCGATGGTTGCAAGCGCGATGAAGATGGCTATTATCGGATAACAGGTCGTGTGGATGATGTAATGAATGTGAGCGGACATCGGATCGGAACGGCGGAAGTAGAAAGTGCGATCAACATGCATGTGGATATTGTTGAGTCGGCAGTTGTTGCTTATCCGCACGATATCAAAGGACAAGGCATTTATGCGTATGTGATCTGCACGAACAAAGAAAAGAATCACGACAGCCTGCGAAAAGAAATTCTTGCAGAGGTAACAAAGGTAATCGGGCCGATTGCCAAGCCGGATAAAATTCAAATTGTAAACGGTTTGCCCAAAACAAGAAGCGGCAAGATCATGCGCCGGATCTTGAGAAAGATAGCAGAGGGAGAAATCAATAACCTCGGCGATACCTCCACCTTACTAGACCCACTTGTTGTGGAAGAAATTAAAGCAGGGGCGTTATAATTACCATAATTTATTCCTTTAGCGTGCTATAATGATCAACGGCTTTTTCAAGCTGCTCTCTTTGTCGGCAATGTTCATAAAGTACGCACCTGCAGCTAATTTTTTTGTATCCACAGTAATCGTGTGTTCACCTGCTGAATAATTTACCTTCTCCTGATGATAAACCGTTTGTCCCATCATGTTCAGAATTGAAAAATCTAATTCTCTTGATTGCTCCAATACAAAAGAGATGTTTACTTGTTCGCTGGCAGGATTCGGAAATAATTGCAGCGAAGAAGAAAGATCACTGATGTCATTTATTCCGGCATTAACATCTAAATTAATATCGTCGATAAAAACATTGTTTCCTCCCATCGACGTGTACACAAATTTAAAACGGAATGAGGACGTCATATAGGTCACTGGAATACTTGCTGCTCCTTGTTTCCATTCCAGTGTAGATGCAGGAGTGAAAGAAACGCCGGTTAATGGTGCTGTTTCCAGTGCCGGGCTTATTAAGTTTAGTCGTTGGATCCAGGTGGTATTGCAATTATTGCTGACGTATAGTTGAAGACGATCGCTACTGCTGGAGTCTTTTTTTGCATACGCATATTTAAAGCTGATGTTCATGGTTGTTGCTCCGCTAAGGTTAATAATCGGACTATACAATTCATCTTTTGTATCCATCGTATTGTTGAAATTATTCAGCATCACTGATTTGGATCCGCTGAAAGCAGCAGTATTGGTAAGCTGCCAGGCATTAACAGTATCAAGGCTGTTGGAGAACCATTCTAAACCGTCGAGCGAGGAAGTGGTTTCAAAGCCTTCTGAATAGGGATAAACAGTTCCGGTAGTTGAAAGAACTGAAATTAAATCGGGTTTGCTTACTTCCACCGTGTCTGTTCCGTTTATCACTTTTAAAGTAACAGCATATTTTCCTGGGCTTGAATAGGCTATTGTAGGGTTAGCCGCTGTTGATGAAGCAGGTGTTCCACCAGGGAAAGTCCAGAGGATACTTGTAAAGGTTCCATTATAACTGGTGTTTGTAAAAATAATATTGCCAGCAGTTCCGCCCGGACAAACAACGGTTTTATTGCTTGTAAAGTCGGCTTTGCAAAGCGGGCCTGGAATTGTTTGCACTCCTGTAGCAATAAGATTGCTGGTTTGCCAAAGATTGTTTCTTCCTGCAATGGGCGAATTCAGACAAGCTTGCATTCTTGCTTTTTGTCCGAAGGTGAACATGCGGTTGCAATAAGAATAATCCATGGTGTTTTGAACATTGTCAACAGCATTTCCACAGGATGCACCTGCAAGATTGCAGCTTTGCCATCCGATGGTAGGAGGGGTGTCGGCAACCAGGTCATCAATACTACAATCTTTTGCAGTATCGGCACATGGATAAAAATAAAATCCGGGAACATTGTTTCCACCCCAGATGTGTTGCAAATTAAGGTAATGCCCGCATTCGTGTGCAAAGGCAACCGATTGCGTATACGTTGATGTGCCAATGCTGCCTACATAATTGTAACCGATCACAATACCATCCCAGGCAGGTATCGAATCAGCATCGGCCGGCCAAACGCAGTGTCCCGCAAGTCCCGCAGCGTTCTTAACAATATAAATGTTCAGATATTTATCAGTGGGCCATTGAATAAGTGATTTAACAGAATGATCGCCAATATTAGTTAAGGATGATGCAATCCGGTTAATTCCGCTGGTGCAATTCCCTGCAGGATCTAATTGTGCTAATCGAAATTCAATATCACAGTTTGCATGCAAGGGTTTAAATGCCGCTACGATGGATCCTGTATCAGCTAATTGTTTGCTGAATGTTTTATTAAGAATATCCAAGCCATCCAATATTTGTGCAGCGGAAATGTTTTCCACACCATAATTATGAATGACATGAAAAACAACCGGAATGATATACGTGGCAGTACTTGTGCGATTGGAATAAAAATCGGCGACAAAGTTTTGCGTGAATTGTTCCAGTTCCAGATCATTCTTGATGACAGCCTGTGCAATTTTAGGATTCTGTTTTAAGGTAGAAATCCGCATTTCATCAGCGCCGCAATACTTAAGCTGTTCCTGAGCAAAGGTCGGGGAGAATGCAAGCACTGATAGGATGAGGAGTAAATTTTTTTTCATTGCGTGTATATTTATCACAAATTACGATAAATATTCCAAACACAAGATTCCCTTAAGGAAGAACTTCCAGGCTTACTTTCGTGATACCCGCCTTTATAAAGTCCAGCTCTTTTGCCGCTTTTTGCGAAAGATCAATGATCCGGCTGGATTTTTTTGGCAAACGGTCGTTGATGGTGACGGTAACCTCTTTGTTGTTGCTGAGGTTGATAATCTTTACCCTCGTGCCAAATGGCAGTGTTTTATGCGCTGCGGTTAATTTTTTATTGCTGAATTTTTCTCCGCTTGCTGTTTTTCTTCCTTCGAACTTCTTTGCATAATAGCTGGCTTTTCCCTCTGTATTCTGCGCGAACAATACGATATGTGGTGTCAGCAAAAGAAGCAGAAGTGCCAGTCGTCTCATTGTTTTAGAGGTTTTAAGAGTTTACAAAGCAAATCGGTCAAAAATGTTGCCAAAAAACAATAAAACTTTGGTAATTATTGAATAGTACGTTATCTTCGTTCTTAAAATTTTATTAGTGTCCGACAGTTTAGTCATCATACCTACTTACAATGAAAAGGAAAATGTAGAGCGAATGATCCGCAAGGTTTTTTCCTTATCATTTTCTTTCGACCTCCTGATCGTAGATGACGGCTCCCCCGATGGTACTGCTGCTATTGTGAAGCAATTGATGCAGGAATTTCCAGGAAGATTATTTATGGAAGAACGAAAAGGGAAATTGGGACTAGGTACCGCATACATTCATGGTTTTAAATGGGCTTTGGCCAAATCCTACCAATACATATTTGAAATGGATTGTGATTTTTCTCACAATCCGGATGACTTGATCCGCTTGCGGGAAGCTTGTTTGCAGGGTGCTGATGTAGCCATCGGTTCCCGTTATGTGCCGGGTGGCAAAATTGAGAACTGGCCGAAAGGACGCGTACTCATGTCGTACTTTGCTTCCGTATATGTGCGCATGGTCTTGTTCGTCCCGACTCGGGATACGACTGCCGGATTCAAATGTTATAAAAGAAGGGTGCTGGAACGCATTCATTTTGATGAGATAAAATTTGTGGGATATGCATTTCAGATTGAAATGAAATATACGGCCTATAAGCTAGGGTTTAAGATTGTAGAAGTGCCGATTACTTTCATTGATCGTACAGAAGGCGCTTCAAAAATGAGCAAAGGGATATTTAAGGAAGCTTTCTGGGGAGTGCTTCAGATGCGGTTTAAAAAAATTAATTAAAGCTCTTTCTATAAGAGCTTTTTTGTTTAGATACTATGGGAACAAGCATTATCAAAAATGTAAGGATCGTTAATGAAGGGAGCATCACGCTGGGCGATGTCCTGATCGAAAATAAGATCATTGCAAAAGTCGCAGCTCCAAACAGCGGTTTAAGCGCCGATGTGACCATCGACGGCACAGGGAAACATTTATTTCCGGGCTGCATCGACGACCAGGTGCATTTTCGTGAGCCAGGGCTAACGCATAAAGGAGAAATATATACAGAAGCCAAGGCTGCTGTTGCCGGAGGTGTTACCACCTACATGGAAATGCCGAACACCGTTCCGAATGTTTTTACACAGCAATTGCTGGAGGATAAATACAAGCGGGCTTCCGAAGTGTCGCTTGCCAATTATTCTTTCTTTATGGGCGCTTCCAATGATAACCTGGAAGAAGTTTTGAAAACTGATGCCCGGAATGTATGTGGCATCAAAGTATTCATGGGATCTTCAACAGGAAATATGCTGGTTGATAAGCGTGAAACGTTGGAGGGCTTGTTCTCAAAATGTAAAATGCTGATCGCTGTTCACTGTGAAGATGAAGCTACCATTAAGCACAACATGCAGGTGTTTAAGGATAAATATGGTGAGGATGTTCCGGTGGAATGCCATCCGCTGATAAGAAGTGAAGAAGCCTGCTATAAATCATCTTCATTAGCGGTTGAGCTGGCGAAGAAGTACAATACGCGCTTACATGTCCTGCACATTTCCACCGCGAAGGAAGTGGAGTTGTTTGATAACAAGACTCCACTGAAAGAAAAACGCATCACGGCAGAAGCTTGCATTCACCATCTTTGGTTCTCCGATGAAGATTATAAAACAAAAGGGAATTTTATCAAGTGGAACCCCGCTGTGAAGAAAGCCAGCGACAGGGACGCCATCCTGAAAGGACTGTTGGATAATAAGATTGACATTATTGCAACTGACCATGCTCCACATACCTTGGAAGAAAAAGCACAAAGTTATTTCAAAGCGCCATCGGGCGGACCGCTTGTTCAGCATTCACTGGTAGCCATGCTGGAATTGCACAAACAAGGAAAAATATCGCTTGAAAAGATTGCAGAAAAAATGGCTCATGCTCCGGCAGATTGTTTTCAGATTGAAAAGCGAGGATACATTCGGGAAGGATATTTTGCTGATATTGTATTGGTAGATTTGAACAGCCCCTGGGTGGTAGAAAAATCAACTACCTATTATAAATGCGGCTGGTCTCCTTTTGACGGATTGACTTTTCATTCGAAGGTTACCCACACTTTTGTAAACGGGCATTTGGTTTATACGAACAGCACATTTGACGAAAGAATAAAAGGCGAGCGATTGTCTTTTGATAGAAAATAAAATTGTTACACTTTTAAAAATATAAACTGTGTTTTACTGGGCGCTTAAACCTTTTGTTGTAATTAGCTTACGTGTTTTTTATAAGATCGATCTGCGCGGATTGGAAAATATGCGCTATGACCAACCGGTTGTGCTTGCCCCCAATCATGTAAATGGTTTTGTTGATCCGGTTATGCTGGGAATGTTTATTCGTAAGAAGGTTCGTTTTTTTGCAAGGGGAGATGCCTTTAAAGGGAAGTTTGCCAAATGGATTCTGAATCAAATGAATGTTTCTCCGATGTTCAGAATTCAGGAAGGTTTTGCGGAAATTAAAAAGAACGACAAATCTTTTGAGGAAAGCCGCCAATTACTGACCGAGAATAAAATAATTTTGCTCTTCCCGGAAGCGGTATGTGTTTCCGAACGACGCCTTCGTCCATTAAAAAAAGGCTTGGCACGCATTGTCTTCCAAACCGGCGAATCCTTCGATTTCAATAAAGATATTTTAGTTATTCCCGTAGGATTGAATTACAACGATCCAACCCGTTTCCGCAGTAAAATTTCCATTGATATCGGCGAGCCGGTTTCTGTTAAGGAATATGAAGCCTCTTACAGAAAAGATAAAGTAAGAGCGATCAATGACTTTACCAAGGTGCTGGAAAAGAAAATGCACAAAAATGTATTGAGCATTACTAATCCGGAAAATGATCGCTTAGTAGCCGGACTGGAAGAGATATACACCGAGTCCTGGCTGAAGGAAAAGAACCTTGAATGTAAAAACCAGCATAACGCTTACATCGCAAGCAGGGAGATGGTAAACATGGTTAATGTGCTGGATGAAAAGAAACCGGAGTTAATCAGCGATTTAAGAAATAAAGTCAAAGTGTATCAAAAGCGCCTGAGGCAAAATGGGCTGCGTGATCATCTGTTGAAAGAGGAAAGCATTAATAAAACAAATATCGGTACGTTCATATTCGAATGCATTGTCATTTATCTGGGCATGCCTTTTTACCTGATCGGATTGCTGATGAATTATCCTCCTTATTATCTGGCAGGAAAATTTGCTGACAAAAAAATTAAAAAGCCGGAATTTTATCCTTCCATCAGAGTCTTTTTTTCTCTGATTTTGTGGAGCGTTTATTTTCTCATCCAACTGGTGATTATTGGAATTGCGTTTAATTCCTGGCTTTTGACGGGCGTGTACGCGGTGGCAATTTGCCTTACGGGTCTGTTTGTTCTGGCGTTTCATCCGGTGATGAAAAAAATTATTGGACGCTGGAAGTTATTGCGGATGGCTAGAAAGGAAAGAAAGGTTGTCGAAGAATTGCTTAATCAACGCAATGAAATCATGAACGACTTGAGATCAGCTAAAAATGAATATCATTCCTTAAAATAATAAGAAAATGAAGTTTGGTAGTGTAGAGAATGTGGACGGCCTTGATCTGTCGTTGCCCAAAGACCATCCGGATACAAAAAAAGTACTGGGCGGAAAAGAAGCAAAAAAGCTCGATGTTTCTGTTGGCTGCGCTAAATGGAACAAAACCGATCTGAAGAATTTTTACCCGAAGGGAACAAAAGATGAGCTGGAATATTATTCCAGCCAGTTCAACAGCATAGAGCTGAACGCCACATTTTACCAGCCATACGGAAAAGAACAATTCATTAAATGGCGGGAGAAGACACCGAAAGGCTTTAAGTTCTTTCCTAAGATCCCACAAACCGTTAGTCATTTAAAACGGCTGAATGAAGTAAAAAACCTGGTCGATGATTTTTGTAATTCCGTAAGCGGCCTGGAAGAAAAATTAGGAATGATCTTTTTACAAATGCATGATAATTTCAAGCCGAAGGATTTCGACCGCTTGGAGAAATTTGTGAGGGAGTTCCCTAAAGGAACGCCATTAGCGATTGAACTGAGAAATGCGGAGTGGTTCAATGTAAAAGCCGACTTTGAAAAGGTCTCCGAGCTTTTTAAGAAATATAAAGTCACCAATGTAATTGTGGATACTGCCGGGCGAAGGGATATTCTTCATATGCGCCTTACTTCTCCTGTTGCATTTATAAGATATGTTGGTGCGAATCATCCAAGCGATTATGATCGTCTGGATCCATGGGTGGAGCGCCTCGCTAAATGGAAAAAAGATGGTTTAAAGGAAGTGTATTTTTTTGTTCACCAGAACCATGAAGTGGAATCACCGCTTTTGTCGGCCTGCTTTATAGAAAAGCTGAACAAGAAATTAGGTTTAAAATTGCACATTCCTGAAAAGCCAGCGCCGGCAACGCCAAAGGCCAAAGAAAGCAAGAATCAGACAAAGATGTTCTAAGACTTTTTACAATAGTTATCCGACTCTTCCAGGGAATATTTCTTTTCCAGGTCAATGTCGTTGAAACCTTTTTTATTTCCCCAGGAGAATAACCATTCAAAGAAAGGAAGAAGTTTATTTGTTTTGATCTGATTCAGAAAGTAAATCTCATGTTCTTTTTCCTTTATGCCCATTTCATATAGACATTTATCATGCTCTTTAATTCCCAGAGAGTGGAACATATGTATCATCCGAAAATATTCGCATACATTGCCGCTTTCGAGTCTGCCCGCAAAATAGAAAGGCATGAACCAGCCGATCACGTAGCAGCTGCCTGAAATTATTTTACCAATCACATGAAAACGGAATTCATAGAATTTTGAAACAGGGATATTGTAGTGTAGCATGATCTGCAATACTTCTGCCCGGTGGTTCCACTCATCCAGCTCGATCTGACGAATGGCTTTTTTCTCCTCCGGATTCTTTACCGCACCAGCATGGCCCTGGTAAGCAAAGGCGGCTGCTTTTTCGGCAGAATAGGCCTTTTTCAGAAGATCGACAAGCTCGGAGTGTTGGAGTTGCATATTAGTATTTGCAATTAATCTTTAACCCGGTTAAATTTTAATGCTTTCAGCATCCAGCTGGGTAAAGGTTTTAGTGCATCGCGTTTCCGAAGGTCGAGGTACCAGCCAAGTTTTTTCATGATCGGAATTTTCTTTGTTTCTACAAATTCGATCAATGCGCCATCCGGATCTTCAATGTAACTGAAATGTCCAGCCGCTTCACCCATATCAAAATTCTCACCACCATCAATTGTATAAGGATGTCCTTTTTCAGCACATAATTTTTTCATTGCCTGCTGATTGCTGATGTCAAAGCATAAATGGATGAACCCCTGGTCGCCCCAATAACGGTTTTCAAAAATTTTGCGCGGCGTTCTATCCAATGTCTTTACCAGCTCAATTTCACTTGATCCCAGCAATTGGGAGAAAGCGCCAACACGCGGTTTGCTGTGTCTTAATAATACCCGCTGAACTTTGCTGCTGCCCCCCGGTAAATGTTTCAGATCTTCGAATACACCTTCTTTCTCGTAAACAACCGTATCGTAGCCAAGAATTTCAGAATAGAATTTTTTTGATGTTTCTATATCACTTACGCCAATCGTCATCCCTGATGGTCCGCCGGTAAGCTGCATTCCTTTACCAAACCAGGAATCGCTTTTCACTACCTGAAATAAATTTTTCCAGGGATCGCGCAAATAAAAAGTTTCGTTGCCACCCGGGTCTTTAATAAGATCAGAGATCACATTCACATTTTTGGATTTCAAAAAATCATATGATCCTTTCACATCGCTGGTCTTCATCTTTGCACAATAAAATCCCAGATCACCCAACTGCAGCTCAAAAGAACATGGTTCCGGTTTTCTGCTGGTATATTGCCAGATTTCAAATCCACCGCCACCTTTTAAATTAACTGCGAGAATGGCGTGGCGCATGTGCGGCTTTCCTCCAGTATAAGGTAACATCAGATTTGCTTCTGCAGCTTCTTCAAAAATAGGAACATCCATTCCAAAGTGTTTCGCATACCATTTAAATGCCTCATGTACATTTGGTATTCCCACTCCTACTTGTTGAATTCCTGCTATTGTTGGTTGATTCATAATGTAATATGCCTTTTGTTCAAGAATTAAATTCTATTCCGCAATGAATGCTATTCGGGTTTTTGTTTACGTATCATTTTGGAAAACACTTTTGGAAACATGCGTTTCAGCCAAACAGCTTTTGCTTCTTTACCGCCGATCAGGATCTCTTCTTTGTTATTCCTGAGGGCTTGTAAAATTTGACTGGCGCATTCCTCCGCACTTAATCCATCTTCCTGGCTCTTATCCATTATATTGTGTTTGCCTCCGTCTTCGGTAATGGCATTGATCGAAATATTGGTTCGGATCTTGCCCGGGCATACGATCAGCACCTTTACGTCGTCCTGGTATATTTCCATCCTCAGGGATTCAAAAAAACCATGCAATGCATGTTTGGATGCAGAGTATGCGGAGCGGAAATAGAAACCGAATTTTCCGGCAACGCTGCTCATCACTATAATTTGGCCGCTTTTCTGATTTAACAAATGAGGGAGAACGCTTTTAGTAATAGCAATGGTGCCAAAAAAATTGACCTCCATTATTTTTCGGTCAATTTCCAGCGGAGTGTCTTTTGTTAGAGAACGCTGGCTGATCCCTCCGTTATTGATCAGTACATCAATTCGGCCAAACCTGGAAATGACCTGCTGCGTAAGCTCTTCTGCATGAGAAGTGTCACCCAGGTCAAAAGGAAGAATAAACACATCCTCTTCCTTTAGTTTCAGAAGGCCTTTAACCCGTTCCAGCTCTTCTTTTCTTCTGGCAGAAAGTACCAGTTTAGCGCCTTCTGATGCAAAAGCTTTTGCCAGGGCTTCTCCAATTCCGGAGGAGGCCCCTGTGATCCAAACGATTTTATTGATGTTTGTGCTCATTCCTGCAAAAATAGCTTAATTTTTTATATTAACTTTGTGATCGTTAAATGTTTTCAAGCCGGTTTTTATCAAGAATCAGCCTGGTTGTGTGTAAATGAAAAAAATAATTCCACTCTTCCTTTTTGCCTTGTTCTTTTCGTGTACCGCGATAGAAGATGCACCTGTGAATGTTCCTGAAAATATTCTGCCGAAGGAAAAAATGGCCGAAGTAATGGTAGATGTGCATTTGCTGGAAGCGACATTGAATATGAATGCATTCAGTAAAGATAATGTGGTGATTAACAATGCCAGTCCAACCTCAGATATATTGAAGGAGAATGGCATTACGAAAGCTAAGTATGATGAAAGCTTTGCCTTCTATACGCGTAATCCAAAATTGCTTGCGGAAGTTTATCAATTGGTGCTGAACGATCTGAGTAAAAGGCAGGCAGAAGTAGCAACCGGAAAATAATTATCCTTTCTTTAGTGTAAATGAGAATACGGTGCCGGCTCCCTCGGTGCTCATCACATTGATACTTTGGTTGTGAGCTTCTATAATGTGTTTAACAATGGCCAGGCCCAGGCCGGTTCCACCTTGTTCACGCGAGCGGCTTTTGTCGACGCGGTAAAAACGCTCGAACAAACGTGGTAAATGCTCCTTTGCGATCCCTATGCCATTATCGGCAATTTCTATCATTATATTTTCACCAACATCATAAAACCGGATCTTGGTTTCTCCGTATTCTTTTCCATACTTAACAGAATTCACAATCAGATTCACAATTACCTGGCGAATCCGGAAACGATCAGCGAATACAAACATGCTTTTCTGATCTTCCGGTAGCGTAAGAATAATTCCTTTTGCTGTAGCTTTCATTTCCTGCGCATCAGCCACATCTTTCGCAAGTGCTGCAATATCGAAACGTTCGGGTTCAATCTGTAATTCGCCGGTTTCCAGTTGAGAGATGGCTTCCAGGTCATCAATAATAGTGATCATCCGATCCACGCTTTTTTCAGCTCTTTCGAGGTAATTTCTGTTAATGGATGGATCTTCCAGTCCGCCATCCAGCAATGTTAGCACATATCCCTGAATGTTGAATACAGGGGTTTTCAACTCATGAGAAACATTTCCAAGAAACTCCTTTCTGTAGACTTCCAGTTTTTTTAAGCGTTCAATTTCATTCTTGCGATCATCGGCCCAGGCAAGGATTTCCTGCATCAGATTGTCGATTTCACTGCCCGAATAGGCGCGCGAATTTGTTGTTGTACCACTTGACGAACGATACGTCTTCACTGTATTAAAAAGATGATTTATTTTCTTAAACACAAGTTCATTAATACAAACCAAAAGCAGTAATGAAGAGATGAGTGAAATTCCGAATGGCAAAATTATAGCTGTCCACCCGAAAGAAGTCAGGTCGTAAACAAAACTAATAATAGCCGTGGCAGCAGCAGCTATTATTAGCGCAATAATAAATAATAGAATTTTTGTTGATCGGGATCTCAAAAGGTTTGAGTTTAGTTGTAATACAATTATTAAAATTCAAATTTATAGCCAATTCCCTTTACGGTCTTAATATAATCTTCACCGAGCTTTTCGCGAAGCTTGCGAATATGTACATCAATGGTTCTGTCGCCAACAA
>DASWNK010000005.1:0-1906 GCA_036399275.1 Bacteroidia bacterium | reverse complement strand
AATCACTGCACGGTTATAATCCTGCAGTCCGGCTGAAAATATTTCCGAAGCGGAAGCGCTCAATCCGTTCACCATCAGTACGAGCGGGCCACCATAAACGGTTCCGCGGTTCATGTCTTTCACCAATTGCGGTTTTGAATTTTTATCTTTCATCATGCAGAGCGTGCCTTCATCAATAAAAATTCCGGCAAGGTTTACCGCTTCGTAAAGCGAGCCACCTCCATTATAGCGAAGGTCCAATATAATTCCTTCGATGTTCTCCTTTTGAAGTTTGAGGATTTCTTTCGCAACATCGTTTGCACAGCCAAGCGCCCTGGCCGCGTTCATCTCAGTATAGAATCCTGGCAGTGATATATAGCCAATCTTTTTCTCCCCATTCAGTACAAATCCCGTTATGGTGTTTTCATCGACTTTTATGATCTCCCGATAGAGCAGAACGGTGCTCACCATTCCATTTGCCTGGCGGATAGTAATTTCTATTTTATCGGAAGTGGAAGAGTGGATCATCGTTTCAACTTCTTCTGGGCTGGCATAGGCAAGATCCACCGCTTCAGCGTTCGGCCACTTTACTTTCAGCACGACATCATCTTTATGAAGCTCGCTGGATTTCCAGGCCGGTCCTCCGGGAGTAAGTTCGCCGATTATCAGTTCGCCATTTTTACCTTCACCAAAAGATAAACCGAAGGATTTCGCTTCCGTGGAAAGTCCTGCCTGGAAATTTTCTTTTTCAAGTGTCGAAAAATAAAGGGTGTGCGGGTCATAACGGTTAGCAATGGCATTGTGAAACTTCACGGAAACGTAATTGTCAAGGCCCATCGGATAATTCAGGATTCTTTGAATAAAGCGTTTTTCTTTTATTCTTAGCTTTTTTCTTGCTTCTGGTTCTTTTAATAGCAACGTTTTATTGTCTGCTTTTAAAGGGTCTTCCCCTTCAACATTTGCTGAGAAAATAATTTCCAGCGCGCTATATTTTAATCGCCTTTTCCATCTTTTTTCTAGCTGAATGTCATCAGCAGAAGTTATTCTCTGCGACATGGGAAAAAACGTAATGGTGTCTTTGGCGTTAAAATCGAATGGCTTTTGGAGAATCGCTCCAACCATTGTATCTACCTTTATTAGGCGGTCATGATACATTTCGGTCACCGTTTTGAGAAATTCACAAGAGTTGTTGCTGCCGCTGATGTCGTCAATTTTATTTTTGTATTCTGCCAGTTTGTTCAATTCCACTTCCGTAAAAATGGTATTGTAGGGGTCAAGGGCATCGATAAAATCATCAAAGATCTGTTCAGAAATCTTATCATCAATGGTGATCGGCTGATAATGATATTTATTCAGCATGGCAATCATCAATGCAGTTTGTTCGCAAGTATTGATTTTCGTTTGAGCAAAGGAGGACTGAAACAAGAATAGCGAAATCGTGGAGAGAAGAATATGTTTTTTCATGATTTGCGCAGGGAGAGTTTCGCTTTACGCGGTAAATGTAGTGAATATTTCTCTATTTGTTTCTTCCTCGGAAATAACGGTGTGTCTAGGCCTCCATTCATTGCAGATAATCAAATTAAATGCGGATAAATAGCCTTCTTTTTTTTAAATTCGCGCTTGAATATGTCGAGCAATTTTTTAAATACACCTATTGAATATCTTAAGAGCGTTGGCCCGCCTAAAGCCGATCTTCTTAAAAAGGAGCTGCGTGTTTTTAAATATTCAGATCTTCTGACATATTATCCATTTCGTTATGTGGATCGCACAAAATTTTATAAAGCAAATGAGATCCATTCTGATCTTCCTTATGTTCAGCTAAAAGGGAAGATTGTTCATACTGAAATGATCGGTGTTAAAAGAGCTCAGCGTTTTGTTGCAACGTTTACTGATGGAACTGGCAAGCTGGAGCTGGTTTGGTTCCAGG
>DASWNK010000004.1:0-36250 GCA_036399275.1 Bacteroidia bacterium | reverse complement strand
CTAAGGCTTCCACCTAGTTGCGATTCATAATCGGGGAGCAGCAATGCTCCCCTTTTTTATTTGATTAAACCGCGAACCCCTGATAATTTTCCCATTGAGAAGAGGAGGATCAAACCAGGAAGGTGGATTTTTAAAGGAGGGGAAATAAGCATAACTAATTGTTAATCAAATCTTAACTACTTAACATAATATTAATTATAGGACAAACCTGTAATTTGTTGGGGGGTAGGACATTTAAAATATGGAGCGAAACACTGCAAAAAAGATTCTTCTGTTAGTTCATTCCTTGTGAGAGAGGTTAGAATGAACTTCAGCGACCGGCACACGAGTTCTGATTTAAGTTAGGTAAAGATCTCTAAGGAGGAACCGCCAGGACAGGAACTAAGGATTAGCTTCCATTTTTTTTACCATTACAACGTAATTCCAGGAATAATAAAAGAACAAGCTTTCAAATTTTGCTTAGCGTTACACAAACTGCTACTCTAAAGCAACATTTTTTATGAAAGAAGTAAAGCTTGTCAATGTTTCAACCGTTGGAAAAACCCATAGTGTTTATCTCGGCAATGGGACAATTAACCGATTCAGTTCCCTCCGGGACGCAAAACAATTTTTGGCTCAAACCAACAATTTCCTCACCGATAAGCTTCACGCCTTCCACAAAACATATGTTGAAGTATGGAATCACTACCAGGCTAATTGGTTTTATTTGGATAATGGTAGAAAAACGAATAAAGCCGATTTTTTTGCCCTAGAAAGAGAATTAGTAGCAAAGCTTAACAATGTGAGCTTCCGGTTTGATCTCATTGTTCAAAGATGTGGATTTATTAATGGCAATTTTTTCGCATTTACCCACTTCTTCAGTGTTGCCGATGAATTAGAATCGGTGATCCGTTCCCTATCAGAATTATATAGCAGCCACGATAACGCAAATGCTATCTACATAATGGATCAACTGATCTTCAATATAATGTATGCCCGTAATGAATTAAACAACTACGGTAAGAGATCCACAACAAAGCTTTTTAAAATACCAACACACATTTCAGAGGATAAGAGCTACATCCCTGAACTGGCAGAATTACGTGTAGCTTAAAAACTAAAATCCTGAACGAATGACAATCAAAAAATTAACAAACAGGGACCGTTTTCTATATGGTGATGTGTTCCTTACCGCTAACATGCGCGAAATGTATTTTGAACCAAGAACCGGAAGTGTCGGTGCAATAATGATCGATGGCAGATATCATTCTTCTATTAAGCTCATTAACAAAACTTGCTTTGTATTGATACTTATTACTGTTGGTAAAAAGGAAATCACCGAAGTTGTAGAGTTTGATAAATTAAACTTTGTTGCATGAGATCTGAAGCCAACTATAATTTGTTTTTGAAAGGCCAAGCCTTTTATTACAAAATGAAGGAACTGAAATACAAACCTGTTTCTATTGAAAGCTCTGATAATACGATTTTGAATTTGAACGGACTTCCCTACGGGGAAATAGTCGCATTGAATAAAGCATTCTTTATAGTAAGATCGGTTGGGATAATTCAATCGTTTGACGAGCGGATATTTTTTATCGATGTGAACTTTATGGAAAGTTCGGCATCTGAAATCAACGCCCTCCCGGAAGAAAATGCAATTAAAGAAATGATCGAGCTTTTCACCGATTCAGAACCCTATATGGTCCGTCGAATTACTAAGAATCCTGAATACAAAAAGGAAAAGCCTGTATTCGATTATTTAGTGAAGCAAAATTTAATAAGAATCTCTTCAGAGGACAGAGATTTTGGTGATGTAATATATATATATACCGGACCGCTAGTGAATAACAAATAATGGTAACAATGGAAATTATAAAAAATAATAAAGGAGCATTATATATTGATTCAAAAGGAGTACTAAGAATGGTAATGGAAGATTTTAAAAAAGGAATTGTTCGTGGAATTGATGTGTCAAATATGAATATAGATGGAGTAATTATAACAGATGAACTGGAATCCATATTTAGCGGTCATGGCAATTTTAATAATAAACGCCACAAAGTTTTGTGGCGTTGAATAAATATATAGTTACCCAATAATTTATTAATCAAATCCTGAACAGATGAAAAATCAAAACAATGGAAGTGAATTAGAAAAAAGAATCCTTGACTACACGCTAAAAATTATCGACTGCCGGAAAAGTCCGAAAGTGATAATTGTAATTGAGGACCAAACGATATCAAAGAATAAGGACTGCTTTATTTTATGCAATAGCCCCTTCCCTACCGAATTTGAAAAAAGTGAAGTGGAGAAAATAAAGAGTTGCATTCCTGGAGCAGAACCGAAAGTTTACACAGTAACACAATGGTACAAACAAAGATTGGGTGCAATAAAAATGCATGTGAAGGTACTTGTAGCATTTAATCTTTAACCAGGCATTACGCAGATGGCTCAAAAAGTTACGAATAACCTTACCGCACTATTAAAATTTGCTGAAGGAGTTGCATTTAAGATTAAAGGGCATGGAGCGACCTACTCGTATAACAAGGAAACAGAAGCGCTCTTGAAAAAAGATGTTTTCTATTGTGATGTGGTCCTTCTGACAGAAAGCAGCTTTACGGTTGGTGTGGATCTGTTGGGAAAGCCGAAAAAGGTAAGAGTGTTTTATGATCAATTAGTATTTGAAGAGCAAAAAAAGAAATAACGATACGAGGACATCAAGGGGATTTTTATAGTAGATCGCAAATCCTGCCAAGGTGCGGCGATCTACTCCCCCTGATTCTTTTAAGCAACTACACACGATGAAAACATTAGATAGAAATAAGATTATATCGGAGGACTTTTCAAAGCTTCCTATGGAAAAGGATGATAAGGTCTTGTTTTGGCAATGCAAACATATTTCCAACATAGTTTTAACAGCTCCCAGGGAAGTTAAAGAAGGGGAAAATGATATTATTATTATGAATATATCAAACGATATCCGGAGCATAAAGCAAGCGGCTATCCACGGCATAAAATTCACTTACCGGGACGAAAGCGATCTTATTCAACTGTTGAGTTCCATTGCCATTACTCAATAAAAAGTAATTAACCTGAACGAAAATGTATAAAGAACAAATTAAAAATCCATTCACCGGCATTGAGCAGCCGTTTGAAATTGATATTTCAGAGCAAATTGAAATAATGCAATTTGAAGCCCTGAAGGAATTTATTAAAGGCCATTTACGTTGCGCCCTGGCAAATGAAGAATTGAAGGCAGATGCTTTAAAGATAGAAAAGTTGAATTGGCTGATAGTTCAACTATATGAGCCTACAACCATTTTATCGCTTTCTAATAAGCTTTTGAAGTTTAAGGAGTACTTGCTAGGAATAAAGGAATACAACGAAGTCCTGGAGCATTTAAAGTGTTCACAAGAACAAGATCTAACCGTGGGAGATATACGGAATGACTGATGCCGATTTTATGCCTTGGGGTACTCATAAAGGAAAGCCAATAGGCGAAGTGCCGTTCGATTATCTTTTAAAGTGGTATAGAAAAATGTGGATCGATGGCGAAGTGCTAATTTATTTTGAAAACTGTTTAAGAGTGCTGGAAGAGCAGGAAGTTGAATTGAATTTCAAAAATCCGCAGAAAGCAAAAAAATATTTAATAGAAAATTACGAGTGTGCTTACCCACACAAAACACCAATGTCAACAAAATAACGCTAATATATTTTAAATGAAAACAGTAATACTACAAGCAACGCCACCGGCAGAATGCGCTTATTGCAAAAAAGTCGAAGAGCTGCGGCCCTACGGAAAAGATGGTGCGAAAATATGTTTTGATTGCGGCATGCTTCCGGAGAATAAAGCTGAAACCGAAAGGCTACTTCAGGCCAGGTTAGAAAAAGGCGATATCAATATTGAGGATAACTAAAAACTGTAACTGAAATGGACACAACCGAAATGCTGACGGCGCTTGCCTCAAGTAACAATTCCACTGTCAGGAATATTGCTGAAAGAATCCTTAACGGAGATTCTACTGTTGCAATCGAAAGAAAATATACAGGACATTTCATGAGCCCAGTCCTGGACGGGGATTTTGAAAAGGCTGTAAGAAATGCTGATAATACGAATCTTCATGCTTTCTATATATACATGGAAACTGAAGGGAGAGCTTCACCTGAAGAATTCATTTTAGTTAAAAAACGAGCTGAAGCTTTAGGAATTATACTAGCATAAAAAACAATCAAAATGACGAAAAAAATAAAAACTAAAAGCCTTGCAATAAACGGAATTGAATACGCTAAATATGAAGTCGGTAAAGGGGTATTGTATCTGAAGACTTTAAAAAATTTTGGAAAACTAACAGAGGGAGAATCCGAAGAGTTTTGTGTAAATGTGATTTCAGCATTAGAAGGCGAAAGGTTCGAGCATCTAGCGTATTTAAACATTTAAGTGATGGTGATAATCCTAAAGCACAATCCGAAAAAAGGCTTCTCCCCTATTTACTTAGTGGATGAAGGGAAGACAACGCCAATAGGTTGTTTGTCCGATGAAGCAATTACCGGCATCCTGAAGGATAAAAATATCCTTGAAGCAATAGACCAGGCAACATTTATTGAACAGTTCTATTTCAGCGAATTGCTGATGAATGAAGTAAGCAAAAATCACTATTACTATTTAGGATCATGAGAGGCAAAGCAGGTATAGAGATACTTATAGAGATTAATAAACGTGGGATTGAAGGGTATTACATCTTTGAGTTTTCAGATACTCAATTGAATCCCCTTTTGCGCCATAGGTCGATTGAAATTAAGCAGCTTGGAAACTATTCAGTTGCTGTTATAACAGAAACCGGGAAGCAGCTGCTTGATCATTGCAACAAAATAGAAGAGCTGAAGGAAAAAAAGATTGCCGCCCTGGTTAAAATGGTTAACGCCATTAAAACAATTGAAGATAGCGCAAATATAATGATACAGCTAAGCAAAATTAACCAGGCGAATACCGCAGCACACTAATTGAATGGCAAAGCAAAAAAGGAATTTCGATCCAGTATTAGAATTTGAGTTGAAGAAAATTGAAGCTGATGGCAAAACCATCTTTGCGACAAATGACTATACAACAATTGGAATTACAATTATTGCAGATCTGCAAAACGTAACGGACCGGATTAATATTTATGCAACGCAGATCCGAGTTGGCGATTACGGATTCAGGAACAAGCGGATAACCGAGCTTCCAAGTGTATATAATGCATTGGAGCGATGGGAAAAGAAAAACTTTGGCTGCCTTCCAGCTGAAGACAAAGAAAAGTTTTATTCCCTGAAGGGAAGTGTAGAAAAATTGATGGATCAATTCGGTATTGATATACCAGTATATCTATAATAAGTGAATAAATAAAAAATAATAAAAAGTAACGCAATATGGAAACAATTCAAACAAGCAAAGCTGATGCTTTAAAATTATTCGGCACCACAGATGCAAAAGGAAAGCAGCTACTAAAAAAGCTGTTTCCAGAAATAACATTTGAAAGTATTTTAAACAAGCCTTCTACCTGGGAGGGAATATGTAAAGCGGCCAAATTGGATCCCGTCAAAGATCTTCCGTTCCCTAAATCTAAGAATGATCGACAGGACGGCGCTAATGCTTTCTTCCAATGGTCCCTAATTAGGGAGGTGCTTAATGCCGGCAAAGACGCTGATTGGGGCAATCCCGGTGAAGCTAAATGGGTTTTGTGGCCCGATGTGGTAAAAGACAGTGCTAAACCGTCGGGCTTCGGCCTTTCGTATCGCGACTGCGTGAATACGGACGCGGATACGGTTGCGGGCGCTCGCCTTTCTTTTCACAGGAAAGAAGATGCAAAGTTTGCATTCGACAATTTTCAGACAATTCTTGAAAAATTATTACTAATCAATAAAAGCGAAAAATAAAAATGGAAAAATTAACAACAATTGAAGCTTGCTTTATCGCGACCGGCCGCAATCCTAAAAATTTACCGATCGTGACCCATCTTCCTGAAAAGGATGCGGTAAAAGTAATTGCGGATTATCAATATAACATCGTTGTGGAGGCGATCAATGAAGGTGTAGATCCCGACTGGGCCAATCCTAGGGAAGCAAAATGGGAGTTATGGCCCGATGTGGTAAAGGACAGTGCTAAACCGTCGGGCTTCGGCCTTTCGTATAACGGCTACGAGTATACGCGCACGAATACGGTTGCGGGCGCTCGCCGTTCATTTCGATCTCGTGAACAAGCCAAATTTTGTTGGGATAATTTCCAGGCCCTGATCGAAATCGTGTATTTATAACAGATTTGGGTTGTGCGCTGTATTGCCGTGCGTTGTGTCAGGTTCAGGCTTCAGCCTTTCGTATAACGACTACGAGAATACGAACACGAATACGATTGCAGGCGCTCATCTATGCAAAATAACAATTTTGGCAGCGCAGACCTTGCCAACAGGGCAAAAAATGACAATAGTAATTACGGGCGTTGGTACTTCAAGCAAGGAATACGACCATAAAGCAAAGGCTTTGAAACGAAAGAATAATTTATATCAAGAAATAATAAGTGTCGAGAACCTTAGCCTGGCAGATCAAAATGCCAGGCAAGGTAAGGCTACTCAATATGGTGTGATGCGGTTTGATAAACAAGATCGTGAAACAAAACTTTTAGAACTGCACCGGATGCTGAAGGATAAAACCTATAAAACAAGCGCCTATACAACGCGTAATATTCTAGATCCAAAACCAAGAAAAATTTTCTGTCTGCCTTATTTTCCGGATCGAATCGTGCATCATGCTGTAATGATCCCGCTTGAAAGAATTTTCGTTTCAACCTTTACAACTGATACATACAGCTGCATTAAGAATAAAGGGGTTCATGCCGTATTACGTGCAACGAAGGAAGCTTTACAGGACGGGAGCGGTACAACCTATTGTCTGAAGCTGGACGTTAAGAAATTTTACCCCACGGTAAACCATGAGATCCTGAAGCAGCTGTTGCGGAAAAAATTAAAAGATAATGATCTGCTGTGGCTGCTTGATGAAATTATAGATAGTGCTGAAGGGCTTCCAATCGGAAATTATTTAAGCCAGTATTTTGCCAATTTTTACTTAACCTATTTTGATCATTGGATCAAAGAAGAGTTACGCGTGAAATACTATTTCCGCTATGCTGACGATATGGTGATCTTGTCTGATAGTAAAGCTTATCTACACCAGGTATTATTTCAGATCAAAAATTATTTACTTCTAAAACTAAAATTGATTGTTAAAAGCAACTACCAAGTATTTCCGGTAAAAGCCAGAAGTATTGATTTTGTCGGGTACAGATTCTACCACACGCACGTCGGGTTAAGGAAGAGTATTAAGAAAAGTTTTGCACGAGCCGTGTCTAAGAAAAACAGTAAAGATCCAATTGCATACAGAGCCTCCATCGCTTCCTATAAAGGGTGGACAAAACACGGAAATTGTAGAAACTTAGAAAAAAAATTATTGCATGCGCGATTTTAAAAGCTTAAACATTAAGCCGCCAACAGCGGCATACAACGGAAAAAAGATAGAAGTTGAAGATATTTTAAATAAGCAGATTGCGGTTATCGACTTTCGAATAGAGCTTTCCAAGTTTCCTAAAAAGGCAGGTGATCAATGTATGCACATGCAGGTCAAAGTAGATGATCAGGAGCGGGTTGTATTTACAATCGCAAAAAGGCTGATCGCCACAATGGGAGAAGTGAAAGACAAAAGCATAGATCTACCATTTAAAACGACAATTGTAAAACAGGATAAACGCTACGAATTCACCTAAGCAATGGCAAGAACAATTTATAAAAACGTAGGAATAACAATCGCACTCGATACAGGCGTAGGCGCATTAGCCTGGCTAATGTTTGAGAACGCTCCGGTACAATTCAAAATCGAATCAATTGAGTTGCGCATCGGCCTGGATAAAAAAGTAGATGCCGTCTACACTCTATGCAAGGGAGAGTTAGATCCCATTCTAAGGTCCGCAAATGAAATCTTTAAATCAAAACAAGCACTGCTGAAATCACTATGAAAGCAATATACCTGAAAATAGATTATAAGGACACTAAAAAATTGATGGGCCAGCAGATCATCAAGTACAACACTAACTTGGAATCCGAGTTCCTGAAGGACCCCGAAGCCTTCAGAACTAAGTACGCCCTGACGCCATCGGAAAAAACATTCCGTTCCAGGACAATTAAATCCGGAACCCAGGACGTTGCTTTTGCTATCCTGGACATGTACGCTAAGTTCCTGCTTAATAATGAGAAGAAGGGCCTTAAAAACCCTGTATTTAAGGTGAATCGCAAAGGTGTATGCACAAAGCTTAACGGTTTGTTGAGTAAAACGAGCGTTTGGCGGCATATTGGGCGCGCAACTGATGCAGGGATCTTCGATAAGACCGGTTATGTTTACCACGGGCAAAATTCAAGCTTTGAATTGAAATTTAATCCTGCGATTTTGGTTGCTTGTCATAACGAAATGTATTTCGAAATGGCTGTAAAAAACTGTCAGCAACTTGTTAATAACATCGAATTATCTGTTGAAAAACTCGAAGAGCTTCAGCATACACGCCCCCCTTTTTCCCAAACTTTTAACGGTTATATGCTTCCAAATTGGAATGATACTGTATCCGGGAAACCTTCCCTAGATCGTAATATTAATATGGATAAGGCCTTTCTTGTTGAAAACCTTCCGCTATCGCTTCAGGATTCCACCAAGAAAGATTTTCCGGAAACGGACGCGTCCGTTTCTTCCCTGGATCGTTCCCTGGAACACGAGAACATCAAGGGGGTCGGGAAAAATACCTTTCCGCTCCCTGCAAGTAAATCAGATCGTGCCAAGACCCTGGAACAAAAGTTCCGCGCGAAAAATTCTGAAATAGTTCCGCAGAATGTAGATAACGACCTTTTATTTGTTAATATAAAATCGGCTTTATCCCTTATTCTATCAGTGCTTTATAAAGGAATTCATATTCCGGAAGTGCATCTTTCCCTGGCAAAAGAATTTTTGTCCGGATATTTTAATCCCCGCAGCAAGGATCTAAAAATGTCCGAACTCTACGAAAATTTAATGCTTGTTGTTTTTGAAGCTCACAAAGCAAAGACCAGGAGAGGCTTCACCCCTGCCCCTATTTGGCGCTGGTTGGATCCTAATTTTTCAGCCGGATTTTACAACTCACTAAAACACGTTGAAAAGGTTGTAAAACCGTATATGCGGACCAATGAAGATCATTCAAAAAGCGTAAAAGAATTGATTAACATTTTTAAAATTCATAAGAAAAATCCGGACGATTACGAAAACTACCGGAAGGCTTCGCAGCTGCTTGGTAAGAAGAAAAACAAAGCATATCTCGAATTTTACAATACCTGTGTAGAAGATCCTATGCAGCTTAATAACCAATCCCTACAAACACTTTGGAGTAAAACAGTAATAACTAATAACCAACAAGCCAACTAAAAACTATGAGCAAAGCAAACAACAATTTTAAAGATCCGAACACCATTGCAGCAATTGAATGGAAACTTTGGATGAAATACAATGATGCCGGGATCGTCCGTTTTGGAAAAAAGACAGAACAGCGATACGGATTTTTAACGGACAAAGATAAAGGGCACGACCGGCTTTTAAGAAGGTTCGTCTACAATGCTTCCCATCGGCCATATATAGCAATCGCGATCATGTACCATGTTCCGAGTAATTCAATCAAAAATACTTACCCACTTGATAAAAAATAATTTAATTAAAAACCTGAACAAATGGAAAAAACTAACATGAATAAAAACTTCTTCCGGAAACCAGTTTTCCTGCTGATCATCATCGCGCTAACAATGTTCAATAATTTGGAGCATGGAGCCGAATTATACTACCGGATCACCGGACCAATTTATCCGGATTCCTGGTTGCCGTACATTCATCTGCAAGCTTATTTTGTGATCATTGTAATTGACCTGGCTGTGATCGGATTTATCGTGAACGGTAAGACAAAAGATAGCAAAGCATTCGCCTTTTTGCTGTTCCTGATCAACCTCCTTTTTTGGGACGTTCTTACCGGTATATCAAAAACAAGCCTTTGGGATCTTCCAAACGTAAGCCTGCTTATTGCTAAAATATTCTTCAGTGCTGCCTTCAGCTACCTTATTCATAAAATGAGCAGCCTATACTTCGAAAGGGTTGTAGGATATAGCAGTATAGAGCAACTAAAAGCAGTTTACGAGCAGGAATTAGCAGATAAAAAGCAGCTAGCAGCAGATTTTGAGCAGCAAAAAGCAGAGGTTAAAACAGCTTGCGAAGCCTTGGAATTTCAGAGAACCCAAAACAGGACCTTGGAGGAAAAGACGACAAATTGCCAGGCTATTATAAGCAGAATTGAGCATGAATTTACCTGCCAGCATTGCAACGAATATAAAGCGGATCATTTGGAAGGGATCGCAACCGCATTGAAAGCTTTAAATGCCCACCGAGGCGTTTGCCTTAAAAAAGTAACCACCATCTAAACCCTGAAAAAATGATACTAACGATCTTCTTTTTAATAATAGGTATTTTATTCACAGGCATTGTCCTCTTCGGGATCTTCGGAGAAACAATAGAAGAAAAAGTAAATGCTTACCTGGTTGCTTCATACCAAAAAAAGGTAGCTAAAGAATTGGCGAAGTTGAAAGATGCACCTTACGTTCTTTTTATAAACCCGGACAAGAAACTGTTTTATTCAGATCCAAACACCACTTGCCTTATTAATGGACTGAATGATTACTATGAGATTTATCCGGACAAAAAAGGGCAATCTGACCTTTTCATTGATAAAGATCCTGAGTGCTGCAATATCATTTTTGTCGGACCTAATAAAAAAACAAAACGAAAGAAGTAAGATGAAAATAAAGCTAACTGATCAGCATGGACTTATTGCATTCGACTATTATATAAATGAGGTTGCGAAGATCCTTGTTTCTTCAAAGGGAAAATTAGATGCAAGAAAGGATCTAATAAAGCTCATCGAAACAAATGTGATGCTTTTGGAATTGAAAGATCTTATCTGCAAAACCGCTATTAAGAAAGCACAAATGCAGCATTCTATAACGATAAAAAAGGCAACAACAATAAAAATCAGTCCTATGCAGGGCTACACAATAATTGCCTTCCTTCCGGAGTATGAAAGATCCGGAGGGAATAAATACGGCGATTACGTTGCCTTTTTCATTCAGCAGCTGAAGGATAAAATTTGCAAGGAACTACTAACCAACTAACACAAAAAATATGTCGAAAAAGGAACTTTCATTGATTGGTCAAACATTTAAAACGGTCCGGCAACATTACAAGATGGGGCCTAAACTTTTTAAAAAGAATATTGCATCTATTCGGGAACAGCTTGACGAAATGGCTGGCCGGACCAGGTACAACAGTTTAATTCCTGAACAAGTCGAATTGATCATTAAAAAGATGGAGGGCAATAAATAATGGAATTCTTAAACTCTTTAGAATACACACATTTGGTGCTTGCAATGATCACTGCGATAGGATGTTTCACTTTAGGATATCACGCCGGGAATCGGTTTCGGTTCACCAGGATAATGATGAGAGATCCCAAGGAAGTAACAAGGGAAATCAAGCTGCTGCATAGCCTTATTATTGATAATCAAATTAAGATTAATTGGATAAATACACAGGAATTTAAAGATAAATGGAAAACAGATCGCCTGGAAGCTGAAATAAAAATAGCCAAGACAAAGCTTGCTTTATTGAATTGGATTATGAGTAAAGAAAATAACTAATACCGGAAATTGATGAGCAATCAAGAATTTTTAAAAGTACAGTCAGAGCTTGACGAAAAAGGCAAGCTTACAACCATTAAAAAGGTTGATAATAAGCTTTACAACCTGATTGTTAACTATGAGGTTGTATTAACGAGAAAGCAGCGTAGAAGCCTTAAAAGCCACGTTATAAAAATGCATGAGAGAGTTTGCCCGGATAGTAAATTAATAGAAAACAAAAATGCGAAAGCTTAAATTTTTTGATATCCGTTTATCATTACCGGTACTTAAAAAAATGCGTAATGATTACGCATTGAAACATCATCCGGATAAACAGAAGAACGAAGCAGCTGCTAAGGCCGCTTCAGATATGATGGCTTTGATAAATGATGAATACGATTATGTTATTAACCCTAAAAACAGAATACCGGTTATTTCTCCTTCAGCTGGCGGACCAATTTTCAATAAGGCTAAACGAGGCTTTTATCAGCACACCGGCAAGTCAACTTTTGGCGATTATTCAGAGAAGGAAAAACGCCAGGCACAGGATCTCTTTCACGCCCTTTCAAATGGTAAAGGAGTTGACTACGATCAATTTGTCAATGTGGCAAATTCAATTACAAACTGGATAGCAATAATAGATATCTATTCCAGGGTTTACGGTAATTTATATGAGCATATCAAATGCTATGTGAAAGATCCGGAAAACATACAATACATCCTGACCACGCTCAATCAAATGATCGCATACCAGGCAAAGACAAATTTAGAAAGCAATATAACCAGTGTGTTCAACATAATAAAAAGATTTAAACGATGAAATCAACAGTATTAACACTCATTTTTATAGCAGGATTAAGGGTTTCAATCCATGATTGGAAAACTACTATGCATAATTTCAGGTATTACAGGGCTACTTACAAAAAAGGTTTTGATCCGGATAGTTACTACTCTAGTTGTACATGCGGGAAGTGTACTCCTGAAGAAGTGGAAGAATCTAAACATAAGGTCCATCTGAGTAAGGTAAATAATCTTGCAAAAAATGTTAGCCTGCAAATAAATCAGAGCATCTTCCATTCTGGAATAACACTTATGGTCCTTTATTTAATAATTCAATTAATCATTAACAAATAATCAGATGGCAAAAAAAGCAGTAAAAAAAACAGCACCTAAAAAGGTTGCAAAGAAAGCAACAACGAAAGCTGTTGTAAAAAAAGCAGTAAAAAAATCAGTTGTAAAAGCACCTCAAAAACAAGCTAAGGTATCGGCAAAAAAAGTAGGAGCTGTAAGCGAATCATTATCTGCGAAAGAAGCGGACCAGGTGGTTGTCATTATGATAAAAGGAAAGTTGAACGAAGCTAAAACAGCCGCTATCACTATTGCCGGTGAAATGGGACCTGGTTATTTTACTATTCACGAAATGGTAAAGAAAAGCAGGGAAGGAAAACTTGTTATTTATAAGAATACCGCCCATCCTTCGATGCCCCAAAAAATGAGTTGGACGGATGCCAAAAACGCCATTCTGAACATCTATAAGTTCGGGTTGATAGAATCGCATCCGGAGATAAAAGAATGCTTCCGGGTGCGTTTGGACAAGCAATTCAGAATTGATTATTTCCAAAACCAAAAGGAGTTGCTCGTAACAAAAATGAGCGATGCCAATATTTCAATTTCGGTGATACAAGCTGAAGAGGAAGTGAAAAGTCCGGCTACGAAGTTGGACGTTGTAAAATAATGATCACTGTAAAATATAAATAAGATGCATCTAAGCTATTTTGAATTTAATGAAATGTACCAGGGGAAAAATATTATTCATGCAGCTTCCGGAAGGCGGCTAATTAAAGCGGCTATTTACAATGCATTCCGCAGCAGAGAATATTTGTTATATCTCCTGGCAGAAAATCCCGAGTTCGTTGTCCAGGAGAAAACTGAACAAGAATTAAATGAATGGGATAAAGCAATCCTGAGTACTAAGGGCTTGGCAGGACAATACGAAGAGTGCAATAGATAATTAATATAAACCTTAAAAACAAAAGAATGGAAACAAACAACACAGTACCGCAGAATGGCAGTATCGTAAATCTCAAAGGCTCAAAAAAGTTGAAGGAGATCTTTAAAGCTCATAGAACATTCGATGAAGTATCGATTCCCGAAAAGGCAGATCTATTAAATGGAGCTGAAGGGAAAGTTGATAGCCTTGAGCCGGAACCAAATGAAGATACAGTTTTTTCATTTAGAGTGAATGACACAGTATTTCGATTGCCTTATGCAGCAATTGACCCGGTAAAATTTAAGGACAATGCCACCAGGACAAAAACACTTGACTTTAAAAACGAAGGAAAGTAAAAAATTCAATTAATGCGTAGGGGCTTTGCTCCTACGCTATTTCCAAACCTAAAAAAAATAACGCTATGAGTACTTACTATTCAAAACAAACAATCGACAATATAAACGAAATCCTGAAGTCGCAGGACAAAACATTTGCTGAAATGGCTCTTGATCTGAAAAATGATCCAACGGATCTTCATCAGGAACTCTTCACCGGTATGATCTCTTTAATAAAGATGGGATCTATTGCGGAATACCTCAAAATGCCGATAGAAACGCTATTTGGAGATAGTTTAGATATCAACAGAAATAATGACATCAATTATGAGAAAGAACTTGAAGAAGAGAACCGCAAGCATGAAGAGCGAAAAGATGCTGAACAGCGAGTAGTTATTTCTGCCTTGGTACTTTCTCAGAGATCCGTGAAATTAACAGACGACGCTGGAGATGTATCGCTAAATAAAGAATGTAAGTTTTCTGTTAAGATTGCAGACGGATTATTGAAAGCTTTAAAACAAAAAAAAGATGGAAATCCATAGCAACCTGGAACAACTAA
The DNA here is from genome assembly GCA_036399275.1 of Bacteroidia bacterium. Lineage (GTDB taxonomy): Bacteria > Bacteroidota > Bacteroidia > 2-12-FULL-35-15 > 2-12-FULL-35-15 > 2-12-FULL-35-15. Next base: position 21,634 of record DASWNK010000004.1, on the reverse strand, counting down.
AATTAGTCGCCATAGAACATGCTAAAGCGCATGGGTGTAATTATAATATAATTATCCATAATCCGGATGCTGAAGGGAAGTTCAATGAAGCTTCCGGAAGTACCTACGAGTATGTCGCGGATAGTTATTTTGAAAAGGATCGTCCGAATGCAAAACTTCTACACCGCACCGATGATCTGTTGGGGTTCAGCAAAATTGAAAGCCGGCCCGGAAAACATTTTGAAGATGACGGATGCTATGCAGAATAAACAACCCAAAACATAAAAGCAAAAGGAAGATCCAAGGCTAAACCTCCGGATCTTTCTTTTTTAATCCCTCCCCCTATTAATCCAAATTGCGCCCAACTTAAAACAATTGCGCCAAAACCTTTCCTAGCGGTCCATAATAGGATTTGATTCTTTTTGGTCGTGTAACATTTGTGTAAAATCTATCAAGAAAGATGTTTTACGCAACTCCGCAGCACGACAATATGTTTCTAAAAATCATAAGCGATCTTATCGCATTTGCCCTAGGCTTCATATTCGTTGCCGCACCATTCCCACAACATCTACAAACCGAATCCACCCTCGTTGCATTCATTTCAAATCCCGATACTCTTATCTATTTAGCTAAAACAGTTTTTGGCGGATGCATAGCATTGTTTATCAATGTTACCGGACAAAAAATTGTTCATAAGTGGAAAGAAAAAAGAAGCAAAGGAGGCAAAAGTGAGTAAAGCCGGAGCATTTATAGGAGGTGCTTTAGGGCTTGGTTTGCTATCTGCTGCCATCTATGGAGCAGTCCATGCTACTCAATCGGCTTCAGCTGCCGAAAAGTTATCTTTTGACCTTGACGGCGTTGCCGTTAAAGAAGTGCTTAAAAAAGGCGGAATTGTGCCGATAGGCGTTGTTTATACATTCGCCATACAAGTTACCAACCCGAGTTCAAAATCTTTATCCATAAGTAAATTAAACATTGCTCTTTCTATAAAAAATAAGAAAGGGGAATTGTCCCGTATTGGAAATTCCGTTCCTACTTCTGACGAAAAAATATTTTCCGGAAACAGCAGATCTGTTCTGAAGCATGATATCGAATTACGATTTGCAAACGTGCTGCCGGTATTACCAAATTTTGTGAGCTACGTGATCGACCGGTTACGTGGTGCAAAATCATCACAACAAGCCATTGCTGACATTTCTGTCGATTCAATGGGAATCACTATACCATTAACTGAAACAATTGCTTTATGAGCCAGGAAACTACATATCCCATCGCCCGCTTAGGTTTTGTAGCTACTCATGGCCACAAGGTAAAAGATGGATCGCAATACGATAAGTATTTCCCGAAATCTTCCGGAACATACCAAATTGTTAATCCAAACGGGACTGTAAAAAAGACCGTTGATGAAATGGATGCATTTTGTCGTGAGACGCTTGCCGATACAGAGAAGATCGCACCCATGTTACGCGGAAAAACATTAGGTGAAACTTGCAAAAAGGTTTTCAACTTTTATTTTGAGCATTGTAAATACAAGCTTGATAAGGAAGGCGTTGAAGAATTACGCCGCCCAAAAAGAGCTTGGCGCGATGGTCAGATCTTGGCTCGCAACCCGGCTACTTTTGATGAGGCTGGAATCGATTGCGATTGCTTCAGCATTGCCGTAGCCTCTACCCTACTAAACTTAAATATATCCTGCAAGTTCCGGATAGCAAAATACGATGGCACATGGCAGCATGTATATGTCATTGTCCCCTTGCCTGAAGATCCGAGCAGGTGCTACATAATTGATTGCGTCCTGGACCAATTCAACGAACAAAAAGACTACACAGATAAATTCGACCATAGAATGGAAGCAAAAACTTTATTAGGCGGTATTCCTATTGCTCGTTTGAGCGGAGTAGGAAGCGCAACAATTGATAACAGCGAAGAATTAGATAGAATTCTATCCGGATGCCATTTCAGTAAGATGGATCAAACAATTGATGGACTTGGTGAAACCGTTGAAGCGAATAGCCCAATGCTGAAGCATATCTATGATCAGCTAGTTGCTACACGAGATTATATCAGCAAGAACCCTAATTCTGTTGATGTAATTGGAGGCGCGAAAAATCATTTGAAAATGCTGAACGCTGCAATTGCCAAATTCTGGACACCACAACGTGAAAAGGTTTTGGCTGATTTGGAAAGAGCTGAAGAAGATTGGAACGCGAATACCCGCACTTTAGGTGAATTGGAAGATGCTGAAGATTCATACATGATGGGACTGATGTCCGATGATTTTGAGACAGATTCTGAAGATCCAAATGATATTGAAATTTTAGAGGGCCTTGGAAAAGGCTTCCTGAAAAAAGCAGCTTCTAAATTAAAATCGACGCAAAAGAAAATTGTTGATCAGCATAAAGCCGTTGGACAAAAATTCTTCTCAAACGTCAAAACAGCTGTAAAGGCTGTCGATAAGGTCAACAGAAATATTGTAAAAAATATTGTTGCTGCTAAGAAAACTGTTGATGCGAAGGTGAAAGATGCAGCTAAGAAAGCGATTGTAAAAACAAAGGAGGTCGCAAAAAAGGCGGGTGCTTTAATCAAAAAGTTTCTGATCATGTCAAATCCCCTAACGCTTTTAATGCGTGCCGGGTTTCTTTTGGCAATGAAGGAAAACGTATTTCACATGGCCGAAAGACTTCTGCCTGGTGTTTTATCGCAGTCAGAAGCAGCAAAGAAAAACGTATCAGAATCTCTTTGGAAAAGATCTGTTATTGGCTACGATAAAGTTGCAAAGGTTTTTGAAGCCATTGGCGGAAAAAGATCTAACCTGGAAAAAGCACTTAAAACCGGTCGTGCTGGCAAGAAAAAAGGACTTGCAGGAAGCGTAGGCGGATTGGGGGAACCATATTCTATTGCAGCTGCTGTTATTGCAGCGGCAAGCGTAATCCTTACTGCGGTATCGAAAATGGCTCAGGCCGGAATTACACGCAAATCTGCAAAGGATAAATACGAGCACGAACAAAAGATGGCTGAAGCGGCAGCTAAACAAAAAAATCCAAAGTCGAAAAACGCCGTTGACGGACTTGGTGAAGATATCGCTGAGCCGGTAGTAGACGAGCCGGTAATAGACGAACCGGTAGTAGACGAAGTATCAACTCCTGAAGGAAGTGATTTGCCTGTTGACGCTGATAAACCTGAATCTGATGGATCCGGAATTATGGATGAGATCCCGGCAGTAGTTGAAGAAGGACAAAAACAAGGATGGGGCAAAAAGATGGTTGCAGCTATTAAAAGATGGTTTAGCAATCGTAAAAATAAAAAATCCGGTGAAGAAAGTGCCGAGCCAGTACTTGCTGAAGAACAAGCTGATTCAAGTTCTGTAAGCCCAACTGAAGTACCGGCAATTGAAGCGCAAAGTACATCTGAAGCAGATGCAAAGGAAGCTGCTGCATGGAAAGCTGCTGATGTTGCAGGAACTCTTGCAGCACAAAATGGAGCGACTGAAGCTGAAGCTGTTTTAGCGGCGCAAAACGCATATAAAGCAGCCGGCGGTGTAGATCCTTCACAATTTGCAAAAGAGGGAGCCACGGTTGCAGAGCTTCAAGCTTCTGCATTGGCAGCAGCCGAAAAAGCAGCGGCCTCAAAAGCAGCATACGAAGCAATAAAAAATGGCGGCGGCGGTGCTTTCGCATCCGTTGGCAAATTTATCAAGAATAATCCTGGAACAACCGCAGTAATTGCACTCGTTGGCTTAACTGCTCTAGCATTTGCATTTAACGTTGGCGGAATCCGCACTAAGGTTTTTTCAGCTGCTAAAAAAACTACTCCCGCTCCAAGGCTTTCTATTAACGGATTTGGGAAGATTTCTAAAAGCAAAAAATCAAAGAAACCAAAAGCATTAGCTGCGAAACGGGTTACCATGATGTAGCCCACCCTCTTTAAAATCAAGTAATAGTAAATAATTAAAAACAAAAAAAATGTCAACAAAAACCAAACCACACAAGACCAAAAAATCGAAGTCGAAAAAATCGAAGTCGAAAAAAGGCTTAGGAGCAACCAAAATGGATGCTGTTAAAGGGATGGGAGCTAAAGTAGCTAAACCGGTAGGTGCAATCCTTGGTTTGGTTGGAGCTTCCGTGATCGGATGGGGATTAGATAAGATCCCTTTCTTAGCACCCGATCCAACAACAGGAGAACGCTCCTTAGTTGCCAAAGTAGTAAAACCCCTTGTACTTGTCGGGGCCGGCGGAGCCGCAGTAGTATTAACTCATAAGAAATCAGGCGCAGGTGCAGACCTTGCAAATGGTTTAGGTTGGGGCCTTGTAGGCGGTGGAGTTTTCGCCGGTGTGAAAGCATTTACTGGTACTGATGTGTTCACAGGACTTGGACAAGATCCTTCAGCTGCTAAAGCAAACCTTCAAGTGCAATACTTTAAGGACAAAGCTGACGATATGGCAAAAATCCTGGAAAAATCACGCTATGAGGTTGAAGTTCCTGAATACTCTTCAGATGATTCTTCCGCGATCAACGGCGGCGAAGGAGTGAAATCCGAAATGAATTTATTATCAATGGACACTTTGGTTTAATCCCAAAGTGTTCTGTTAACGCATACCCAATTAACCTAAGTATTAAACAATTAAATTTTTAAATAAAATGGATTTAAACCAAATTTTAAACGACACTGATGCCTTGATGGGATTAGGTTATGCATCTGCTGAAAAGCAAGAAGGTTTGTTAGGAGCTATCATGCAACTACCAAAACCACAACGCGCAGTTGCGGTACAGAAATTATTGTCAAAACGTAACATCGTTCCTGGTGGTTCTTTGACATCACGCGATAAAGCAGAAATGCGTATCGGTGCTTTGCCTGAAAACATCCGTAAGGGATTGGCAAATAAAGAACTTCAATTAGCGGATTCACTTTACTACACTGTAAAATCAGTTAGTGGAGCATCTTCTATCAGAATGTTACAAGGTAATGATGATCTTGGCCAGGCAGAAGGTAACATCGCCAGCCAAAAGTTAGAGAAAGATGCATGGTTCTTATGTACGCATATCGGAATTTTGTCCGGAAATGATGTGGCACCTGCAAACGCAGCTTTCGGAGTTGCTGTAAAAGCGATTTTGAACGGAACTTTCGAGTTCAAAGCAAATGGTAAATACCTGATGCCAAAAGATACTTCCGCTCAAATTTTCGATACGACTAACCGTAACAACGTTAACCGTGGTATCGTTGAGTTGGATTCTCCGAAATGGATTGAACCGCAAATCGCAATCAACATGGACTTAATTTTCTCTCAGGCAGCGCCTGTAAATGAGAATGTGAAATTCATCATGCTTGGTCAAACAGTACTTCCGTACTAAAAACAAAGAAGCTGTTAGTTTAGTAATCTGCGTTATTTTTTCTGACACCTTCCTAAAATGGCTTGAAGTGAACCGATTAATCGGTTCGCTTCAGCTTTTTTTACTAACCCATTCTAAATTCATATACTCAGATGAGTACATTAAGAAGTATAAAGTACCAGGTAATTAATGTCGAAATTCCCGCCGCTAACGCTGAAGTCAGCACTTCGCAGGTTAATACAGACAAAAATTTCAAAACTGTTACAGGGATTCAAGCAATTGCCACGGATGCCACGGCCTTTAATAAAGGTACGTTCGACAAATTTTTAATCGGAGGACAGGAGATTTATCCCGAAGGATTCGACATAAAGTTAATTTCATGTGGCAATGAGGTTGATCCTAATGATCGTTTTGATAAAGACATTAACGAACCCGCTGAAGGTAGTACTGTTAACATCACTATTGCAGATGGCGGAACTGCAACTGCATATCCATACACTGCTAAAGTTGTGTTGAAACTTGAAAAACCTATTCGCTAATGGCAACATTAAAAACAAGATACCAGGTAATTACCGTTCCGGGTTCCGGAGCTGTACAAAAAATATCTTTCAAAATTCCTGAAGATTTTGTTTTTGCCGACGGGATTACCTTCTCATCCGGACGAACAGGAGTTGGCGGATTTCCTAGCGGAACAGTTTCTTTAAGCTTCAATTCCAAATCATCTAACCCGATAGTTTACTCTTTCACAAGCTCATCTGAAGCAACGAAATTGCGGAAGCCAAGGTTTCTAAAACTAATGGAAAGGTTAACTGGCGGAACCTTCATTGAAGGCTGGGTAAAATTCGATTCTGTGGGAGCAGGAGCTTATCTCAAAATAACAATTAAAGGCAAAAAACTATACTCGAATGGATAAGGTATTAATGGCATATATAGAGCAACGTATGCGGGAACTCAGGTTCACAGAGTATACTTTTCAGCCTATAAGAGTGCAGGATGCAAGTGATACTATTGAATTCTTTGCAAATAATGAATTCTATTACCTGGTTGCCAAAACCTTGCCGGCAACAATGGAGATCATTTCCGACACCAACTATTTCACAGACGCCGCGAATTACGGAGATTTTAACTTTTACGGAATCCAGGAGTTTACCGGACACATAAAAATTACAGGCGGAGTAATTCCCGTGGACTGTGAGTTTATTCGTGTTATTCCAACATTAACACGGGAAAAGCTGAATACAGTAGATGTTGATGCTCTACTTGAGGAAACCTATAAAAAAAAATAACGCAAAATGAAATCACCTGAAATTATTTATAAGCTCGCCCCTCAATTGCAGGATATAGCCAACCGGCTTTCTGACAGTGTTCGGGATGTAGAAGTGCAAAACAGAGAACGTGTAAGCAGAAATTCAGATGCCAGGAAACTATATCCGGAGCATTGTAGAATTACTCAGATCTATATTAATAACCATTGGGAAGATACGGCCTTACGCGCAAAGCCAGGTAAGGAAGATTTTGAAGAATCCCTGGTTAAAATTGTTAACTCAAGAGATCCACAAGCCTTGAGAGTTGCCGTTTACAATGGTAAGCGAACAACAAGTAACCATGATTTATACACAATCTATTTAGCGGAAGACGCTGAAGTTATCAGCGAAATAAAAAACGATGGATTGAAAGGTCCGGAAGAAGGTTTGTCTGTTATGAAAACGGAAATCGACCGATTGAAAAAAGGAGATATCCCTGAATCAACTTTTCAGCTTCAGCTGATAAAGCTTGAGCATAAGCAGGAGCTTTATACCCTGGAAATGAAGCATGAGAGAGAGATCGAAAAGAAGGACAGAATCATCGAAGATCTTGAAAGTGAGATTGAAGATCTGAAGGAAACAATTGATGATCAGGATGCAGATCTTGGAAGTGCAGCTGACAAGCTGATAGAAAAAGTTCAGCCTAAACCAATTCACATAATTCTAGCAGCAGCATTTGAAGAAGCAGCTGAAAAATTTATTATCAATCGTCCAAAGGTTCTAACAGAGGTTCTGAAATTAAGCGAGGACCAGGTGAAAGATATTTTTGCACGATCCGAAAAACAAATCGCGCCAGCTACAAAGGAAACTTCCGGCGCTGAATTCAGTGAAGTTACAAATGATCAGGATGAATACAAAGGCTTTGATGCTGATCATGCCGAAGCCCTCAGAAATATTCACATTTTCAATAAGTCATTAACACCGGATAAATTCAAATTACTGTACAATGTTTTTGCGTTCTGCTGCACCTCTGAAGGAGAGTTTAACGAAGAACATACTAAGATCCTTTTAGCTCACCTGTTGCCAATAGATGCAGCTGAAAAGGAAAATAAATAACCAGCTAAAAAAATAACGCAAAATGGAAAAGACTTACAATTTCAAGATTGAAAAACCAACTGAAGCGCAGTGCCTGGAAGCAATGAAAGCAGCCGCTGATATAGTTAGATCACTCCCTCATGCAGATCTTCTGTATTTGGCAGATCTAAGCAAAAGAAAACCAACCTTCGTAACTAAGGCAAAACCGTACGAAAAATACTTATAAAATGGAAGTACAAGCCCCACAACAACCATTCATCATTCAGCAAAGCGGAAGCAAGCTTTCGCCTGGAACGCTCCTTGTCGGGACCGCTGTTCTAGCCGTCGGCGGATATTTTGGAATCAAGTGGTGGAATCAATATGTTGCAGATAAAGAAGCCGAAAAGCTCGACACTCCTGCTGCACAAGCTGCATCTAAAATATATAACGCAAAGAGTTGGAAAGGCGATGACGAACAAGTAGCTTATGATGCAGCTCGATTGATTGCGTCTCAAAATGTTCCCTGGGAAGATGTCGCAAAGTCTTTTAAAAAGGCAGGGCATGGCAACATTGATGAATATTTGGACTTTTTATCAGCTGAAGAAAAGGCTCAGTTCTTTAATATCATTAACCTGGCTAAACCGACCGAACCAGGCAAGCCACCCGTTGCTTCTACATTGAGATATGACGATGTAAAAAATGCAAACTTTGTGGTCGCCAAAACCAACACTGTAATTCGCAAGTCCCCCGAATTAATAGGCTCCTTGAGTGCATTAGACATTTTAAGCAAGAGTAACATTGTGGGAGGCGCGCAACCAGGCAGGCAGCTTGGTTTAATGACCGGTAAATACCAATTAAGCAAGGACGGAAAAACCGGCTTTATTGAATTTTGGGCTGTCTTGGTAGATGGGACTAAGGTTATGAATTTACAACGTGTTTGGGTTGCTGGTTCAAATGTGACTATTGTTTCCTTCGACCGAAAAACTCAAGTAGCTGCCAAAGAAAAATACATTCGCGATTCCGCTCCCCTTAAAATCGAAAAATCACGTTACATAAAAGCAAGTACCTAAAAATGGAAGGCACATTATCATCATATCCAAAAGAAGTTGTTGGCAGCGCTATTGCTGCACTTGAAAAATACGGAATAATTAACCCTGTTCTAGTAATTGCCATCCTTTCTACGATCTCCAAAGAATCCGGTTTCAAGCCTAAATCCGAAACAAGTTACGCAGGGACTAACAATGCGCGGATCCGCCAGATTTTCGGTAAAAGAGTTGGGAGTTTAAGCGAAGATCAATTAACAAAGTTAAAGGCAGATCCCACCGCCTTTTTTGATCACATCTATAACGGTCGCTACGGAAACGTTGCAAAAGGCGATGGTTACAAATATCGAGGCCGTGGGTTGAATCAAATCACTTTCAAAGGAAATTATAAAGCTGTTGGCGATATTATCGGAATTGACCTGGTTAATAACCCGGACAAATTAAACGATCCGATTATTGCTTCAGCTGCTGCCGCTGCATACTTCATTATGTTCTTTAAAACCGGAAAAACTTCGGGCAAGCTTAAAGAGCGATTGGGAGTAAACGATGTATCAGAAATTAAGGATCCTGCAATGGCTGTGAAAGCGGTTATTATGGCAAACGCTGGTTGGGGGACTGATTTTTCTGCGCCCGTTGTTCAGGAAGGATATAAAAAGGCTTTGAGTGTTTACCAGGAATTCGCAAAATCATTTTCAAGCATCGTTAATTCAGCTGCAAAAGTAGTGAAGGAAAATAAGGGTACTGTTGGTGCCGCGCTTTTTTTTTTGGGCTTGTAGCGGTTGGAATTATTTATAGAGAACCTATAAAGAAAAAAATAAAAGTAGTATTAACAAAATTAAATTTCTAAAAAATGATTACAATTCAAATTAAAGCAGTAGGATCTGCGATCTATTCAGAAGTTCCCAAAAAAGACTTCTTAGGAGCTTTAGAAAATTGCGATTCCGTGAATGATATTATTGCGATCAACGGCCAGTCTTATACCCTAAGCTCAGTAAACCTTTGTTGCTCAGAAACTGCAACTACTGCAACTACAACTACTTCAGAGGTAGCAGATGTTTACACAGCAACAGGGGTTGCAACGCCGGTTGTCTTATCATCCGGCTTACGCGTTGCTTTAGCGGTAAATATTTCGAATACAGGCCCGGCTACTGTGAACTATGATGGAACAGGCGCAAAATCTATCTTGAACGCAGGAGAAGAATTAGCGGAAGGCGAACTTGCCGCTGGACAAACCTATCCTCTTATATACAATGGAGAAGCATTTGACATTGTAACAGCAAATGAACCGCTTGTATTTGAAGGGTTAGTTTCTCATCAAGGTGCTGCGGTGGCTCCTACATCAATCGTATTAACAAATGCTTTACGTGTTCTTCCTGTTTGGTCTTACGTTGGAGTGGGGGTTTTTGATCTTACATCAGCAGCATTTACCGAAGGTAAAACGCACGTATTAATGGATAATATTCCGAACGGGAATTTGAAAAATAGGAACAGTTATGCCAGACAGAGCGCAACATCATTCAGATTCAGAACAGACTATGATGCCGTTGCGGCAAATGGTGTTTATGAAGAAACGGCTATCACCATTAAAGTGTACCCATAATTAAAATAATAGTAATACATCAAAAGGCAGCTTCAGCAATGTTGCTGCTTTTTTTTAATTCAAAAAGCAATGCAGGTAGGATTAAAGCATTTGGACATACGGGAGCTGTTAGGGCAGCTCATTGAAAGCGACGGGGCCGGTGGTTGGCAATTAAAAACTGATGGAACCCTTATAACTGGATTTGCCACAGAAACAACGCTGTTATCTGTTTTAGCAGCTGTTAAGAAAGCAACCGGTGCCGCTGTAACAAGAGTTCCGGCAAGCATCGCAAGTGTGCAAATGTTGGCGGCTAACCTTGACAGAGCTTCCGCAATCATAGTGAATGAAAGTACCTCTGTGTTGTATTTAAAATATGGTGCAGCGGCCACAAACATTGATTATTCATTGGTTCTTCAGGAAAACGAAATTGCGATCATTGATGATTACACTGGTAGAATTGATGGAGTTTGGATTGCAGCAGTTGGTAACGCACAAGTAACAGAAAACACATAATGACACGGATAATTAAAAGCATTCCAAGGGGCGTATTCTCGGCTGTTGTAGCAAACTACGCGGCCTTGCCTCTTCCCGCATCTGCCCCCAACAAATATTATTGGGTATCAGCCTCACAAGGTACGTCATGGCTTCCCGGATCCTTGGGCGGGACCTTCTATCCAAACGGTGCGTATTATTCAAATGCCGTTACCTGGGAATATGTTAATACAGCATTCCAGGCAAGCCAGCCCGATGTAGATGCAGGCCTTATCTCTGATCAGTTTGTTAGCCCTAATACATTGGAAAATGCTGCAAAGTGGGGGACAAAAATTTCTCATTCCCTGGCAACGGCGGCCAATGATTTTTTGGTCGCTTCCGGAGCGGGCATTTTTGTAAAGAAAACGTTGGCTGAAGTAAAAACCGTTTTGGGCTTATCCTTCGGCACAACAGTAGGAACATACGCTGAGGGAAATAAAACGAATTATTGGCAGACTGTTCCCGGTACTCCTGCTCGTGTTGGAAACGTGTCATTCACCATTACTGATGCTGCTAATGCAAATCTTTACGATATGCTAATGGGCCGCACAACCGTCTTAAAGTGGATAGATACGGGTGTGACCAAGATGGCAATGATAGTTTCTGCAACATATTCTGCCAATAATGTTACTGTCACAATCATAGGCGATACGCTCACTGCGACCGCGACAATGAGTTCATTCACATATACAAAAGAGAAGTGTAAGCCTATTGTTTTGGCGGTTGCCGGAACGCTTGCAGTAGGTACTGGATTGACAGCTAATTATTACACGCCCTGCGCAATGAAAATATTTGGTACAGATGGTTATCATGGAACTGCCGGAACAACCAATGCTACTACTTATGACATTAATAAAAACGGAGTAACATTCATGGCTACCAAACTTAGTATTGCAAGTGGAGCAACCTCAGGTGTTGGATTTACTGCTGATAGTGGAACAGAAACCGCCACTAGCGATGTTATTTCTGTTGATTGCGATTCCGTAAGCACAACAGCGCCTGTAGACGCATACATACAGTTATTTATGTTTCCACTCAGAAACCAATACTTTAACTAAATGAGCTTAGGAGAATTACCCCCTTCAATTAATTATAGAGGTTATTATCGTTTGGAGAATCTAAACGATTCAAGCGGTAATGGAAGAACGTTGAGTAATAGCGCATCTGTTGTTTTTAATACCGGCAAATTTAAAAACGCAGCCGACTTTGGTAGTACAGGAACAAACAAAGGATTGTTTAGGGCTGCAAATATTTTAAGTGCAGATCAAGTAGCGACAATTACTACTTCCTTTTGGTTTAAATTAAATAGCACGGCTAACGGAGTAGGGAATCAGGGGACGTTTGGTTTTGCTTTTTTCAATATTTGGACAGGTGATGGGGCTACCTTCCAAAATGATGGCTGTGTTTATTTCATCACCGCCGGAGTATTTAAAATACGTCATATTTTAAATTTAACAGGAGGGGTGCTGAATAATGACTGTGTGTTTAGTTCGATCCCTTCAACGAGCGAATGGGTTTATGTAACTGCTATTAAGACAGGATCTATAACGTCAAAAATATATGTTAATGGAGTACTAAGAGGTTCTGCGACAGGATCTGGGACAACGACATCTGCTGGTATTCCAGGAGTAAACCGCTTTACAATTGGAAACCAAAGGTCGCTTTCAATCGCAGCATGGATAAAAATGGATGAAGTGATTGTTGAGGAAAGGGAGTGGTCTGCATCTGAGATTAGAAAATACTATACGCAAGCAAAGGGGCGGTTTATGATGTCGCAATAAAATAACATGACTTGCTGGCGTAAGGCACGCAGCAAAAATTATTATAATTCAAAGAAATGAAACAGATCTACGAAAAATTATTAGGATCCCTGGACAATGAAAAAAACAAAGGTTTCAGCGGCCGGAAATTAACGGCTTTTGCATTAGTTGCAATGGTAATAGTGATATTAATAAAATGGGTTGCCTTGGGCGATTTCTCGCAGCTAATACCTGTGTTAACTACTTTATTTCTCTTTATTTCCGCCCTTTTTGGTATGACAACATACCAATCAATGAAGGAGCAGCCAAAAACTACAACATCCACATTGGAGCAGCAAGTAACAGGCGATATAAGCAAAACCACTTTAACTGAAGAGTCAAAAAACGAACAGATTCCTTAAATAAAAACATAAGATAAAAAATGAATAAGCGCGACTTTATTTTTATAGTTATTATTGCGGTCCTTTTATTTCTCACCTGGAAGGGTTGTAAAAAAGGTGATTCCTTTGAGGCAATGTACAATGCAAGTGCAGATACATTACACCAGGTCCGGAATAAACTTGGCCAAGAGGAAACAAGCACTGCCCTACTCTACGGATCTGTTTCCGTACTGAAGAAAGTACGCGCCGCCGACAGTTCCGCAATTGGAAAGCTTCAAAAGCTTGTTGATAGGCTCACAATTTCCGCTACCTATTTGAGCAATGTTACTGAGAATAGTATTTCTTCCGGAACGGATGCCGTGATTATACATGATACGGTGAAGGGCGCGGATGGGATTAGCTACGTTTATCCGGAATACCGCGACACGATCCGGAATAAATGGGAAAACTTCGTTATAGCCGCTACAAAGGATTCTTTTCACCTGGACTATAAAGTGTTCAATGAATTCAATTTAACGCAGTCCTGGGAACGCCAAGGCTTCCTGAAGCGCAAAAAACCAATTACAACAATAACCAACCTTAATCCGCATACGGAAACGAAGGAAATTGCAACATTCACCATCAAGGAAGATAAGAGCAATCGCTTACGCGATGGATTGATTGGCGCTACTGTTGGTGCCTTGCTTGTTACTGGACTTCAGGTGTTCAATGTAAAAATTCCAATAAACTTAAAATTCAAATGAAGAATTCTACAAAATTAATAGTGGCTGGTGCTGCCGTGGGGACATTTCTTGCAATTGCCGGTAGCGGAAAAAGCAAAAGAGCCAAAGAGTCGCCTGATCTAAAACGCTTTCTTTTTATCGGGGATTCTTTAACAGTTGGATTCGGAGAAGGCGATAAAAGCTATGCTGATCATTTGAAGGAATTGCATCCTGGAGTTACGGTTAAAAAAATTGCGATCACCGGTAAGCAAACAGGTTGGATGCTTCAAAAGCTTCAGGAAGAACTAGCGACCGGGAATAAATACGATGTGATATCCATTTGGGGAGGGGTAAACGATATCTATGCAAAGAAATCAATTGATGAGACAAAGAAAAATTTGCAAAGAATGTATGACTTATCAAAAGAGTCAGGTGCAAAGGTTGTTGCGCTCACAACTATTCCGACACGAACGTACAAGATATCTTCCTCAGTAACTTCAGGATTAACAAAGATGCTTGATCAGTGGTTAAAAGCCAATCCAGCAATTGATGAATTAATTGATGTTAATGCAATAGTCAACGATGGAAATGACGGAACCAAGTCAGATTATTTGCAGAAGGACCGTTTACATTTAACGCGGTCAGCTCAGAAGGCCATTGCTAAAAATTATGCTACAAAACTTTCTGTTAATGGCGGTTTGGGGTATGTAAAGAAAGGTGCTGCTGATAGCTATAATGCTGCAAGATCAAAAGCCCTGGCATTGGAAATTGAGTTGGATCTTCTTCAGCTCGATCAACCAGGCATCGAACTAAAATACAACCGGCACATAAAAGCTTCAGTCGCTGAAGCAATAAAGCAGCTCATTGAGCATGGTAGCCTAAAACGATATTCTCCTATGGCTATTCAGGTTCTTTACAGTTCATTTAAAAATGTTCCCGGAGAGATTTATGATGAAAATGATGAGGAAGAAAAAATGATCGATGTTACCGATGAGAAGAGTTTGCAATTTGCGATGCTGAAGCAGCTTAGTGATAAAACGGACCTGGTTCATTCCTGGTACTCCGATGATCGTTTTACATTGACACCTGAGGGGCAGAGAGTTATTGATTCTATAAATGCTCGTTTGGAAACATTGAAGGCTAAGAAACGAGGTTCGGATCTGTTTCCGGGTTTGCATGGAATAGATTTGCTCACCGATCAGGAAGCGATAGCTTTGATTGGGGCAAACAGTTTGGGCGCACCTGGACAGTCCGTTTATGAGATCATTACCGACATGATCATTAAGAAGGTTGAAGCTGAAAAAGATCTACCCTGGAGGAAACCTTGGAACACTTCAAAATATAGTATGATGCCGCAAAACTATGTTTCTAAAAAGGCGTACAGGGGTATCAATGCATTTCTATTATTAATGTTTAGCCCCTATTCCAATCCTTATTATTTGACATTCAAGCAAACAAAAGAATTGGGCGGATCCGTAATAAAAGGATCCACTCCTGCAATTGTTACCTACTTTCAAAAAGGCATCTATCATAACCAGGGGAAGAAATTTACTACCAAGGTTGGAAAAGAAAAAATAAAGAAAGCGGATCCTTCAGCCACATTTTCAGAGATTCCCTTTCTAAAGTATTATCAGGTGTTCAATGCAGAACAGATCACCGGTATTGATTTCAAGTTACCAAAGGCTAAAGAAAAAAGCAATGCGGAACAGATCGACAGCTGCGAACAGGTCGTTGCAAATATGCCTAAGCGTCCATTAATTAAATGGGGTGGCGAAGAAGCATTTTATAGTCCTTCCAGGGATCTTGTTCAAATGCCGGAAATGAAGCATTTTGAAAAAGAGCAGTGGTACTACTCTACCCTCTTTCATGAGTTGGTCCATAGTACAAAACATGCAACCAGGTTAGGCACTAATAAGGTCCGGAAGATTGGAAATTCTTTTGGAGACAAGAATTATGCAATGGAAGAGCTTGTTGCCGAAATGGGTGCAGCGTTTCTTTGTGCAAACACCGGGATTCTGTATCACACTATCGAAAATTCAGCTGCCTATCTTAAAAATTGGCGAGGCTCGTTATTAAAGCATTTCAAAGAGGATAAGAAATTCATTTTCACTGCAAGTTCTGAAGCGCAAAAGGCGGCCGATTATATGCTGAATGCATCTGAAGTAAAAATAGATCCCAATATCCGGGCAAAAGCTCTTGCCCTGGAACTGGAATTAGATTTGTTGTATTCAAACGTGGCCGGGTTGAATGGGTACAGACAAAAACCCATTTTAAATATAAGTAATTCATACAAGAAAGAAACTCCTGAAGGAATTTCTTTCCTCTCAAAAAAAAGTTATTCTAACCTGGTAGGCCGGTCGGTAAATAACGTGCATAAGCAGATCGAGATACATTTTAATTCCTCCGGACGATCCGAAACCATTTACGGGCAAAAAAAGAAGCCCAATGCAATGGTTCTGATTGCGATTGATCACCTGGCAGAGCTTCTTACGACTGCGAAATATAACAATTACAAAGCAGCAACAAAGCCTTCACATAAAAAAAAGAGAATTCAGGGGTTCTTAAACTTCACCGCCAAAATGTACATCGATGGAGAGTTAAAAACATTCCGGATCCCGGTGGCGCATCTTACCGTTGGCAAAAAAACGCATTACCATATCACAGAATTAGAATTGAAAAAGGCATCGGTAACAGGGTAAAAACCCAATCGAAACCAATGCCTTCCATTACAAATATACAAATTTTAAAACAAAAAACATGATAACATTTTCAAATTACAACGAGGCCATAAAAAAAATTGACTGGTCCACTCTTCCGAAAGTTCTGAAGAAGACTAATGATGAATTGATCCCTCTTGCAAATGCAGGTGCTTATAAGGGCGATACGGAGGTGAAACGTATCGTGGATAAATACATTACAACTCTCAATGAAGAGCTTGCAAAAAAAGGAAAGTCAGCAGATAGCCTTCCTTCCATGGAACAGATCTGCAAAATGTCGTTATCGGATTTTGAAAACATCGATCATAAAATCACTCCTTCCGGAAGCGATTCTTATTATCATCACCGGGACGGAAAAACACTATTTGCTGGAACCAAAAACAAAGCGTCCATCATTAAAAAGATGCATGAATTCGCGGAATATAAAATGAAGAGAAAAGAGCAAACGTCTTCTAAAAAATCCGCCAAGCCTGTTGAAAGAATTGATGATGAGATAGCATTAATAAAACGCTTTGTAGCATTAGATGGCAAAACAAAAACATACGACCAGGTGATGCATCTTTTACGAGCAGTTCAAAAAGCAATCCTGGAGAAAAGAGTTACAAAGAATCATTTGTACGGTCCTGAAGTTGATCAGATCCAAAATTCATTAATTGAAGTTGTGAGTGAACGAGCAAAAAAATACGAGCTGAAGATAGATCCTGAGCGTTTGGATCGCTACAAGGAAATTTCAGAAAGCGTTGAGGCGATGGTGTCTGTTGCTCTTTTAAAGCGTTACATTGGTTTGGAAGGAAAAATCGGCGGCGGCGTTTATGAGAAGGCACAACGCCTGAGAAGCGATATCTTACGAGCTATAAAGCTTGAGAAGGTTGCCAGGACAGATAAATATTTTTCACAGCTGCTGCATGCTGAGCGGAATATTGAAAGATCACCACGCAGTCCGTATGTTTCTACTGTTCAGTTAAACGGATTTAAAGAAATTTGGACCGGCGCAAAAAGTGCGGCAAAGAAAGTTTCTTCAGCTGCAAAAAGCATATACCAAAGAGCGAAGCCGGTAGCTAAAAAAATTGCTTCAGAAACAACAAAAGCATACAATAAAGCTAAACCGGTAGCAGAGAAGATTGTCGCAGATGCCCGTAAGAAAAATAATTCGGGATCCTCCGGAGCAAAAAGCAAAAAGTTAGCTGAAGGCGAAAAAGCCATATTCACCAAAAAGGATGATCCGCGCTATTCGGCCAGGGTGAAGATCTTAAAATACTTTCCGGACGATAAAACGTACAAAGTGCTATTTCTAACTGTTCCTTCCGGAAGCGGATGGAATGTAGATGAAGAAGATTTCTTGCCGGCAAAATACTTAATACCTGGTACTAAGGAAAACTTAGGTTTTATCCCGGCAATGATCGCAGCTGCTACCGGTGCATTTGTGCAACATCAAACAAATAAGGCTCTAAATAAAAACAAGTCTCTTTCAGGAGTGATGGATATGGATGAGCTGAAGGGCCAGCATTTTGAAAAAATAGGGTTGCTTGGTGAATGGAAAAGTCTGATAGGTGATGCATGCAAGCCTACTTCGATTTTTATCTACGGACCAGGCGGATCAGGAAAGAGTACTTTCTGTTTCAGATTATGTGAAGTATTAAACAACTTAGGAAATAAAATTCTGTACGTTGCAGCTGAAGAGTTCGGCACACCGGTACTGCAAAGTTTAATAACAAGATTGGATCTGCAGATCGATAAAGCAACTTTTCCAGTTGTTAGAGATCTGAAGCAATTGAATCCTGCTGATTTTGATTTTGTTGTCCTGGATAGTAAAGATGCTTGTGGGTTCACTCATTCTGATCAGTTTGAAGCTTTCAAAAGGAAATACCCAAAACAATCATTCATCATTACTTCAAAAGCTATTAAGAGCGGTAGTTTTAAAGGTGATGAGGCTTGGAGGAATAATGTTGATACAATGATTTATTGCGAAAACAACATCGCCAAAACTGACCAGGACAAAAACCGGTGGGGCGGAAAAGGACAGATGAAGCTTTCTTAGGTCGGGTACCCACCGAAACTACCCACCGTACAAAAAATCCTTCCAGATCTCCGGAGGGATTTTTTTATATTTGTCCGGGACGCATTAATACGATAAACGGTTATTTCCAGTAAAGGAGAGTTCGACACCTCAAAGAGCCACGATCAGAAATGTTCGTGGCTTCGTTCCTTTTGGCCGGTACAGATGATTTTCTGTTAATTGTGTGTGAATATCTATTTGTTGCATCGCGGGGATTGTCCCTTATTTTTATGGTCTGCTTTGTTTAACGAAAATAAATACCATGAAAAAATTAAACTCAATCTTGTGCGTTTGCTTCCTATTAGGGGCCTTCGCGCACGTTTCACTCGCCTCCGCAACCGGAGATCGAGGCGGTACGAAAACCGATCTTGTCAAAGCTCCCGTAGCTTTGGAACTGAATGTTGTTGAATTTGCTTATGAAACTGCAAACCTATCCAACGGATATGTTTTTGTTTTAGTAGCTGAAGTAAAAGCAGCTGCACCATTGAACAACAGCACAACAGCCATTTTAGCAGATGCACCGGTAATTCCGTTTGACCATGGGATTTATCTTGGGTTGAGCGAATCGTGTTATCTTAGCCCACACGTAGATAATAGTTACAGGTGGAAATTAGCACATTTCCATAGTTGTTAAAGTTTATTTATACGAAAAAAGCCTCCTGGTGATCAGGAGGCTTTTTTTTGTCAGAAATGTTCGGAGTAGAAACGTTGCTGAATTTACAGAAACAAATATAAGCTGGTCCCAACAGCCGCAATTAAAATAACGATAATTACCACTCTATTAATCAAGCTTGCCGATACAGCAGCTTCGTAATCATGGATATTGTCAAAACCCGCATTTTCGACTTCTTTCACGTATGCATCTTCCCTTATCGATAATTCGGTAAAAAGAGATTCCACTTCTCTTTTTTGAATTCTCCTTACTTCTTCTTCAAAAATATATCTCATGGGACTATTTATTGACGCATTTGATCAACGCCTGAATATCATCTGCTTCACCATCTGTTGCCTGGTAAAAAGGATGGTTAGTGTATTCATTGGTTTTAACATTCGTATAATAATATCTCATGGTGCTCACTTTGGATTTCAGCATACTATCCATTTGTTCCTTGGTGATCGGATAAGTTTCTTTTTCATTTCCTCTTTTTAATTTCACTTCCGTTCCGTCCTGAAGAACAAAAATAAGTTCTGCATCCTTATTGGCAACTTTTGTTGCCCCTCCTGCGGAATAATCAAAAACAAACACAACGGAGCATTCAGAATCTACTTCCTGCATTGACATCTGTACGGCCCACTTAAAGGGAACACTCCAAATCATTTTGCTCTTTGTAATTGTCGTTTGCTTCCCGGTAGTTTTATCAACGCCATCGATTTTGTACTTGCAATTTTGAGCCGGCGCAATTAGAGAGAGGCCCAGGATAGTTAATAATGAGAAAAGTGTTTTCATCTGCGTTTGGTTTTAGTGATTATTGAACAAATATATAGGAAATTGGATTACTAAAACTATGCCGTTTTAACAATTCGCTTGAAAATACGGGCTATCGCGCAACGGAACAACGCAAGAAAATTGAAGAATCTAACAGATACCTCTTGAAAAGTAAAAGGAATTAATTAAAACCTTGAAGCGATACGAAGCGTTTTAAAGAAACTTAAAAAATTTGAAAGGTTTTCGTCGGGAGCAACTAAAATAGTTCGGGAAACTCACGAAAACAGATAGAGAATTAAAAGCAACGGTACGAAAACATGCCAATCCGCCAGGAAACACGTGTTTCTAGTGGTATACAGCAGGAGACACCAGGAAACAGACTATAAAATGCGGGTTTTTGCGATAAAACGCAAAAAAAAAGCAAAAAAAGCTTGTTTTTCGGAAAAAGGTTTATATTTGTGCCGAGCAAACGAATATTTAAAGCCTGATTTTTTAAAATCCTGAACGATGAAACACATTGAAAACACAAATTTTTTGGCATTACTATCACGTTCAGGTGTAGTGATGTTGTTCCAGGTTCAGTTGTTTGCTCAGAATATACTGAAAGGCTTGGCGGAAAGGGTTTACTCTTTCCGCTTTTTTTATGTTTAAACCCGAAAATCTTGCGCCGAAACCGCAAGATTTTTTTATTTTTATATTGTTAGGCGAATTTTAAAGCCGCGTTCTTTTACATCTTGGAATTACGAATAAAGTGCAGATCTCCCTGATCTGTTCTCGCATAAATTTTGAATATATCGTTACTTGATATATTTTTTTTACCCCTTCGAGCAAACCTTTCCGAAAGCTTTGCTTCGATCCCTCCAAAACCCTTGATTTCAAAGGGAAATTCAGCTAACAAATTATTAATTATAAGACAATAGTATATGTAAGATATGTTCGGGATTACTCTTGTTTCAGATTATAATATAACAATCCTGCGGCTATATGCCAGGTCTCCAATAACAACTCTGACATAATAAACTCCCGGACTAACCATTTGCCCCAAGGCATTTTTACGGTTCCACTGGAGAGATTGGTTTCCTGCTGATTGATGAGAATCCATTAATTGAATAATCTCCTGGCCAAATGAATTATAAACGCTTGCTGAGATCCTGCCGGGTATTCTTACAGAATAACTGATTACAACATCCGCATTTGATGGATTTGGAAAAACTGATAAAGAAATTCCCGCCTCTGGTAATTCAACCACATTCACAGAACCTGCTGCTGCAGATTTCGTTTTCCAAACGCCTCTTCCATGCGTTCCTATGCGGATGGTACTATCGCCTTTATAATAATGCATGTCCTGTACGACTACCAGAGGGAGATTATCATTGAAAGCATTCCAGTTGATACCGCCATTAGTTGTAAGGTAAACACCCAGGTCGGTGCCCACATATAAGTGATTGGAGTTGAATGCATCAATTGTAATGGTATTCACAGGAATGGCCGGAAGATCACCAGTGATATTTATCCAGGTCGTTCCTGAATTAATGGATTTGTAGACTTGTTTCCCGGGTGTATAGCTTCCCCTCACGGCATAAACAGTTCCGGTGGCATTAGGGTCTGTTTCCAGATCAATGATTTTATTTGCAGGGGCTGAAATATAAGTCCAGGTGGCCCCTGCATTTACGGAGCGATAAATATAGGACACAGAAATTGCCGGATCTGTGCAAATGAACACCAAGTTAGAATTAAGCTTATCAATGGCAATCGATGAAATATAGGGCTTGTTTGAAATAGCCGTCCAGCTTGCTCCGCCATCTATTGTCTTATA
>DASWNK010000003.1:0-2143 GCA_036399275.1 Bacteroidia bacterium | reverse complement strand
AAGCCAACGAAAAGCTAACGCCGATGTTCATCACACCGATCAATACAATGCCGCATGCCGCCATCAAAACCGTATGTAAATCTACATGACCGACCAGGGAAGCCATCGCTAATCCGGCAGTACCGGTTGCAAAAGATACGTGCTGAATATCCAGTGGCATGCCCAGAATTGATCCAAAGAACGCAACGAACGCAAGAAAGAAACCCAGTGTAAAATTCCCTGTTAAGGTTCCCAGATTATTGCTGACATACTCGCCCAGCAAGCCAGCCCTTCTCGCGCCTATGATCTTTCTCAGAATACGGTGCTTTTTTATGCGTTCGGGATAACGGTTATAGATATTCGAATTATCAGCCATACCCGATAATAAACCAGCCACAAACAATAACACCCCCGCAATTGCCGCATGAACAAGACATAACGAGTTAAAGGGATTGAGATCTTCCAGCTTGTGCATCGCTTCCGCTTCTGTGCCAATAATGTAATGCCCGGAAATAAGCGAGTACCCCCAACTCAAGGCAAAAGCCACCGGAAAGGCCAGCATTAGGTTTCCGACCACGGCAATGAACTGACTTCTGAAAACTTTTATAATAAACTCACCTAATTGTGCAATCTCTTCTGATTCAACATGACTTTCAATGGATTGCGCAATGGTTGCTGCAGTCATCGAAGGCTGTTTGGTAGCAACCGTTCCATGCAAAAAATGGATCCCCAGAAAACCAAATGAATAATTCAATGCTTTTAATAAGGTATCCTGGAAGAGCGGGAAATGCAGCACATTCACCAGGTATTTGATGATGACCATGAACCCTACCACAAATCCGCCTTTCAATGCCGCTACAAACATTTGCCAATATTCCCTGGCAGTGCTTGTAACATAATGTTCGCCTGCTTTGCCTGTATGTTCCGTAATCTCAAAAGCCAGCAATGAAATGGTATCGTTAAAAAATTTACGAATACTGTTCTTCTGGTTTTCAAGCTTGATAATCTTCTTTATAAAATGTGTAAGATGGAAAAAATAATTAACCGTTTCCTCTTTCACCAGCATGTGCAGCAAATCATGCATCCGCTCCAGCGAATTATTTAATTTCTGAAGCACAAGGGTTAATTGAATGCTGGTGCCATACCTGGACTTACTTTGGCGAATTTTATTAACAAATAACGTGCATTCATTAATTGCATCAATCACCTCTTTGTACTTCGGATGTTCTGTCTCCCTTGTTATATCACCTTTTTCAATGCCTTCTATGTATTCGCTGATGCGTTCATGCAATTGCATGAAAGGCGATTCAATATTCAGCACTTCGTCAAAATTTTTAACAATGTTTTTATCAATGCTTAAGGCGGTGATCACTTGCGACAGGATATATACATCGTTCAACACTTCCTGAACCATAAAATGTTCCACCGGCAAATCCGACGAAGGAACAATACCGATGTCCATAAGGAATGCGGCCAAACGATCGCTTGGAATATCACTGATCCATATCCAGTCGGTTTTTTTATAAAAAATAATATTGACAATACCTGCCAATTCTTTTTCATCTGAAAGCTCGGGCAATATTTTGTAAAATGCACGTTTGCGCAATTCATGAAATAAGCCTTTACGCGACAATAAATTTGTTTGAGTGAGTAGGGCAGATTGGCGAGCATTGCCCACCATGGTTACCAGCTTTCTGTTAAAAGCCTGCTTCAATTCAGGCTCAGAATTCAGCAGCTCGCCTAACAGGAATAATTTCTTGAGTGCAAATTCACTGTTGCGCGGATCGGATGGTCTGATTTTATCAAATAAAGCAGAAAATAAACGGGGATCAGGATCCGGAGTTACAACAATGCGTTCGATGATGTCTTTCATGTTGTTCCGGCCCCTCTTTAAAGATTTAGTGATTATGCTAAAATTGCTGAAAACTTATTTTATCTCTTCGTAGTCGACATATTCGCCTTCATCATGTCCGGGCGTTTTCTTTTTTGGCGGAATGTAATCAACAGTTGTTTCACCCGGCTTGCGCGAAGAAGGAGGTGGCTGAGCTGATTGTTTTGCACGATAGGTATTTACACCATTCAAAATGCGCCAAAGAATCCAGACAACTAATATGGTATAAAAAAGATCTTTCATTTGCCCTGCAAAGGTACGGAGTTTTATATA
>DASWNK010000002.1:0-7091 GCA_036399275.1 Bacteroidia bacterium | reverse complement strand
CTTACATTGATCTTTAATAAGGACCGGAGACTGAAAGGTGCATCCTTCGCCCGAACATGCTCCACATCGCTGCGTTTGGTAATGGTAGGAAAATCGCGTGAGGTATAAAACTCATGCACCACTTTTCCTGTTGCATGTTTTGTCACACCAGTACGCTGAATGTTTTTTACTGTTACTTTGCTATAACCTACCGAGGGGCTAGGAAAAAAAGATTCTCCGAATGGATCTTCCTGGTAAAACTGATCATTGGGAACCATCAGTTTCTTTATATCATAAGGAAGCGGCTGACGAAAAGGGTTTTCATCGCCACCCAGCAAAGGCTCATAAGCAGTAACACCTGAGGATGTATTATCATCCAATGTATAACTGTATTCCTGGCCATAGTTGGATGTCATGCCGGAACCGCCACCGGTCATCGTTCCCCATTCATCAATCATCTCAATTTTTTTGACACGCAGTCCGCCACCCAGTTTTTTCTTGCTTGGATTCAAAAGTCGAATCCAGGATTTGTTGCTGACGAATTCATTGGCAACATTATAAGTGGCAAACAATGAATAATTAGGACCAGCAACAGCATCTGCAATATTTTTAATGAAGCTGGAATTTAGCATCGCATCTAAAATAGAAGTGTTCAAGCCGCTTGATCCTTCTATGCCTGCCGCTTCTGCGAAGGAAGCGGAAGCGCCAAGTGTATAGGCCTTTTTCGGCATATACATCCGTGCGTACTGCACAGCGGTACGGATGATCGGATTGACCCAGGTGCCGGGCCTTTTGTCCTCCAGCTGAACTTCCTTAAAAGCGATCCAGCCGAAGCCAGAGCCTGTGCCGCAGTTGGCAGGATCGATAGTGCCATAGCCTGAAACATATTCCATATGCTTGTAGAGTCCGGAAAGGTCCCTGATCTGTACCAGGTATCGGAAATACAAATTGCTGATCCCGCCGATGTAGCGGTTGATATCTGTGATCTCCACGCCATTTACATCATCTTGCAAATGGAAATAGAACTTATCAGGACTGCCTGAAGTAGGCGAGCTCCCCCCTAAATTTGTAAGTGCGTTGCCGTTATCACTAAGACCGTTAGCGTTGACCACTTTAAACATCTGCATGGCCTGCTTATTCTGGACATAGGCATAATCGTCCGATTCATAAGTAGGTGTGATGGTTCCGCCCGAAGGGAGGCTTATTTCCTTCAGCGACCAGGCTGAAGTATATTCATTGGCCGAGGTCTGATTCTGTTCCACATAAGGATAATCAGAAGGGGCCATGTTTGCGGTGGCGATGAAATTGTTTACATCCGCAGCGTCTTTTACACCAATGGTGGTAGCATTATTCGGTTTGTAATTTCCCCAGCGGTCGTATGCTTTGATATTGTAATCAGGATTTTCAGCGGCAATTGTTTCATGGTAATCAAAGATGTATGGACTCATCCTTGATTTGTTGGAATTCTGATAGGTGTAATAAATTTTCTTGAGCGTTAATTTTCCAACCGTTCCTACTGTTCCCGTTACATTCGGAATGCCTTTGCACAGCGCATAAGTATATTCAAAATGGACGCGCTTGATTGGCAGTGCTGTTGTAGGATTGGCTCTCAGGTCGGCTTTTGAATACAGACTGATGCTATCCAGCCTCAGCATTTTTGCTGAGGTTGATGAATTGTACCCGCCATCAGCATCCTGAACGCCTACACCATCTTCCCGCTGAGAGGTATGAAACACAGCCACATAATTTTTTGTCACAACGGAATCAACATACCATAATTCTTTTTCGCCATAGATGTAATTGGCTTTATCATCCATTCCGTCAGATTTCATTCCTTCCGTATAGGATGCTTTCTCTAAATCAAATGGAGTGCGCCACTTATAATTGCTTATTTTTTTGTAAGCGAATCGTGTATAGCTTCCAAAGTCGTTGTCGCTAGGACCTTTAATAGCATCCGCATCAATGTAATCGGGCGATAAAACGGATGTAAGCAGATAAGAGTGGGCATAGGCGGGAGTAGTCGTCTTGCTGAAATAATTATCGATTCCTAATGTGTTTCCAAGGGTATTGTCTGCATTTTTGGTATAAGGAATCAATCCTTTTGTCGCCACTTCATTCGAGGTGATTTCCGGACTTAACAATGCCGGATTGGTGCTGCCGACAGAAAACGTAACTTCTTGCTGCGTGGTGTTGTAAGCTGCAATCCCGTAAACATAGCGGGCGCCGTCAGTAGCAAGCGTTGTTACTTCTGCAATGTGATGCGCCGGCGCAGAGACCGCAGAATAGGAATTCGTTTCCGGTTTCACTGCGTAATCAGCATATTCTCCCTTTGTGAGGTAATAAAAGTTTTGGGTGCGTTTTGCTCTTTTCTTTCTTTTCACAGGTCCGAAAGCATTCAGTACCGGCTCGTATTTATTACTGAAATCGATAGAAGGAGAAATAGGCTGATCGTAGCCAGCTGCCGCATAAAAATCAGAGTCGTCATCTACGGTTTTTTCATTGGCTTCTTTGAAATAAACATTTTCATAATCATTGCCTTTTCCTTTCGGGGTAAATGCCAGTTTTCCCAGTGCATTGTTATTGCTTTTCCATTTACCGGATTTTCCGTTAATATCCGTAACACTGATGTTTGCACCCACATGGAACAAATTACCCAGTCCAAGCTCAACGGTTACACTTGCATCATCATTAGTAGTATATCCTGAAGGATCATAGACATATCCAACATCGCTACGAAATGGGCGGTAGCTTCCTCCGATACCCTGGCCGGAAACGCTGTAAGTATCAAAGGTGTAATTAGTAACAGGCAATGCGGACATATTCTCGTTAAAAGGACCGTCTTTTTCGCGGTTAAAATCCATCAGCGCATTGTCGTTCGCTTGTCCGTTCTGAGAATATAAATAACCATAGGCAGGATTAACGATTGTATTCTGTGCTAATTTCTGCGAAGAAAAAGATCCTGCAATACCGATTTTACCATGTATACCAAACACTTCACCACCCAATGTAAACTTGCCGTAAAAGCCATAGTTTTTCATGGAATTAGTGATGCTGGGTGTGGAAGTAGGGGTGCCGAAATCAAAAGTGCCGCCGACGCCCTGGCTGCCCATTGATTGTGCTCCTGAAGTCTCAACGGTTATCATTTTGTCAGTATCTTGTCCCTTTTCATCTTTCACAGCTACTTTATCTGTTGCAGTATATGAAACAGATGCAGAAGCATTAACACTCAACTGTTTTAAACCACCTCGTGAATTGAAGGATGTTCCTACATTTACCCCCAGGCTTGTAGTGGTGTTTTCCGAGCTTTTCAATTTCGCGCTGAAGCCTATGGAAGGCTGGATCGACAACCCATCATCACTGCTGGAGTTTAAACCAAGGCTCCCGTTCATACTTCCTGATCCTCCTCCGCTGGCATTGAAAGAAAAACTAATTCCCTGTGTAATGGAAGGACCTGTATAGTTGTTATAATTGAATCCGAAAGAATAATTCAGGCTGCCGCTGCTGGTTGATTTTGGTTCATAGCCATAGAGCTCGATGCTTAGATCAGCCGCAACACCCCAGCTTCTGTTCGGTTTCATATTGATCTGTTTGATCACCTGGTCGCCGGAAAAATCATCCGGCAAACCGCGCATGTTCCGGTTAACCACTCCCGGATTGATGTTCCAGCCTAAGCCTACCCAGCTTGCTTCCTGGTCCATCCCAACTCCCGAATGATAAGCAATGTTGATCGGATAGCCTTCCACATCCATTAATGGAATGTTGTAGTTGAAATCTCCTGAGAACAGATCAACCATGTCTGATGTACCAATTGGTTCAAATGATTGCACTTCCGGCTGACTGGGCCCTCCGGTGAGCGCCCACATTTGTGTCGGAAATGTAATTTCAAATAAAAACGAAAATGCAAGCATTAGTGCAGTTGAGCGGCTAAAGCCATTTCGTATTTTTAATTTTGTTCTTTTATGTAAGGCCATACACCTGATATATTAGGTAAATCAATTAATTGCTTTGTTCGGTAATAGTATTTGATGTATCCTTTGTGGAATAAATGATCGTTGAATACGATTGTAAATTCACCATCCGGATTAAATTTTTTATTGTCGAATGCCATCATTACTGTGGCGAAGGGAGCGATATCATAAATGCGCTCAAAATGGTACATTCCCGGATAAAGCGTATCCTTGCCCTGTACGAGAATAATATCTTCCTGCATTCTGAATGACATGTAGTCGATTCTTTCATTGTACTGCTGTCCCGATGAAAGTTTATATTTCAACAGCTCACCGCTTCCGCTTTTGGTTTCTATCCTGAATTTAAAATAAGTCATACCGGTATAATTCTTTTTGACCTCTTCAAATCGTTCCTGTGTTAAGTTCTTTTCCTGCTTTAGCTCCGTATAAGCCATATACTCCTTTGGTAAATAGGCCAGCTGATAATTGATATCGCTGATCGTTTTGTTTTTCGTCAGGTTGTTCTCTTTGTCCGACACCCATGTTGCAAATTGTTCCAGCTCCAGTTCTGTTTTTGTGTTGGACAGCGCCGAATGATCAACCGCGTTCACTTCATCAGAAGAAAAAACGTCATCGTCATCTGCATCCCTGCAGGCTGCTGCAGAGATGAGAAAACCCAATGCTATGTAAATGATCTTATTCAATTCCTTTATACTTATCGTTTATATAGCCAATGATCTCCTCAGAGATGTTCATTTTTTCATTTGCATACATCAGTGTTCCATTACCGTCTGCCCCGAGAATCAGATCACAATTATTCTTTTTTCCGTAGTCCATGATATACTGGCTCATTTGTTCGAGGATCTGTTTATCGTATTGAGCGCTCAAAGCCGCGTTATCCTGGTCGATCTGATCTCTGCGTTTAAAAAAATCCTCTCTCCGGAAGTCAAATTCACTTACCAGCATTTCATTCTTGGGATTTGCTTTTAATTGCTTCGCCATGATCTGCAGCTTAAATGAAAGGCTGTCAAGCACACGCTTACGGATCGCTTCCGTTTTTTTATACTTTTCCTGAAATTCTTTTTTCATTTCAAACCCATTGAATATCTTCGGCACATCCACGTATTTAACCCGAGGTGTAAAGCAAGTGTGATAAATCCAAATGGACATTACAATAAAGCATGCAATTCCTATTGCATAGATTGTTTTTTGTAGCATAATTATTTTGGTAAATAGAATTTTAAATAATAGATTTCTTTTTTCTCGTTCCGGATTTGCATCGTATAGAACCCGGGCTTAATTTTTTCCTTATCCAGATCCAGAATGAACCGGTTGTCGCCCATTACTTTTGCATTTAATGTGTTCTCGCCGGCTGGCTTTTTTTCGTCTTTTGAGATGGCTACCTGAAATTGTTTTCCGTCATCCGCAGTAATGATTGCTGCTACGCCTCCCTGTGAATTATATTCTTCACTGAATTTGAAATAGATCTTGCCGTTGTAAGCCGTGTAAAAATTGGCATCTATTGTTTGCTTCAAGGCGACGTATTTCAGTTCAACCTCTTCCGGCTTTTTGCGGACGATAAATTCCCAAGCTTCTGTTTTGTTAGTAATCACACCGTTCGCGAGCTTCTGGACCTGCCATGCATAGTGCTTACCTTCCTCCAGTTCTTTTGCATCAAAAGGATACTGAAGGCTATGGACAGTCAGGTAATTCTTTTGCATTGACGGTGAATTAATGCCGACCGCTTCTTCTGCTCCTTGTCTTTCTTTTATTTCTGAAACTACCATTCTGTAGTATTCTCCTTGTGTAAGTACACTGAAAGGTTCACTATGGCTCCATAGCAACAGTGGTGTTTTGGAATCAATCGTGTCTTTGTCGGCGGGGAAAACAAGATATAAGAATTGATTGAATTCTGATTCCAATTCATCACAGAACTGATCCTGAGGTTCGCCGGTTTGTGCATCGATAATATCGATGCACACTCTAAAAGCTCCGCTTGGAAGCCCGTGAGTTGTTCTGATATAGGAAGACTGGTTATCTGAACCGTATTCTGCTGCGGCAATTTTCCGGTTAAGGTCAACCGAAGGATTTAAGCCTGTTTTTAAGAGAAATTCCGATGATTTCACGCTCAAAAGCAACTCACCATTAAAATTGTAAAGCTTTGAAACCATCGAAACATTGTGCTCTATGCCTCCATTCATAATAGCCGCCGAAAGCAAAGCATCAGGGGTAATGTTGTAAGGTTGTAGCTGAATGCTGACAACAGACACCTGCGATTTACCATGAAAGGCAAATAAAATCAGGAACAACAATAGAAAAGATCTTTTTTTCATAATCATATAAAATTTAAAATGTTAAAACCAGTCGGGTGTTACAGTAATAAGGAAATTTCTTGATCTGCCAGGTGATGAAACTGTTATAATAATCACCAATCAGAATTTTCTCCGCTTCGGCTTCCCAGAATAAGCCTTTGTATAATTTCAGAGATGCTTTCAATACAAATCCGTACTGCGTTTCCATCTTATCCTTGTATGCCACCTTGCCGCCGACAGAAAACAGATTCCCATTTTTTGCCCGGTAACCAAGATCAAGCAGTCCGAGATAAGTATCGTTGCCTAAAGTATCCTGCAGGTTATTTTTAAACCACGACGCATTAAACCCGGTAGTAAGACCTGACTTAAACTGAAGCTGGTGAGTATAGGTAGCATTTTCAAAATTAATGTTCGCTGAATCTCCACTGATAATGTATTTGCTGTATAACATATTGAACTGAGAGCTTATCTTTCTGCTGCGGGGAGAATAGGATAAGATAGCTGTCATAATCTGATTTTTGTCGTTGATAGTTACCTCCGGGCTTTTTAATTCCCTGAAAAGTGGAGTATAATTTAAGCGGACATTTAGTTGTCTGCTTAGTTTAATATTGAGCGAGTTGCTGATACTATGAAGTGTATTCTGGTAGCTGTACAATTTCAGAAGGTTATCCTGCTCCTTTTTATACGAAATGGTATATCGAATTTTCTTTGTCAGCATTTGATCCGCTTTGATTTCATAGCGGATGTTATCGGAACGCAAAAAACCGATACCGAAACTTTTGAAATAGGGATCGATCCAGCGAAGAGAAGTGCTGATTTTTGTATTTGTTTTTTTAATATCAAAATTCAATTT
>DASWNK010000001.1:0-13041 GCA_036399275.1 Bacteroidia bacterium | reverse complement strand
ACCGTGAATTGAGACGAGTTGGGAAAGTGGTATTGAAAAAGACGATACAGCTGACGCAGAAAAGTGCAATGGATCTTGGCAAATGGAACAACTATTCCTTCGACCTAGCTGAACTGATCAAAGCTGAACCTGGTGCGATCTATAAAGTCATCATCTCTTTCAAAAAAGAATACTCGACATATCAATGCGACAGCAGCGATACGGGCGGTAATGAAGAAATGGAAGAAGGCATGCGCGGAACGGATGATGTAGCCGACGATGATGATGAGCATGAATGGGATTATTACGGCGATTACTATTATGATGATTATGAATACTACGATTATGATTATGAAGAGCGCGACAATCCTTGCAACAAGGCTTATTACCGTAACAAAGAAGTAAGCAGGAATATTTTAGCATCCGACCTCGGCCTGATCGCAAAGCGCGGCACCGACGGCTCTATGCATTTCATTGTAACCAACCTGGTGACAACAAAGCCCATCAACAATGCAGTGGTCGAACTTTATGATTATCAATTACAGGTGATAAAGACCTTGAAGACAGATGCCGATGGAATGTGCGAAGCGACCTTCAAAAAGAAACCGTTTCTGATGGTTGTAAAAAGCGGCACACAACGTGGCTACTTAAAATTGGACGATGGCTCCTCTTTATCCCTGAGCGCATTTGATGTATCAGGAGAAGAAGTGCAGAAAGGCATAAAAGGATTCATCTATGGGGAACGCGGAGTATGGCGCCCTGGCGATACGCTCTTTTTATCATTCATGCTGGAAGACAAACAAAACACGCTACCGAAAAACCATCCGGTGCAATTTGAATTGCTGAATCCCCAGGGACAAGTGTTCCGGAAAATGACCAAGACAGTCGGATTAGACGGCTTTTATAATTTCACCACCACTACCGAAAAGAGCTCTCCGACCGGAAACTGGACAGCCAGGGTAAAAGTGGGCGGAGCATGGTTCAGCAAAAACATTAAGATAGAAACCATTATGCCGAACCGCTTAAAGATCAAGCTGGCATTTCCTGGCGATCGATTATCGGTAGCACATAAAGACGAGAACGGAACACTGGAAGTGAAATGGCTGCATGGCGCTATCGCAAAAAACCTGAATGCAAAAGTGGAAGTTACCCTGACGGAATCAAACACCACCTTCAAAAAATATGAAGACTATAATTTCGATGATGCTGCAAGAAGCTTTACTTCAGAAGCACAAACAATTTTTGATGGCAATACCGATGCAGAAGGAAAAGCATTTGTAAAACCAAGCCTTACGGTGAACGATGCTGCACCAGGAATGTTGAAAGCAAACTTTAAGATCCGCGTGTTTGAGCAAGGGGGCGCATTCAGCGTAGATCAATTCTCTCTTCCTTATTCTCCCTATGAAACGTATGTGGGAATGAAAGTGCCGGAAGGAAATAAATTCTCCGGAATGCTGGTAACCGATACCAATCACGTGATCAAAGTAGTGACTGTCGACAGCGATGGAAAGCCTGTTTCGAAAAGCAAGCTGAAAGTACAAGTGTATAAAGTAGGTTGGAGATGGTGGTGGGATAGCTATGATGGCGACCTTGCCAACTATGTAGGAAACGAATACCGTCAACCGGTACAAGACCAAATGATCTCCACAGTAAATGGAAAAGGACAATTTGCATTACGCATCAATCGTCCGGATTGGGGACGCTTTTATGTTTGTGTAACCGATCAGGAAAGCGGGCACAGAACCGGACAAACTGTTTACATCGACTGGCCAGCCTGGGCAGGAGAATCTCCGAAAGGAAATTCCGGTGCTACTTTATTGTCGTTCAGCTCCGATAAAAAACAATACAATGTGAATGAGGATGTGAAATTAACTATTCCATCCAGTGGAGAAGGCCGCGCATTGGTCAGCGTAGAAAGCGGGTCCAAAGTGATCAAAGCATTCTGGGTAGAAACAAAAAAAGGGGAAACCACTTTTAATTTCCCGGTAACGGCCGACATGACGCCGAACGTATTTGTGAATGTAACCATGATACAGCCGCATTCGCAAACGATCAACGATTTGCCGATACGCTTATACGGCGTAATCCCGATATCTGTCGAAGATCCTGCAACACATATTACCCCGGTGATACAGACACCCGAAGTATGGAAGCCGGAAAAACAATCATGGGTAAAAGTTGCGGAGAAAGACGGAAAAGAAATGACCTATACCATTGCAATAGTGGACGAAGGATTGTTGGATCTTACGCGTTTCAAAACACCTGATCCCTGGAGTGCATTCTATGCAAGAGAAGCATTGGGCGTTAAGACCTGGGATATGTTCGACATGGTGATGGGCGCTTATGGCGCTGAATTATCACGCATCTTAGCGATTGGTGGTGATGGCGATATAAACAACAAAGGTGGAAACAAAGCCAACCGTTTTAAACCGATGGTGAAATTCATGGGTCCTTTCCATTTAAAAAAGGGACAAACCGCCACGCATGAATTCATGATGCCTCAATACGTCGGCTCCGTGAGAACCATGGTGATTGCCGGATACAATGGCGCGTATGGATCTGCTGAGAAAACCACACCGGTTCGTGATCCGCTGATGATCCTCGGAACTTTGCCTCGCGTGGTAGGGCCGGGTGAAGAAGTAGATCTTCCTGTTTCCGTTTTCGCAATGGAAAAACAAGTGAAGAACGTGAAAGTAGAAATCCAAACAAATAATATGTTCAGCGTCCTTGATGGCAAATCAAAATCTGTTGAGTTCAAAGAGATCGGTGATGATGTAGTGACCTTCAAATTGAAGGTAAACGGTGCACTGGGCGTTGGCAAAGTAAAAATTGTTGCTACCAGCGGTTCAGAGAAAGCGGTATACGACATTGAGATCGATGTGCGGAATCCGAATCCGAAAGTGGTGAACGTATTGGAAACGGTAATTGAAGCAGGCAAAACATGGGATACACCTTACACGCCGGCCGGTATGTCGGGCACCAATAAAGGAACGATTGAATTGTCGACTATCCCTCCTATTAACCTGGGAGAGCGATTGAAATATCTGATTGAATATCCTCACGGCTGTATCGAACAAACAACTTCTTCGGTATTCCCGCAATTGTTCTTGTCGGACATTATGGAACTGAACAGTGATTTCAAAATTGCGATTGATAAAAACATCAAAGCAGGAATTGAGCGCTTGAAATTATTCCAGACTTCCAACGGCGGCATGAGCTATTGGGCCGGACACTATGATGCGGACGACTGGGGCTCCAGCTATGCGGGCCATTTCCTATTAGAAGCCGAGATGAAAGGCTATACGCTTCCTCCGGGATTGATCGACAACTGGAAACGATACCAGCGCAACATGGCGAATGCATGGACACCACGTACCACCAACCACGGCTGGTATTATAACTATGACCTGGAACAAGCCTATCGCTTGTACACGCTCGCGTTGGCAAAATCGCCGGAGCTGGGTGCAATGAACCGGTTGAAAGAATACAAGGAACTTTCTGTCGCTGCGAAATGGCGATTGGCTGCTGCTTATGCAAAAGCCGGACAACCGGAGATCGCGAAAAAGCTAATTACAGGATTGCCTTATACGGTAACACCTTATCGTGAGATGGGCTACAGCTATGGTTCCAACGATCGTGATGAAGCGATGATCCTGGAAACATTAACATTGCTGAACGACAAAACAAAAGCAGCACCGGTAGTGAAAAGCGTTTCCAAAGCATTAAGTTCCAGCTATTGGATGAGCACACAAACAACAGCGTATTGTTTGATCTCCGTTTCCAAATTTGCAACCGCCGGTGGCGCTGCAAGCAAAGAAATGAAATACAATGTGAAGATCAATAACAATGCACCGATCGCGCTCAACACCAAATTGCCGGTGAAGCAAATTGATATGATGATGAAAGGCGCGGCTCAAGGAAACATTTCGGTAACCAACAACGGAACAGGCATTCTCTTCGCACGGGTGATCATGGAAGGCATTCCGGAAACGGGCGATCAAACGGAAGTGAACAGCGACCTGAACGTCGACATCAACTATACCAATATGCAAGGCGGCGTGATCGATGTTACAAAGCTGGAACAAGGCACTGACTTCATTGCTGAAGTGCAGATCACTAACCCGGGAACACGCGGCGAATATTTACAGATGGCGCTTTCGCAGATCTTCCCAAGCGGCTGGGAGATTCACAACACGCGAATGGACGATGCAGTAAGTGTGATCAAGAGCGATTACCCCACTTACCAGGATATCCGTGATGATCGTGTGTATACTTACTTTAATATTTCGCCATACAAAACATCCACTTTCCGGATTGTTTTGAATGCCGCTTATGTTGGTCGTTACTATTTACCAACGATCTATTGCGAAGCAATGTATGATAATACGATCAATTCACGCAAGCCGGGCAAATGGGTTGAAGTGGTGAAGGCCGGCGGGGAGTAATTGGTTGTTGGATGTTAGATGTTGGATGTTGGATGTTGGAGTAGTGATGAAATGAATTTATATTTAATTAAAATGAGCAGCCGGGACGAAGGTTTCCGCTGTTTTGTTTAATGCTTTTATTTAAATAAGTTTACATTTTGATACGCAAATGAATAATAAAGAACTATTAAAAATTGATTACTCACCATCCTTTAAAGGACTACTATCGTTTTCAGGTCTTTTCGTATTCGTTTTTGGAGGCATTCTGCTTTTTGGCATATCGGAAGATATTATTTTCTTGTTTTATGGCTTAACTTTCCTTGCTATCGGACTTATTTTATTTCTTGCAATTAAAGGTGTGGTGATTAACTGCAAGGAAAAAAGCATAAGAACGTATAGAGAATATATTCTTTTCAAAATCGGCAAATGGCAATCCATAAAAGAGTATAATCAAGTTAAAACATTCTATGAGCAAGAGGTTATGTATGGAGGAAAGCATCGCTGGAATGCAACGAAGCTTTCAAGCTATGAAGTTAATTTGGTCAATGCAAAGGGGGAGAAATATTGCTTAAAGGAATTTGCCAACTTAAAAGATGCACGGAAATTAATGAAAGATGTTAGCGAAAAATTAAGTGTCACTTATGTCGAAGAGATAGAGCACGTGCAGAAGCTGAAAAAGAAGACCAGCAAGCGCTAAAGTCCCAAGCTTAAATTTATGTACGAATAAATCCTACCTTTCCTTCAAATTAAAGCTCATGGGCGAAAAGAAAAAAAAGGCAAAGATCCTTTTAGCAATTTTTCTGATCATCACATTCAGTAAAGAAGCATACAGTGGGTATCGCGAAACCGGGAACTTCTGGTTGTTTGCAGGATTGGCCCTTGCATCCCTTATAGGCGGAGGCCTGTTGATCAGAAACGCATTGAAGCCTGTGCGTGGAATGCAGATCGAAAACAAATACAGCAATTATACCTGGAGCTTTGTCATGATCTTCTCCATTTTCGGAATACTGGCTTCGTTCTTTGGTCCTTCCAGTCCACCAAGATCAGTTATTGTTATTAACGGAAAAAAAATCCCCCTTGATAATTGCATTTCAGGAACAAGAAACATGATAGAGGATTCTGCGCAAAGAAAAGAATATTGCAGCTGCATAGCTATGAAAATAGCCAATTATAAAAATCTTCCTCCCGGATCTATCCACCTGTTGGAGAAAGGACAGTTTGATGCAATTCTGACTAAAATAAAAGAACAAGGCAATTTCCTGGAGCTGGGAATAGACAGCTGCTTCTCTTCCACCGCCACGGTAAGTTGGACAGACAATATAAAAGAACAATCAAAAAAACAATTAAGAATAGAGCTGAAGGCGAATGGTTGGGATTCCATCGTGAATATCGATAACTATTGTGATTGTCTTCTCGAAAGCTTTGTAAAACAGCCGGCAGCCGAAGTTCTTTCCGGCAGATTTTCACAGACCTATGAATTCCTGGTGCTGGATTCGGTTTGCAAAGAAAAAAGCAAGAAAAGAATTGAATAGAAAACGCTTCTATTTTCAGGTTAAGAGAAAATCTTCTTCTCTTTTAACATATTTTGCAAGAGCCCCTTCCTTATTTTTTTAAATATACTTCTATCTTCGATTGATGAAAAAGCAATCCTTTCTACTTATTTGCTCCTTTTTTATGGCAAGCTTCGCGAGTGCGCAGCAACCTGAAAAGATTTATGGCAAGAACAGAGTTCTGAAATCGAACGATTATTACCTTGAACAAAAAAAGCTCTGGAAAAAAGAAACAGACAAAGATCCCAAGAATGCGGACGCCTGGTACAATTACTATCGTGCCGACCGTAACTCATATATTGTTGGCGAAGAAACAGATTCCCTCAACACAAAAGGAATCAACCGTTTTGAACGATTAAAAAAGACGGTCTCAGAAATGGGAAAGCAAGTTCCCGAATCCTATGAATACAATTATGTAAAATGGTTGAATGGGAATAATGATCTGAGTCTCTTCCCCTACCTCGAAAAAGCGCATTTGCGTGCACCGGAGAAATCAGAACCTTTGATGAGCTTAATTTATTATTACGAGATAAAAGGCGACAATGCCAAAAGAGATGTGAGCGCGCAGGCGGCCTATAATACCGGTGAATTTTCGCCAGGGCTGTTGAATTATGGGTATAACCTTTTGGCGGGCTTAGAAAAGAACGCGATTGTATTTACCGAAGGCGATAAAGATACCGATGCCATTTTTTTATTGCAGCAAGGAAAGGGAATAAGAAAAGATGTGCGGCTGATCAACCTGAATCTCTTATTAATAAAAGAATATAGGGAACGGATTCTTAAAGAGCTTCAAGTTCCTGAATGGAATGTTGACCCATTAGCAAATACAGAAACGTATGCCACTTACCAGCAGTCCATTATTGAACAGTTTGCAAAAAACAAAACACGTCGTCCCGTAGCGGTAGCTGTTACTGTTAGCACGCCTTATACCAAAACAATAAAGGAAAAACTATGTCTTACCGGCCTGGCATTTGAGTATAGCCCTATAAAAACAAATGAGCTAAAATCGTTGAAACGGAATCTTGAGGAGCTTTACCTCTTGGATTATCTGACCGTCTATCTTCCTCATGATATCTCGGTTGAGATGATGCACCGTTTCAATGAGAATTATTTACCAGCGCTCAAGCTATTGCAGGAACATTACCAGGCTGCTGGCAATACGGAGAAAGCGAAACACTATCAGGATCTCGGGCTGCAGATTATCAAGGATTCGCCGGATAAGCGATAGGCATCTGCAATTTTCATTAATTAAAGAGCAAGCGGACAACTCATCTGAAATACCTGGCGCTTAAATCATATTCATTTAAACTCCATTAGAGATTCATTATCTTTACTAAAATTAAAATCATGAGCAAAGCCTGCATCCAACCCTCCAACATAGAATTTTTAAAGCTTGTAAAAAAGAACAATAACCGCGACTGGTTCAATGCGCATAAAGAACGCTATCTGAAAGAGCATGCCAACATTATCGCTTTCGCGGAGGCGCTGCTGCTGGAGATGAACAAGCATGATGTGATCGAAACGGAATCCGGGAAGAAAGCCTTGCACCGTATTTACCGCGACACCCGATTTTCGAAAGAGAAAACACCTTATAAATACAATTGGAGCGGCGGCTTTAAGCGCGCTACCAAACAACGCAGAGGAGGTTATTATTTTCACATCGAGCCGGGAAACACATTTGTTGCCGGTGGTTTTTGGGGTCCCGATCCGAAAGACCTGAAACGGATCCGCGATGAATTTGCGCAGGATGCTGCACCACTGCGAAAGGTTTTAAAAAGCAAAAACTTCGTCAGTCATTTTGGCGAATTGCAGGGCGAGCAGATAAAAACAACGCCCAAAGGTTATGATGCTTCCAACCCTGCCATCGACCTATTGCGCTTTAAGCAATTCGTTATCGTAAAAAAATTCAGCGACAAAGAAATGCTGAGCGATAATTTTGCTAAACAAATGAACGATGCATTCAAGGCCATGCGTCCTTTCCTGGATGTGATGACCGACATACTCACCACCAATTTAAACGGAGAAGCTATTTAAAATGGATGCATTATTTGAAACCCCGCCACCTTTTATTATCAAAATCCATTTCAACTATTTCGAGATCACCTGGAATGGCAGCCTGGCGACACCGGAAGATAAATACCCTTATGACAAGATCAGCTCCATTGAAATAAAAGAAGGGAAAAAGGAAAAAACCTGGACTGAATTCATTCTCAGTCTGTTCGTTAACACGGAACTAACAAGAAAGATGGAAGCCTACGACGAGATCCTGATCGGCTTTAAAACCGGTGAAACAGAAACACGCTATGTACACGGTCAGGTTACTGAAGCGATGGAGGAAGCGATTGAAATTATACGATCCCACTTAACTAAGCGTTAAAAGAAATAAATTGTGATATTACTCTTCAGAGAAGGCGGCTTGATGATCATGAAGCCGCTATTGCTTCATAGCTCGGGCCAATCTTCGAGCAACAAAAGAAGACGCGTCATCCACATTGAGTTTGCAAACAAAGAGCTACCCTTTGATTTACAATGGTCCGAAAAGACTTCTTTAGAATAAAAGACCTAGCCATTTATCGCCTTTTCCATGTTACGCATCGATTACGACACTTCGCATGCAGGTTGTTACATTCATCATGAATTGTGTTACACTTTACATACAAGATGTTACATTTTACATGATGAATGTTACATTCTTCATGCATGTGTGTCTTTCTGCTTGATGAATGTAACATTCTTCATCATGGTTGTTACATTCCTCATCGTGGATGTGACATTCAGCAAACTAAATGTGACATTCCTTAAGCATAATGTTACATCTTACATGTAAAGTGTTACATTCTTCAAGCACTTTGTGTCTTTCCGCTTAAGGAATGTGACAATCATCGTGCATTTTGTTACATTCCTCATGAATTATGTGATATCCATTAAACATAATGTTACATTTTACATGCATATTGTTACAATCAGCTTGTAACTTGTTACATTCTGCGTGTAAATTGTCAAAACCTCCCGATTAAAAGAAAACTGCATTTTAAACCAAGCCTCTACCGACCATTATTTGGCTTTTTGTCGCTTTCGGCTTATATTTGATACAGCCTCATGAAACTACAGCGACTTTATAAAACACTCAGCTTATTACCCTGCCTTTACATACTATTTGTGATCCTCGTTATTGTTAATCATAAATCACACTTTGGACAGTCTTCGCTTCACTTCAGTAAAGACTCCTGGCTGCCGGTATTCATCGTTCTGCTGGTCTTTACTTATTATGTTCTGCCTGTTTTAACCTTTGTAACATTATTGATCAATATTATAAAGAAGGCCGATAAAACATTTCTACTGAAGTATTCCGGCATTTCAATGCTAGCTTATGCCTTGATCCTGCTATTTGACAAATACGATCCCTGGTTTTGTTTCTGGGGATGCATTATTGATTAATAAAAATGAACGAAGAACTCTGCTATAAGTATTTGAATTTTATTGTGGTTGAAGTGGAAAGATACATGGTCGATAATAAGATCACGGACGATGAGCTTATTCAATTCTCAATTGAGATCGGCAATTTTAAAGAAAAGGTTGTTCAAAGCAACATGCCGCTGGAATTGAAGACAAAGGTTGCGACTCTCAGCTATACCTATTCTGCAAAGCAACTAAAAACAGCCGCTAGAAAAAGTCTATTCCAGAGCATTATTACTGGGATGTGGTCAGAAACTCTTCAGCATGAAAGCGCTGATAACCGAATAGAAGATTTAGCCATTTTAAAATCCCAGGCCAATTCCATGATGCTCTATATGAAAATGAATTACTAAAAGGAAAACATGACAGATCAATTCGTAACCATCAGAACTTATTCTTATCCCCATGAAGTAGCGATCATCCGTGGGCGCCTCAAGTCGGAAGGAATCGAATGCTTCGTTAAAGATGAGCTGACGGTTCAGGTCAATCCCTTTTATTCCAATGCAATTGGTGGAGTAAAGCTTCAGGTAAGAGAAAGCGATCTGGAAAGAGCTGAGGCGATTATTCAGGAAGGCATAAACAATGTTGTAACAGCCCATGCTGATAAAGAAAAAAAAGGAAGTGAAATAATATGCCCCTCTTGCGGCTCCTCAGAAGTTTCCCAACCACGGCTTACCGCACAGGCATTCGCCATCTCTGTGCTATTGCTCGGTTTCCCCTTGCCATTCATGAGCAGGGAATGTCATTGCTTTGATTGCGGTCATGATTTTAAGTACATCAGAAAATAATTCTTATTTTGTGGAACTATCCAGCTGGACGAAAACTTAGATAGAAAATTGATTGATCTAAAAGCCTTCTTATGAAACCACAAACCCTTGAAATAAAAGCCTCCCTTCAAATTATGAAACCGGTACACCTGGTGTTCGAAGCCATTGTTGATCCTGCACAGATGGCAAACTATTTTATTTCCGAAAGCAGTGGGAGAATGGACGAAGGCAGAGAGCTTATTTGGCGCTTCCCCGAATTTGATATGAATGTGCCGATACGTGTTCAGGAAGTAATAAGAGATAAATACATTTCTTATTATTGGGATGCGGACGGACAAGCGCTCCTCGTAGAAATAACATTAGCGCCTTATGATACCAATGCAACAGTGGTTACTGTTACAGAAAAAAGCAGGGAGAATGATGAAAAAGGGATCGCATGGCTGAAAGGAAATACAGAAGGCTGGGCAAATTTCCTGGCTTGCCTCAAAGCCTATCTTGAATACGGAATAAATTTGAGAAAAGGCGGATTTGATTTTCGTGCGAAAGAAAAATAATCTATGGTCATCAATTACTCTACTAGTGTCCCCAGGCCATTTGGATATATGCCGCTTAAAAAGTACATTTGGTAAGGCACTATTAATCTATGAAACTACTACTCCATTCAGCACTTCTTTTATTTCTGCTCGTATGCATACCTGATCATGCTTTTGCTCAAAACTTATTGCAAGACACAGATTCTGCAGTCGACTCACTTGAGAATCTGTTGTTGCACCAAAAACACGACAGCAGCAAAGTCAAAGTCCTCAACGATCTCGCAAATAAATACAAAAAGACTGCCGATTATAACCTGGCGATAAAAAAAGTAACTGAAGCCATCACGATTGCTCAGAAATATGGGATGGAAAAAGAAGGCTCCCGGGCTTTGGTCATCAGGGGCGGTATTTACAACCTTACACGTAAGCATCCCGAAGCACTGAGCGACTTGTTGACCGCGCTTAAAATGCGTGAAAAATCGGGCAACAAAGAAGGAATGGGCTCCGTTTACCTGAGCATTGGAAATACGTATTCCAATATGGAAAGAAGCGATGATGCCCTTAAAAACTACAACCTCTCTCTTAAAATCCGCCGTGAACTGGGAGATCAGAATGGCATCGCGTCCGTTTACCTAGGGATCGGAAATATTTATATAGTTCTGAATGATTTTGATAAGGCACTGGAGAATTATACTGCTTCATTAACAATAAAACGCGCACTAAATGAAAAGGACGGGATGGTGAATGCCTGGAACAATATCGGCATCGTTCATCAGATGATGGGTGACTACCCTTCTGCATTGCTCGATTTTAATGAAGCGCTCAAAATAACAGAAGAACTGGGTAACAAGGATGCA
The DNA here is from genome assembly GCA_036399275.1 of Bacteroidia bacterium. GTDB lineage: Bacteria > Bacteroidota > Bacteroidia > 2-12-FULL-35-15 > 2-12-FULL-35-15 > 2-12-FULL-35-15. The sequence goes on along the minus strand of DASWNK010000001.1, from coordinate 1,475 downwards.
ATTGCTGCCTGTTACCTCAACATTGGCCAGGTGAATACCTATTTAAAAAACAACGAAGAAGCACAGCGGTATTATGACAAAGGTTTGGCGCTTGCCCATGAAATCGGAAACAACGAATGGCTAATGCAAGGTTATAGCGGGCTTTCACAACTCGACAGCATTAAAGGAGATTATAAAAGAGCATTCCGCGATTACCAGTTGTATATTAATTATCGCGACAGCCTCAACAACAAAGAGAATACGGAAAAGATCGTGCAATTGCAGATGCAATATAATTTCGACAAACAGCAAGAAGCAGAAAAACTATTGCAGGAAAAAAAGGACGCGGAAACAAGCGCGGCCGCTTTCACACAAAAAATTATAATTGCCGGCGTCAGCCTTGCACTGCTATTATTTCTTTTCTTCTCAGTCATGCTCCTCAAACGAATCCGCCTTACCCGTCTTCAGAAACAAATCATTGAAGAAAAGAACCGGGACATTACCGACAGTATTAATTATGCAAAGCGCATTCAGGAAGTGATGCTGCCCGCCATGGAAATTAAACACCGTTTGTTTCCTGATGCATTTGTTCTTTTTCAGCCTAAAGACATTGTGAGCGGAGACTTTTATTGGTTCGCGGAAAAGAATGGAAAGCGTATCATTGCTGCAGTAGATTGTACCGGACACGGAGTACCGGGCGCGCTCATGAGCATGATCGGAAATGCTTTTCTGAACGAGATCGTGAATGAGCGCAACATCACTTCACCGGAGTTAATCCTCAACGAGCTTCGAAACAGAATCATCCATTCACTTAAACAAACCGGGGCCGACGGAGAATCAAGAGACGGAATGGACATCGCCGTGCTTGCATTCGACGACAAAAAAAGCATCGTGGAATATGCCGGTGCCAACAACCCTTTGTGGATAATCCGCGACAATAAACTGGAAGAATATAAAGCCGACAAGCGTCCGATAGGATATTTCAAAGGAGAAGACCTGCCATTTCATTTGCATCAAATGCCTTTTAGCAAAGGCGACCGATTCTATATTTTTTCAGATGGATATGCTGACCAGTTCGGCGGTCCAAAAGGCAAAAAATATAAATACAGTACTATGAAAGAGCTCATCCTCTCGATACAGGAAAAAACAATGGCAGAACAGGAGAAAATCCTTTCCGACAATTTTACTAATTGGAAAGGGAATTTAGAGCAGCTGGATGACATGTTGGTGATAGGAATAAAAGCCTGATCATTGGAAAGATGAAAAAAAGAAGCAGGAATAATATTTGAATAAACACAGCATAACATAAAAAAAATCACTATGACAAAAGACCTGTGGATCAACTTACCGGTGAAGGACGTCGCAATATCGAAAGCCTTCTTTACCAACCTTGGATTTACCCTCAATACGAATTATGGCAACAGCGCCGATTCGGCTTCTTTCTTAGTCGGCAGTAAAAATATTGTGCTCATGCTGTTTGCCGAAGCAATCTTCTA